>CAZDFF010000068.1:0-14388 GCA_964504425.1 uncultured Hyphomicrobiales bacterium
AATCTTGGGAAATTTCGACCGTGCCGCGAAGGCGAAACCGGACAGGCCGGCCAGCGTCGTGCCGGCGGCGAGGCTCGTCAGCCCCAGGCAGAATGAACGACGATGATACATTTGGATATCCCAGTCCCGTTTGTGCTCCCTTTGGATAAAATGGCGGGTAACTCTAGGCCTGCCGGCTCTCTACCCCGATACCACCGAAATTAACACAATCGGGAACCTATCGGAACCGAGCCGTGCTTGACCCTTCTGCCGCTGCCGCCTAACAGTCCGGCATGGATTTTCCGACCGTTACCGACGCCGTCGCCCGTACCGGCCTGATCGCCCGGGGTGCCTTTCGTCCCGGGCCCGAGGACGGGGTGCCGGACATGGATAATGTCGGGACCTTGGTGGTGATCGGCAACGCCGGGCCCGCCATGTGGCGGGCGTTCGCCGCCGCCGGGCCGCATGCCCCCGACCATCCGCTCGACCGCTGGACTCGGCGGGTCCTCGATCCGGTGGCCAAGGCCTTGGGCGCGAAGGCTTATTTCCCGTTTTACCCAGCCCCGACGGGCGGATTCCTGCCGTTCCTGCGCTGGGCCCAGCGGGCGGAAGCGGTGTTTCCGTCGCCCATGGGGCCGATGATTCACCCGGATTATGGCCTCTGGCACGCCTACCGGGGCGCGTTCGCCTTTAAAGAAGCCTTCGACCCGCCGCCCCGGGACGCGCGGCCGAGCCCATGCGAAACCTGCGCCGAGAAGCCCTGCCTTACGTCGTGTCCCGTGGGCGCCTTCGACGGCCGACGCTACGACGTGCCCGCCTGCATCCGCCATCTCGTCGGCCCGGCGGGCGAGGATTGCGTCGGCCTCGGCTGCCGCGCCCGGCGGGCCTGCCCGGTCGGCCGCGATTATCTGTACGAACCGGCCCAGGCGCGCTTCCACATGGCCCGGTTCCTGGCCGGGAACCGCAAAGCCCTGGGGATCTGAAGCCCGGAAAGCGGTGGACTTCGGGGCCGCCGATGCCTAATTAAACCCACCATGGACGGGCTTTCCTTCACCAAGATGCACGGCCTCGGCAACGACTTCGTCGTGCTCGACGCGCGCGCGGCCCCGATCGCGATCGGCGCGCGCCAGGCGCGCGCCATCGCCGACCGTCATGCCGGCGTCGGCTGCGACCAGTTGATCGTGTTGGAACCGCCCGCGAGCGATCTGGCGGACGTGTTCATGCGCATCCGCAACGCCGACGGCGGCGAGGTCGCGGCCTGCGGCAACGCAACGCGCTGCGTCGCCGCCGTGCTGATGAAGGAAAAGAAGGCCGACCACGTGATTATCGAAACCGCGGCCGGGCTCTTGGACACCGAGGCGGCGGACGGCGGCCAGGTGCGCGTCGACATGGGGCCGGTGCGGCTCGACTGGCGCGAAATCCCGTTGGCCGAGGCGATCGATACCTTGCACGTGCCGATCGACGTCGCGCCGTTGCGGGACGCGGTCGGCGTCAACGTCGGCAATCCGCACGCGGTGTTCTTCGTGCCCGACGCCGAGGCCGTGCCGCTTTCGACCGTCGGCCCGATCATCGAACGCCATCGCCTGTATCCGGAACGGGTCAACGTCGGCGTCGCCCAGGTGCAGTCCGAGGACGAAATCCGGCTGCGCGTCTGGGAACGGGGCGCGGGGATCACCATGGCCTGCGGCACCGGCGCCTGCGCCGCGCTGGTCGCCGCCAACCGGCGCGGGCTCACCGGCCGCAAGGCGACGGTGACGCTCGACGGCGGGCCGCTGCTCATCGAATGGCTGCCGGATAATCACGTGGTCATGACCGGACCGGTCGCCGTCAGCTTCCGCGGCGTGCTCGACCCGTCGCTTCTGGGCTAGGGGAATCCGGCGATGGCCGACCCCCGCATCGTCACGCTCGGTTGTCGGCTTAACGCGTTCGAATCCGAAGTCATGCGCCAGCGCGCGGGTAGGGCGCTCGACGGCGCCATTGTCGTCAATACCTGCGCGGTGACGGCGGAAGCCACTCGCCAGGCCCGCCAGGCGATCCGCAAGGCCCGTCGCGAGAACCCAGCCGCGCGCATCGTCGTCACCGGCTGCGCCGCGCAACTGGAACCGCACACCTTCGCCGCGATGCCGGAAGTCGACCGCGTCGTCGGCAACCTGGAAAAATTCGATCCGGCGATGTTGGCGGGCGACGGCGTCGAAGTCGGCGACATCATGGCCGCCGAGGACACGGCGGCGCATCTGTTCGCGGGCGAGGGCATCGACGCCTTTACCGACCGTTCGCGCGCGTTCGTGCAAATCCAACAGGGCTGCGATCATCGCTGCACCTTCTGCATCATCCCGTTCGCGCGCGGACGCAGCCAAAGCGTGCCGGCGGCCGCCGTCATCGCCCAGGTTCGGCGTCTGGTCGAGGGTGGGTACAAGGAAGTCGTGCTGACCGGCGTCGACATCTCTTCTTACGGATCGGACCTCGCGGGCGGTTCCAGCCTCGGTTCCCTGGTTTCGACGATCCTTGCCGCCGTTCCCGATCTCATGCGCCTGCGCCTGTCGTCGCTCGATCCCGCCGTGCTGGACGACGCGCTGTTCCGCGCGCTCGCCGACCAGGAACGCCTGATGCCGCACCTGCATCTGAGTTTGCAGGCGATGGACGACATGGTGCTGAAGCGCATGAAGCGCCGCCACGATCGCGCGGCGGCCCTGAACTTCTGCCGCCGCGCCCGCGCCGCGCGTCCCGACGTGCAATTCGGCGCCGACCTGATCGCCGGCTTCCCGACCGAAACCGACGCCATGTTCGAATCGACTTTGTCCGGCGTTATCGAATCCGGCGCCGTCTATCTGCACGTCTTTCCCTATTCGTCGCGCCAGGGCACGCCCGCCGCCAAGATGCCGGCGGTGCCGCACCCGATCCGCAAGCAACGCGCGGCACGGCTTCGTCAAGCGGGTGATGCCGCGCTCGGCGACTATCTTCGTTCGCGAGTCGGTGCGGAAATCGAGGTCCTGGCCGAAGCCGGCGGTCACGGCCGTTGCCGCCATTACGCACCGGTGCGGTTCGGTTTCGGTGCGTTGCCGGGAGGCGTCGAGAAAGTTCGCGTCGCCGCCGTCGCCGACGGCCATCTGGTCGGGACGCGGGCGGCATGAATGCCGGCGAAGGCTGGCTCGGCCGTCTTAAAAAGGGACTCGGCCGGTCGTCGGCCAAGATCGCCGACGGCATTACCGGGCTGTTCACGGCCCGGCGACTGGACAAGGCGGAACTCGACAAGCTCGAAGAGATTCTCATTGCCGCCGACATCGGCGTCAGCGTTTCGTCGCGCCTCGTCGCCTCGCTCGGCAAGGCGAGGATGGGCAAGGACACAACCCCGGACGAGGTCCGCGCGCATCTGGCGCGGGACATCGCCGCGATCCTGGCACCGGTCGCCCGGCCGCTTGCGGTCGACCCCGCCCGGAAGCCGCACGTGGTTTTGGTCTGCGGCGTCAACGGCAGCGGCAAGACGACGACGGTCGGCAAGCTCGCGGGGCAATTTCGCGAGCAGGGCCTGAAGGTTCTCGTCGCCGCCGGCGACACCTTTCGCGCCGCCGCGATCGAGCAACTTAAAATATGGGGCGAACGCGCCGGCGTGCCGGTGATCGCGGGCGAACAGGGCGGCGACGCCGCCGCGCTGGCCTTCACGGCGCTGGAAAAGGCCAAGGCGGATTCCGCCGACGTGCTGTTGATCGATACCGCCGGGCGGCTGCACAACAAGACCGACCTGATGGCCGAACTGCAGAAGATCGTGCGCGTGCTTCGCAAGCTAGACGCGACCGCGCCGCACGACTGTCTTCTGGTGATGGATGCGACCATCGGCCAGAACGCGTTGGTGCAGGTCCAGACCTTCAAGGAGATGACCGAAATAACCGGATTGATCATGACCAAGCTCGATGGGTCGGCCAAGGGTGGGGTCGTCGTCGCGCTGGCGGAAAAATTCGGTTTGCCGATCCATGCGGTCGGCGTGGGGGAGGGCATGGGGGACCTGAACCCGTTCGACGCGGATACCTTCGCTCGTTCCCTCATGGGCCTGGAAGGATAAGCGCGGGTTCATCGCCCGCCGCGACGAACGCACGATGACGCTGCAACTACATCTGGCCGGGCTGATCCTGCTCGCGGCCTTCACGCACGCCGCCTGGAACGCGATGCTGAAGGCCAGCGGCGACCGGCTGCTGACGTTCGCGACGCTCCGCAGCGTCGGCACCGTCGCCGGCCTGATCGCGATCTTCTTCGTGCCGTTCCCGGAGCCCGCGGCGTGGCCGCCGCTGCTGCTGTCGGGCCTCATCTTCCACAACGTTTATTTCTTCTTTCTGCTGTGGGCTTATCGCCACGGCGATTTGAATCAGGTCTATCCGCTGGCGCGCGGCGGGGCGCCGGTGCTGGTCGCGATCCTGGCTGCCTTCATCGCCGGCGAAATCCCGAGCGTCGGCGCGACCGTCGGCATCCTGCTGGTCTCGCTCGGCATCCTCGGCCTGTCGTTCGGCGACGGATTGCCGCGCGGCGACGCCTTGAAGCCGGTCGCGCTCGGCCTGCTGACGGCGCTGGCCATCGCCGGCTACACCGTGACCGACGGCATCGGCACGCGGGCCATCGGCTCGGTGCTCAGCTACATCGCCTGGCTGAACGTGCTGGAAGGATTGCCGTTCATCCTCTTCGCCTGTATCGCGCGGCGCCATGCAGTGATCCCGCATTTGCAGAAGAATTGGCGTCCGGGGGTGATCGGCGGGTTCCTGGCGCTCTTCACGTATGGACTTGTGCTTTATGCGCTCAGCCAGGGCGCCATGGCGCACGTCGCGGCGCTGCGCGAAACCTCGGTGCTGTTCGCGGCGCTGATCGGCACATTCCTGCTGGGCGAAAAGTTCGGGCCCCGGCGCGTGCTGGCCGCCGCGATCATCGTCGCCGGCATTTTGATTCTTCAGTTCAGCCGCTGATCTTCTTCATGTCGGGCGCGGTCGACGTCCACGGCGTTTCCCGTTCGTAGGCCCGCAGCGCGCGCAGGATCGTCGCCTCGGCGAACGGCCGGGCGGCCAATTGAAACGCGGTCGGCAGCCCGTTTTTCGTGAACCCGCACGGCATCGACGCGACCGGCAGGCCCAACCAGTTGAACGGCCGCGAACAGTGCCCCATGGCGACGATGAACTTGCCGAAGCCGGGATTCGCCGCCGTGTCGGATTCGGCGATGGTCGGCACCGGGACGGTCATCATCGGCACGTGCAGCACGTCGCATGAATCGAAGACGGTTGCGACGAATTCGCGCACCATTTTTTTCCTGAGCCGCAGCGCGTCGACGTACAGACTGCCGGGCACGAACAGGCCGGCCAGCAGCCGTCCCAACGTCTGCGGCCCGTAATCCGCCGTGCGGTCCTTCAGCCAGCGTTCGTGCAGCGAGGCGCCCTCGGTCGCGGTGATCATGGTGGTGAGCGGATTGGCGGCGGATATGTCGGGGATCGGCACCTCGATCACGGTCGCGCCCGCCGCCTTCAGCGCGTCGAGCGATTTTTCGACCAGGCCGCGCACCTCGGGGTCGACCGTGTCGTGGAAATAGGAATCCGGCACGCCGACGCGCAATCCCTTGGCGCCCTTCTCGATGTCCGCCATGTAATCGGGTACCGGCCGGCGGCTGGTGGTGGCGTCCTCGGGATCGTGGCCGGCGATGACCTGGAGCATTAAGGCGGCGTCCTCGACGGTGCGGGTCAAGGCACCCACCGTGTCCATCGACGCCGACAGGCCCATCGCGCCCCGGCGGCTGACCCGGCCGTAGGTCGCCTTCAGGCCAACCAGGCCGCAGCACGACGCCGGAAAGCGGATCGATCCGCCGGTGTCCGACCCCAGCGCGGCATAGACCATGCGCCCGGAAACGGCGACGCCCGATCCGCTCGACGATCCGCCGGTCACGTAATCGGGATTCCACGGATTCCGCGGCGTGCCCATCAGCGGATTATGGCCGGTGACGCCGAGCGCGAATTCGACCATCGCCAGCCGGGCAATGTCGAGCGCGCCGGCCGCGTCCAGCTTTTGCAGCGCGAACGCGGTCTGGTCCGACACGAAATCGGCGCGGATTTTCGAGCCGCAGCCGCTGATCCGGCCCTTGCGGTAGTACATGTCCTTGTGCGCCAGCGGCACACCGAGCAGCGGCTTCGCCTTGCCCTTGGCGATCTCGGCGTCGGCGGCGCGGGCCTGTTTAAGGGCGTCGTCGCGGTCGAGGGCGGCGACGCAGTTCAGCCGGGGCGCGAACCGTTCGAGCCGCGCGAGGCAGGCTTCCGTCGCTTCGACGGACGAAAATTTTTTCGCGGCGAGCGCGCGGGCGGCGTCGGCGAGCGAAAGATCGGCGATGGTTTCATCGGCCACGGGCGTTCTCCTTCGTCGCCAATGCCTCAAGCGTTTCCGTGAAGCCGGTTTGGTCGCCGTCCATATCGAGGTCGCTCACCGCCGCGCGCGCGACGGCGGACAAGTCGCGCGCCAGGCGCGCCGGATCGGCGACGGCGTCGTTCGGCAATCGGATGCCATGCGCGGTCAGCAGCCACGCCGCCGCCGTCGCCGTTTCGTCATTGTTCATACGGGGTTACCTCGGCCTTGCAGTCGCGTTTCGCGCGCCTATGTTATCTCCATTCTGCATGCGCGATGGTATAATTATCGAACGCGTGTAGTCACTGCCGAAATCTCGGGTCCTCGGCCAGCAAAAAGGAAGAAAAAAGATGAGCTCCCGAAGTGCCAAATGGCGCACCGTCGCCGCGACGCTTGCCGTCGCAACCCTCGGCGGCTGCGCCCAGTACATGATCCAGCAGCCGAACGCCGTGGTCGTTCCGGCGGAACACGCGCTCGTTGTGTTTTCGGCGCCGGCGTTCGAATCCGGCCAGGCGACGCGCATCCGGCACGTCGATGCCTGGCAGACCGAAGAATACGCCCGCTTCGAAGGCGGCGGCGCGCGCGCCGAAGTCGTCTACGTGCGGTCGGATTTGCGGACCGAGATCGTTCTCGATTACTCGTTCCTGGTCCAGAATCGGGTCGAAACCTTTAACCACAATCGCGGCAAGACCGCCGATTGGGGCGCATCCCAGTCGGCGAAGACGGCGCTGACGACTTTCTGGTTCCAGCCGTACCGGTTGCCGGCGGCGAACCGAAATTGCTTCGGCTTCTCTTCCGAGTGGGACCGCTATCCGAACGATATCCACAATCGGCCGCGCGACGCGATGTTCGGCTATTATTGCGCCAGGCCCGGCGAAACCATGAGCGCGGACCAGATGGCGTCGCTGGTCGGCAAGATCGGGATTCTCGGCACCACGGTGATGAAGTCGCGCACCTCGCCCGAGACCGGGCTTGATCTCAAGGATACCAGCCGCGCCGCCGCCAACGTGGCGCAGGCGAAAGGCATCGGCACCGACGCCGGCAATCCGGGCTTTCCGTTCAACTTCGGCCGGCAGGCCCAGGAATCCCGCGGCAGCGACCGACTCTGAAGGCAGCGCGGATTGTGACCGCGGATTCGGCGTAAAGGGTGGTTGTCCTTGAACGACCGCCGGGCAGCCCTCGGAACCCTCGTTCCGGGGGCTGTTCCGTTTAAGGCTGGTCAGACGGTGAAATTCAGGTAGTAGCCGCGCGGCACGTCGGCATCCAGGGGCTCACCCTTGGCCAGAATCTTGTTCAGGCGGATGACCTGGGCGATCGATTCGGGCGTGTCGGCCTTGTTCGACACGGCCGCGCGGGCGCGAACCTCGCGCACGGCCTGATAGCCGTCGGGACGGTTTCCGCCTGCCGGGCGGGGTTGGGAGGATAGCTGCGCGACGTCGGCCATCGCCGGACGCTACCGGCAACTGGTTAACGGAACGTAAACGACATAAAAAGCGCCGATCAGAGGCCGTGCGGGTCGATTTCCACGGTCGGCTGGGCGCCGGCGCGGAATTGCCTGAGCGCCCAGGCGACGCTCGGGAAGGCCAGTTCGTCCCAGGGGATGTCGTCCCAGGCGAACAGGCCGACCTCGGCGCTTTCCGGCCCGGCGGCGAACGCGGGGCCGGTCATGCGCGCGTGATGGATGACGTAGATCTGGCTGATGCGGGGGATCTCGTAGATGCCGATCAAGCCCCGGATTTCGACCGCCGCGCAGGCTTCTTCCATGGCCTCGCGCCGTGCGCCGTCGGCCGTGGTCTCGTCCATTTCCATGAACCCGGCCGGCACCGTCCAGAACCCCTTGCGCGGATGGATCGCGCGCCGGCACATCAGGAATCGGTCCTCCCAAAGGCAGACCGCGCCGACGATCACCTTCGGATTGCGATATTCGACGTAGCCGCAGTCGGGGCACACCAGCCGAAGGCGATCGTCGCCGTCCGGCACGGCCATGACGCTGGGGCCCGTTCGGGGCCGCGATTCGCCGCTGTCGACCATGGCCGAAGTGTCGCCCGACGCCGGTTCGCAAGGCAAGGCCGAAGGAAAATCCGCGGGCAAAAGGAGGTAGGACCGGGCCGCGTTCTGTAATAGAATTCGGCCCCATCGCGCCGGCAGGACCCGCATGGCCAAGAAACCGCATCTCGATCCCGATATCCTGGAACTGAAATCGCAGCACTACGCGTCGCGGACGTCGATGGGCGGCATGCGCCTGTCGACCCGGGCGGGCATGTTCGTGTTCCTGTCGCTGCTGGTCGCGGCGGCGCTGGGCGGCGGCCTTTTCCATATCGATCAGGTGACGTCGCAGGCGCTTGCCGTCCGCGCCGCGGCCGAGGAAACGGCGATCCAGGTCGCCCGGGTGGGCCGCGAGATGGCCGGCGCCCGCGCGTCCGAGCGCGACTTCCACTGGCGGCGCGATCCGGCGGTGGGCGAAACGCTGAAGACCCAGATCGCCCAGGTGTCGCGCGCGCTCGACCGCCTGGCGAAGATGGAGGCGGCGAAGCCGGTCGCCAAGAACGTGGCGACGCTGCGCGAAGGCCTGGAACAGTACGAAACCCGCTTCGAGGAATACCGTCGGCTGGCGACGATCATCGGCGTTACCGCCGACCAGGGCCTTCGCGCCGACGTGCAGAAGGCGACCGCCGATCTCGAGGGGCGTTTCCGCGAACTCGGGCTGGGCGCGCCGATGACCCAGTTGGGACGCATCCAGGGCTTCGGCAAGGAAGCGATGCTGCCCGAGGGCGGGATCGACCTCGCGCAATTCGACAAGAACTACGAAACGCTCCGCCTGCTGGTTTCCGCCGCCAAGATTCCGGGCGCGGAAAAGAAGGCCATCGACGACAGGATCAAAACCCACGAAAACGCCATGGTCACCATGCTGAACGCGCTGGTGCGCCTGACCAAGGAACGGAACGGCTTCGACGACGTCTACAACTACATGGCGCCGAATCTGGAAGCCCTGGATTCCTTCGCCGCGCGGGCGGTGACGCTGGCCGGCGAAAGCCTGGCCGAGGCCCGGCTGCTCGCCCGTCAGGCCATCGCCGGCGGTGCGGCCGGCGCGATCCTGCTGGTTATGATTTTCGGCCTCGTCTTCCTCAACGCGATTTCCTCGGCGCTGCGCCAGGTGGCGACGGCGGCGGCCCGGCTGGCGGCCGGCGAGCGCGCGATCGAGATTCCGGCGCGCGGCAACGTCGATTCCGTCGGCCATGTGGCGCGCGCGTTGGACGCCTGGATGGACACGCTGGCCGACGTCGATCACCTGCGCGCCGAGTTGGAAGATACCCGCCGCCGCCTGATCGAGGCCTTGGCCGCGCCGCCGCCCACGAAGGCCGCGCCCGAACCGGCAAAAATCGAGCCGCCGAAAGTCGAAAAGATCGAACCGCCGCAGGACGCGAAACCCGAGCCGGCGCCCGAAGCGCCGCCCGTGCCCGCCCTGGAGGCGCCCGCGACGCCGTCGCTGCCCGCGTCCGAGCTCGCCGCCCGCCTGCCGGGCTCGCTAAAGATGGCGCTCGAGGAAGATTTCCTGCGCGCCGACCGTTCCGGCGCCGGGCCGATCGCCGCCATCAGCCAGCGGCTCGCGCGTTACAGCCAATTCGTGTCGGCCGCCGCCCAGGACGTCGAACGCACCGAGTCCCTGATCCGCGGCCTGGGCGAGGCGACCAGCCTGGTGATCGACTTGACCGCGCTGGTGGCCGGCTTCCGCGACCAGATCAACATGCTGGCCTTCAAGACCGGCGGCGGGCCGTTGTCGGCCGACATCGACGCCAACCTGGTCCTGTTCGCCGACGCTCGGCTGCCGTCCGACATGGCGACCGAGGAAGACGAACGCTTTGACGCCATCCGCGAGACCGCGGACCGGGCCGAGCGCACCGTGCGCTCGATCCACACCACCATCGTCGAAATCATGGACGTCGCGCACGCCATCGCCGCGACCTCGTCGAATCAGGCGCTGGAGGCCACCAACCAGCTTCTGCACCAGTCGGAATCGCTGCACGCGATCCTCGACGACATCATCGCGAAAATCCATCCGGGCGACGAAAAGCCGGGCCGCCGCGACCGCGGGCCGGACCTCAAGGGCATTCCGGGCGGCGGCACGGGAAGGAAGGGCCATTGAGGATCGGGCGGTTCGCGCTCGTTCTCCTCGGTGTTCTGTTTGCCGACCGGGCCTGGGCCGATCCGGCGACGCCCCCCAACGCGACGATCATCGCCAATTTCGACGCCATCGGCTTCGGCGGCGAATATTCCGGCCGGCGCTACGACGGGGTGCGCAAGTGGGCCGGGCCCGTGCGCGTCGGCATCCAGGGCAAGGGTTATCCCGAATATTTCGAGCCAATGGTCCGCCAGCATGTCGACGACCTGAAGGCGATCACCGGCCATCCGATCGAGCTTTATTATTCGTTCGCCATGCAGAAGGCGAAGACGCTGCCCCAAGGCTTCGACCAGAAGAAGCTGAACGTGGTTCTCTATTATTTGCCGCGCGCCGAAATCCCCAAGGCCATCGCCAAGTACTACGGCAACGACGAAGCCCAGGTGACGGAGATGGTCCGGGTTTCCACCTGCTTCGCCAAGATTTTCACCAAGGGCTTCGAGATCAGGGCCGCCGTCGTCGTCTTTCCGGCCGAGCATCCGAAGGATTATATCCGCGCCTGCGTGGTCGAGGAATTGACGCAGATTCTCGGCCTCGCCAACGACTACGACAAGGCGGAACCCTCGATCTTCAACGACAAGAGTCCGTACACGGAACTGACCGAGCACGACCGGCTGATGCTCCGGATGCTCTACGACAAGCGCATGCCCATCGGCATGCCGCGCGCGCAGGCGCTCAAGGTCGGGCTTGCGATTCTGAACGAATTGCGGCCGGGAAAATAATCGTTCAGGCGCGGAGGACCGCGACGCCCGGCAGGTCCTTGCCTTCCAGCCATTCCAGGAACGCGCCGCCCGCGGTCGAGACGTAGCTGAACCCGTCGATTGCGCCCGCATGGGTCAGCGCCGAGACCGTGTCGCCGCCGCCGGCGACGCTGAGCAGGGAGCCGGCCTTGGTCAGGCGCGCCGCCTCGCGGGCCAGCGCGGTGGTCCCGGTGTCGAACGGCGCGATCTCGAACGCGCCCAAGGGACCGTTCCACAGCAGCGTCCGGCACGCCGCCAGTTCCTTCTTCAGGCGCTCGACCGTGGCCGGGCCGACGTCCAAGATCATGGCATCCGCCGGGACCTTGCCGATAGCGACCGTTTCGGACTTCGCGCCTTCCTTGAATTCCTTGGCGACGGTCGCGTCCACGGGCAGCAGCACGTCGGCGCCGCGCTTCCTGGCGGCCTCGACGATGGCGGTGGCGTCCTTGGCCATGTCCTTTTCGCAGAGCGATTTGCCGACGTCGACGCCGGCCGCGAACAGGAACGTGTTGGCCATGGCACCGCCGACGATCAGCTTGTCGACCTTGGAAATCAGGTGGCCGAGCACGTCCATCTTGGTCGAGATCTTGGCGCCGCCGACCAGCGCCGCCACCGGATGCTTGGGCGCTTCCAGCGCGGCGGTCAGCGCGTCCAGTTCGGCCTGCATCAGGCGACCGGCCGCCGACGGCAGCAGGCGCGCCACTGCTTCGGTCGACGAATGCGCCCGATGCGCCGAGGCGAAGGCGTCGTCGACGTAGATGTCGCCCAACGCCGCCATTTGCTTCGCGAGGCCCGCGTCGTTCTTCTCCTCGCCGGCGTGGAAGCGGACGTTTTCCAGCAGCGCGATGTCGCCGTCCTTCATCTTGCCGACGACCGCCGCCGCCGCCTCGCCGACGCAATCGGTCGCGAACGGCACCGGACGGCCCAGGATCTCGGCCAGCACGTCGGCCACCGGCTTCAGGGAAAATTCCGGCGCGACCTTGCCCTTCGGCCGGCCCAGGTGCGACATGACGACGACCTTGGCGCCACGGTCCATCAGTTCCTTCAGCGTCGGCACGGTGCGCTCGATGCGCGTGCGGTCGGCGACGCGGCCGTCCTTCATCGGCACGTTCAGATCGGCGCGCACCAGCACCCGCTTGCCCTTTACGTCCAGGCCGTCGAGGGTCTTGTACTTTTTCATGGCGAAATCGTTGCTCCTGAAAATAGAAGGCCGATATGAAACCGGCGGTGTTTTACCGGAAACCGGGCCGGTTTGAAAGACGGCCTCAAGGCTTCTTGGCCGCCTGGGCGCGGCGCTTCGCGTCCTCGGCCTTGTCCTTCTCGCCCAACACCTCGTAGGCGCGGGCGAGCCGCTGCCAGCCTTCCGGGTCGTTCGGGTTTTCCTTCAGGCGTTCGGCCAGTCGTTCGACCATCGAGCGGATGAAGGCCTGGCGTTCGGCGTCGGTCATCTGCGCGGCGGCGTTGACGTCCGCCTGGCTCGGGCCCGTCGGGGCGGCGGCGGGCGGCGTCTCCTTGGCCAGCCTCGCCGCCAGCGCGTCCATGCCGGGCGATGGCGGCATGGTGTTGGGGGCCACTTTCAATTCTCCGGCGGCGGCGGCGATCTGCTGGTTGACGACTTCCATCCATGGCGCGTCGGGCGCGGAGATCCGCCGCACGTCGATCCAGTCCTGCAAGGCGCCCTTGACGTCGCCCGCCTGCGCCTTGCCGAGGCCCCGGTAGTAGCGCGCCTTGATGTCGGCCGGGTCCTTCGCCAACGCCGATTCCGCGATCTTCACGACGTCGGCGCTGACGGTCATGCCGTGGGCGAAGATCAGCGCCTCGGCGTAGGCGGTCAGGATGTCGGCGCGATCCCCGGAAAGTTTCGAGGCGTTGGAAAAGGCGTCGGCCGCCTCGGCGAAGCGCTCGGTCGCCATGTAGGACCGCCCGAGCATCAGCCAGCCCTCCAGGTCGCCCGGTTCGCGCTTCAGGCGTTCCACCAGATTGGCGAGCATCGCGTCCACGTTGGGCACGGCGCTACGCAACGAGTTGTTGCCTTCCCTGGCCTTGGCGGCGGCGATTTCCTTGGTCCTGGACGCATATGGCACGTCCGGCATGCCCGGGGCGCCGGTCGTCATGTAGAACGCGGCGGCGGCGAGCGGGATCAGCGCGACCGCCGCCATCGCCGCGCGGCGGCTTCCCTTGCCGCCCGTCGCCGTCGTTTCCGCTTTGCCCTCGGCGGCGGCCAGCATGCGGCGATGGATTTCCGTGCGCGCGGTTTCGGCCTCGGCCGGGGTCACGGTGCCGCGTTCCAGGTCGCGTTCGATCTCCTTCAACTGGTCGCGATAGACGCCGAGATCGAATTCGGCGCGCGGCTGCGCGTCCTTGGCGCGCATCAGCGGGACCAGGATCAGGGCCGAAACGACGACGACCAACCCGGCGGCGATGGCGAAAAAAGCGGTCACGCCCCGGTTTCCTTCGAAGGGATGTCCTTCAGGAGCTCGGCCAAGCGCTTCTGTTCGTCGTCGTTCAAGGGCGCGGGGCGCGCCTCGGCGCCGCGCGGCCGGCGCCGGTAATACAGCAGCACCGCGGCGATGCCGAAGATGGCAATGGCGGCGGGCCCCAGCCACAGCGCCAGGGTCGACAATTTGAATGGCGGCTTCAGCAGCACGAAATCGCCGTAGCGCGACACCACGTAATCCATTACCTGCTTGTCGCTGTCGCCCGCCGTCAGGCGCTCGCGTACAAGCAGACGCAGATCGCGCGCCAGTTGCGCGTCGGAATCGTCGATCGACTGGTTCTGGCAGACGAGGCAGCGGAGTTCTTTGCTGAGTTCGCGCGCGCGCGCTTCCAGCTTCGGATCGGGCAGAACCTCGCCGGGATCGACCGCCCGCGCGGGCGCGGCTGCCAGCGACAGCAGAAAGGCGAACAGGGCGCGTCGGGTCACGGCTGTTTCCTCAGGTGCTGGATCAGCGGCCATAGGGTTTTGTCCCAGGCCTGCTGGTCGATCGGGCCGATGTGCTTGTAGCGGATGGTGCCCTTGGCATCGACGACGAAGGTCTCGGGCGCGCCCGCCACCCCGAACGCGATGGCGCCTTTGCTCTTCGGGTCGTCGCCGATCAGGGTGTAGGGATCGCCGTGGCGCTTCAGCCAATC
>CAZDFF010000069.1:0-14268 GCA_964504425.1 uncultured Hyphomicrobiales bacterium
TCGCGGGCGAGCTTGGCTTCCGGCATGTTGGTCATGCCGATCACGTCGCAGCCCCACGAGCGGTAGAGTTCCGACTCCGCGACCGTGGAAAACTGCGGGCCTTCCATCACCAGATACGTTCCCCCGCGCACCACGGGAATGTCGATTTCCTGGGCGGCGTCGTAAAGCGCGTCGCCCAGCCGCTTGCACACCGGATGGCCGAGCGCGACGTGGGCGACCAGCCCGGTCGAGAAGAAGCTTTTGGTCCGCGCGAAGGTGCGGTCGATGAACTGATCGGCGATGACGAAGGTGCCGGGCGGGTATTCTTTTTTCAAGGAGCCGCAGGCGCTGACCGAGAGAATCTCGGTGACCCCGGCGCGCTTCATGGCGTCGATGTTGGCGCGAAAGTTCAATTCGCTGGGCGGCACCCGGTGGCCGCGGCCGTGGCGCGGCAGGAACACCATCTTCTGGCCGGCGAGCGTGCCGAACAGCAGGTGATCCGACGGGTCGCCGAACGGCGAGGTCACGTGGCGCCACTCCCGATCTTCCAGGCCGTCGATGTCGTAAACGCCGCTGCCGCCGATGACGCCGATGGTCGGCGGCGTTCCTGGTTGGCTCATTCGTCCGATCCTTGCCGTGAGGTCCGAGAGAGGAAGGGGCCTTTATATAAGGTGACCGGCGAGAAAGGCCAGGGTCGTTTGCATCGCCTGTTTGGCGCTTTCCTCGCGGAAGGCGGCGCGGTGGTCGCAGTGGAATCCGTGCGGCCCCGGCCAGACGTGGGTTTCGACGTCCGGATGCGCGTTGCGGATCTTGTCGACGGTCGCGGGCGGGATCGACGCGTCCTCGGCGCCGAAGTGCAGCAGCACCGGGCAGCGCGGTTTCTCGGCGTTGAAGTCGATGATCTGCGCGCCGTAATAGGGAACCGCGGCGGCGATATCCAAGCGGCACGCCGCGACCCAGGTCAGCGAGCCGCCCCAGCAGAAGCCGACGACGCCGACCTTGCCGGCCTTCGACGCTTCCTTCACGGCGGCGGCGATGTCCGCGAGCGGCCCGTCCCAGCCGAGCGCGTCGCGCAACCCTCGGCCCTTCTTGATATCCTCGTCGCCGTAGCCGAGTTCGACGTCCCGTTCGGCCCGGTCGAACACGGCGGGCGCGATCGCGAGATAGCCCTGCTTGGCGAAGCGCCCGGCCACGTCCCGGATGTGCGCGTTGACGCCGAAGACCTCTTGGATCACCACGATGCCCGCCTTCGGCTTGCCCTTCGGGGCGGCCTTCCAGGCGGAGAATTTGTGACCGTCGGACGCGGTCAGTTCGATCCTGCTGCCCATGGCTTTGGTCCCTCCCGGTTATCGCTTCCCTGGAAAATATCTCAAAACGGTCGCCGGGCCGATGGCTCTTTTGCAATCCGGGCATCGCCCGGCACCGTAGGATATCGCACGCCCTCTCGACAGACAGCCAAAAGTTGTATTAGCATTTTCAAAATTGGGGGCAGTTGTGATTCACCGGAATTCATCGAGGCATGCTTGCGCGCGCCGGATCGTTGCCGTCGCGACGGTCGTTTGTTTTTTTGTATCGGGATGCGTCACGACGTCGTTCCGCACATCGGAAAGCCTGGCGCGCAAGGAACCGACGACTCGCATCCTGCTGATGCCGGCGGACGTCGAGCTTTCGGAGTTGAACGCGGGCGGCATCGCCGAACCGAACGCCGCCTGGACGAAAACCGCGGAAGAGCTGATGTCGAAAGCCCTGGCCGACCGGTTTCGATCGATCAGCGCCAACATGGTCGTCTATGCACTCGACAAGTTCCCGACCGATATCGACCATCCGCATGTGCAACTGGCCAAGCTGCACGGGGCCGTCGGCGGCTCGATCCTGCTGCATCAGTACAATCCGGCCTTCGTCCTGCCATCCAAGGGCGAGAAATTCGAGTGGACGCTGGGCCCCAGCGTCGACGCGCTACGCAAGGATTTCGGCTGCGACTACGCGCTTTTCATCCACGTTCGCGACAGCTACACCAGCACCGGACGAGCCGTCGCCATCGTGCTGGCCGCCGCGCTGTTCGGCGTCGGCCTGCAGGGCGGCGTGCAACAGGGATTCGCCTCGCTGGTCGATCTCCGGACCGGCGAGATCGTCTGGTTCAACCGGCTGCTCCGCGGCGAGGGCGATCTGCGCAATGCCGAAGGCGCGACCGAATCGGTCTCGGCTCTGCTGGCGGAGTTCCCTAAATGAGCAGTTGGACGACGCGGGCAGCCGCGGCAACAGCCTTGTTGATCCTTGCCGGGTGCGTCGAGCAGGACGGTCTGAAGTATTCTTCGGTCGCGTTGAACGCGAAGCCCATAACGTCCGGGATCGGCGTTCCTGCCGCCGACGGCACGCCAGCCGAAACGCCCGAAAGCGTCTACGCGCTGCCGAGCATCGCGCCCGGCGCCCGCCCCGCCGTCGACACGGCGGAAGCCGGCCTCTGGATGATGATGGATCGGGCCGAACGCCAGACGATGACGGCCGGAAATCTGGTGCGCGACGAAACGTTGAACGCCTACGTGCGGGGCTTGGTCTGCAAACTCGCGGGGCCATACTGCCCGGACGTCCGCGTTTACGTCCGTCGCGTCCCCGCGTTCAACGCCAACATGGCGCCGAACGGCATGATGAACATTTGGACGGGCCTGCTTCTGCGCTGTCGCAACGAAGCGCAGCTGGCCACGGTCCTGGGCCACGAAATCGGCCACTATCTGCGGCGCCACTCGCTGCAGCGGATGCAGGACACGATCGCGACGTCGAACGCATTGATTTTCGTTGCCATGGCGGCCGGGGCGGCCGGCGTGCCGACCGCCTCCGACCTCGCGCAATTGATCGCGATCGGATCGCTGCAGGCCTACAGCCGCGACAACGAACGCGAGGCCGATGCCTACGGGTTCAAGTTCGTGGTCGCGAACGGCTACGATCCTCGCGAAACGTCGAAGATCTGGGACAACCTGATCGCCGAACGCAAAGCCGACGACGATTCGCCGTCGCGCGACGTGTTCTTCGCGTCCCATCCTCCGTCGGACGAACGCAGCCAAACCCTTTCGGCCCTCGCGGAAAAGGCGATGGAACTGACGCCGAACAAAAGCTGGAACCTCGGCAAGGACAGCTATCTGGCGGCTGTGCTGCCGCATCGGGCGGCGTTCCTGCGTGACGATCTGCAATTGCGCCGCTTCAAACCTTCCGAAACGCTTATCAAATCGCTGATCGAGGACGGCGTCCGGGTCGGCGAACTGCGTTATTTCCTGGGCGAGCTTTACCGCATGCGCAACGGCAAGGGCGACGACAAGAAGGCGCTCGATGCTTACGAAAAAGCAATGACCGAGGAAGGCGCGCCGCCCGAACTTTACCGCTCGCTCGGCCTCGTCAAACTGGCGGCGAAGGAACGCGACGCAGCCATGGACGCATTCAAGAAATACCTGGAACTGGCGCCGAACGCTCTCGATGCCGAAGTAATCAAGCACATGATGGAGAGCCGTTCATGATTCGGCGCGGTCCGATAGTAGTTCTTCTGGCCGCGCTCATGGTGGCCGGCTGCACCGCCTATTCGTTGGTCCCGCCCGAACGCCAGACCATCGACGGCGTATTCACCATCGAACCCCAGACCGCCTGGAGCCGCAAGACCAACTTCAGCGGGAACGTCGATACCTGGACCATCGACGGCGCGGTGCTGGAGCAGGTGAGTTTCGTCACCGGCCTGTCGGACGGCGACAAGGCCGTCGACAAGGACGAGGCGCCGAAATACCGCAAGGGCATGTCGCCGCTCGATCTGCAGGAATTCTTGGTTGGCACCATGAAGGCGCTGGGCACCGGCGCGGTCCAGGTGGGCTCGTTCCGCCCGGTCCGCCTCGGTACCGTCGAGGCATTCCGCCTGGAAGCGACGTACACGCCCGAGGACGGCCTACGCCGCGACGGCATCTTCGTGGCCTTCATCTTGAAGGAAAAGCTCTATGCGATCTTCTATACCGGCGCGCGCGGCTATTACTTCGAACGCACCAAGCCCGCGTTCGAAAGGATGCTCGCATCCGTGAAGCCGGTCTGAGCGCTCCTCACTACACGTTGAAGCGGAACAGCATCAGGTCGCCGTCCTGGACCGTGTAGTTGCGGCCTTCCTGGCGCATCTTGCCGGCTTCCTTGGCCGCCTGCTCGCCGCCCAGGCCGACGAAATCGTCGTAGGCGATGGTTTCCGCCGCGATGAAGCCGCGCTCGAAATCGGTGTGAATGGCGCCCGCCGCCTCCGGCGCCTTGGCGCCCTTGTGCACGGTCCAGGCGCGCACTTCCTTCGGCCCGGCCGTGAAGAAGGTGATCAGGCCCAGCAACTTGTAGCCGGCGCGGATGACGCGGGCGAGGCCGGTTTCCTTCAGGCCCAGGCTTTCCAGGAACTCGGCCCGTTCGGCGGCGTCGAGCGTCGCCACCTCCGATTCGATCTTGGCCGAGATCGCCACGCTTTCCGCGCCTTGAGCCTTGGCGAAGGCGGCGACTTCTTCGGAAAGCGCGTTGCCGGTCGCGGCCGAGCCTTCGTCGACGTTGCAGACGTAGAGCACGGGCTTCGAGGTCAGCAGTTGCAGGCCGCGGAACGCCTTCTTTTCATCCTCGGAGACTTGAATCGTGCGCGCGGGCTTGCCCTCGGTCAGGACCTTGAGCGCGCGCTCGACCAGATCGAGTTCCAGCTTGGCTTCTTTGTCTTGCCCGCGCACTCGCTTGGTCAGGGGCTGCACGCGGCGTTCCAGGCTTTCCAAGTCGGCCAGCATGAGTTCGGTTTCGACCGTTTCGGCGTCGCGCACCGGGCCGACGCCGCCTTCGACGTGGGTCACGTTGTCGTCGACGAAGCAGCGCAGCACGTGGACGATCGCGTCGACTTCGCGGATGTTGGCGAGAAACTTGTTGCCGAGGCCTTCGCCCTTGCTGGCGCCCCGCACCAGGCCGGCGATGTCGACGAATTCCAACTGCGTCGGCACCGTCTTGATGGGTTTGGTAATGGCCGCGATCTTGTCCATGCGCGGGTCGGGCACGGCGACGCGACCGACGTTCGGTTCGATGGTGCAAAAGGGAAAATTCTGCGCCTCGGCCGCCTGCGTCGCGGTCAGCGCGTTGAACAGCGTCGACTTGCCGACGTTCGGCAGGCCGACGATCCCGCACTTAAATCCCATTGTCTTCGGAGTCCTTCGTTTTCGATTCTTTTTTCTCGGGCGGACTCACGACGAGCGAGACCTTGCTCATGAATTTGGAGTCCTCGCCCGCCGCCAGCAGCGGAAAGCCCTCCCCGATCGCGTCCAGCAGCGGGTCGAGCCATGTCCGGTCGTCCTTGGCGAAATCCTTCAACACGTGGCCGAGGACTCGATCCTTCTCGCCCGGATGGCCGATGCCGATGCGGACCCGACGAAATTCGGGCCCGATGTGCGCGGCGATGTCGCGAATGCCGTTGTGCCCGGCCGCGCCGCCGCCCGCCTTGACGCGAACCTTGCCGGCGGCGAGATCGAGTTCGTCGTGCAGCACCACCACGTCCTCGGGCTTCAGCTTGTAGAACTGCATCGCCTGGCCGACCGACCGGCCCGACGCGTTCATGTAGGTCATCGGCTTCAGCAGCAGCGCCTTGTCGCCGCCCACGGCGCCGTCCGCGATCTCGCCCTGGAACTTGGCGCGCCACGGCCCGAAGCGGTGGCGCGCGTGAATCGCGTCCACCGCCATGAACCCGATGTTGTGGCGGTTGCGAGCGTATTCGGGACCCGGGTTGCCGAGGCCGACGACCAACAGCATCCCCGGGGTCCCTCTTTACGGCTACTTCTTGCCCTTGCCCTTGTCGGCGGGCGCGGCAGCGGCACCGCCCTTGGCGGGTGCGGCACCGCCCTTGGCGGCGGGCGCGCCGCCCTTGTCGCCGGCGGGCGCGGCGGCGCCCTCGGCACCGGCGGCGGCCGCGCCTTCGGCACTCGCTGCGGAGGCAGCGGCGGCGGCGGCGGCCTCGGCCGTATCCTCCGCCGTTTCGAGCTGGCTCGGCGCGGCGATCGTCGCCACGGTGAAGTCGCGATCCGTGATGGTCGGTTTCACGCCTTCCGGCAGCTTGACGTGGCTGATGTGCACGCTGTCGCCGATGTCGAGATCGGCCAGATCGACCGTGATCATCTCGGGAATGCGGTCGGGCGTACAAACGACTTCGATCTCGTGGCGCACCACGTTCAGCACGCCGCCGCGCTTCAGGCCGGGCGACTTGGCTTCGTTGGTGAACACCACCTGAACGTCGACGCGCAGCATCGTGTTTTCGCCGAAGCGCATGAAGTCGACGTGGATCGGCCGGCTGGTCACCGGATCGACCTGCAGGTCGCGCGCCAGGGCGGGCGTGGTGGTACCTTCGACGTCGATCGAGAAGACGCGGGAGAAGAAGCCCGGCCCCTTCAGCTGAGCCATCAACTCGTTGGGTTCGAGCGAGATGTTCTCGGGCGTCTGCTTGTTGCCGTAAATCACGGCGGGCACGCGGCCCTCGCGACGGGTTGCACGGGCTGCCCCCTTACCTGCCCGTTCCCGCCGTTTGGCGGCGATTGGAACCGATTTAGCCATTGTCCTTCCTTTCTGCTTGCTGGTTCCGCCGGCCTCCAGGGGTGCCGGTCGGTCGTAAAAATCTCTAATCGAAAAGACTCGAAACGGAGGATTCGTCGCTGATCCGCCGGATGGCCTCGGCCATCAGGGGTGCGATCGACAATTGTTCGATGTTGTGCGACACGCGCACGGCCTCGGTCGCCTGAATGCTGTCGGTGATGATCAGCTTGTCCATGGGCGAGGCCGACACGCGCGCGACCGCGCCGCCTGACAGCACGCCATGCGTGACGTAGGCGGAAACCGAAGTGGCGCCCGCGTTCTTCAGCGCGACGGCGGCGTTGCAAAGGGTGCCGGCGGAATCGACGATGTCGTCGACCAGGATGCAGCGGCGGCCTTCGACTTCGCCGATGATGTGCATGACTTCCGACACGCCCGCGCGTTCGCGCCGCTTGTCGATGATGGCGAGGTCGGCGTTCAGCCGCTTGGCCAGCCCGCGCGCGCGCAGCACGCCGCCGACGTCGGGCGACACCACCATCAGGCCTTCGCCGTTGAAGCGCTGCTCGATGTCCTTGGTGAACACCGGCGCGGCGTAAAGATTGTCGACCGGAATGTCGAAGAAGCCCTGAATCTGACCCGCGTGCAGATCGACCGTCAGCACCCGGTCGGCGCCGGCGCGATGGATCAGGTTGGCGACCAGCTTGGCCGAGATGGGCGTGCGCGGGCCGGACTTGCGGTCCTGGCGGGCATAGCCGAAGTACGGGATCACCGCCGTCGCGCGCCGGGCCGAGCCGCGCTTCAAGGCGTCGAGCGCGACCAGCAGTTCCATCAGGTTGTCGTTCGCCGGATAGGACGTGGATTGGATGATGAACACGTCCTCGCCGCGCACGTTTTCCTGGATCTCCACGAACACTTCCATGTCCGAGAAGCGCCGGAAGCTCGCCTTGGTCAGCGGCAGGTTGAGGTAAGCCGAAATCGCCTCGGCCAACGGCCGGTTGCTGTTGCCTGCAAGAATTTTCATATCGAACGGCCACTCCGCGGCGCTGGCGGTGAAATCGGGTCCGCCGGCCGAACCGGCGCCGCCGAAGTCCCGAAAACCGGGGACGATCTAAAGTCGGGTGGGTCCCCCGATCCCGAGCGCGGCGGAATGTAACAGCGTCGTCACGACCTGTAAACGGCCTTCGCCCGGCGCGAATCGGCCCGGCGCGAGGCCGGAAAACCGCCCTTTTCCGAACCTTAGTGCGGTGGCGGCGCGCGGCCCGGCTGCGCCGGCAGGCTGGCCGGCGGCGGCATCCCGGCGGCATCCCGTCCGCGCCCGGACGGGCGCTGGCCGAACAGTTCCTGAATGCCGTCGACGGCGGCGTTGCCGATCATGTCGGCGACCTGCCCCCAACTGCCGTCGAGACTGCCGGCGGGAATGGTGTTTTCCTGGGTGGCGCGGCCGACATTGCCGCCGTTCATGGTCGTCACCCGCCAAGTGATCTTGACGTGCTGGCGGCCGGCGTTGGGCTGGGTCATGTCGACTTGGCCCATCAAACGAAATGCCGCCTGGCGCGGGTCGTCGGTAACCTGAAAATCGCGCAGCCGCAGCGCCTCGCGGATCGCGCGGGCCAGCGTTCGGTTGCCGTCGCCGGGCGCGCCCGACACGCCTTGGATCGCCAGCACCGGCGCCGACCAGGCGGCCGCGGTGATCGGCACCGGCGCCTGATAGGCGCGCGGCCGCTCGACGCTGCGCGCGGCAGGCAGGCCGGGCGGCGCGGCCGCCGCTGCGGCGGCACCCGAGGAGATGCGCGGCGGTTCGGTCGCGGAGGGGATCGCGGGCGGCGGCGACGCCATGTGCGCGGGCACGCTCAAGGGCGCCGGCGGCACCGCCCGGTTGGCCGTGTCGTCGTAGCCCGAAAGCGGCAGTTCCGGCGGTTTATAAGGCGCGCGCGCTTGGGCCTGGCGCGGCGGCGCGGCTTGAACTTGGGCTTGAGGCGGCGGTACCGCCGTCGCGATCGAGCCCCGGTTGTCGTAGGGCGCCGGCAGCACGCTCAGGCGTCCGGCCGACGGAGCCAGGGACGGCGTCGGCGCGGACGCTTGGGGCGCGGCCCGCAGTCCGGCGGTGGCGATCGCCGAGGGCCCTTCGTGCGCACTCATGATTCGCGCGATGCCGGGCACCGCGTCGGCCAGCATCAGGCTGACCGCCTGCGGCGCGCCGGCGCGCCATATCTTGCCGTCGATGACCGACAGTTGATGATGGCTGCCGATCAGCGTGCCGTCGACGTCGCGATACTCCCAGCGGATCGCCAGCCACACGACGCTGTCGCGCATGGCCTCGCCCTCGAGCCGGCCGGCAACGGTCTGCGCTGTGCGCTTGGGGATTTCGGCGGCGGCGACGGGCGCGCCGCCGGGACGGCTCAATTGCGTCGCCATTTGTTGCGCGAGCGCCGCGCGGCCGGGCCATTCGGTGCCCTGCAGCGGAATCACCACGATCTTCGGTTCGGCGGTCGCGTCGCCGCCTTGCAGTTTGGCGACGCCGTCGCCGACCCAGGGAATTTTGCGGACGCTGTCGCAGCCGCCCAGCCCCATCGCGAGGCCGACCGTCACTATCACCGCAATCGTCCGAATCAGCATTCCCCCCAAGGGCTCCCTGATCGCTCGGCATCCGGTCGCCATCGGCGGTCCGGCAATCGTCGTCTCCGACCCGGCCCCGGCGACTTCACAGCGGCGTTTCGCCTCGGCCCATATGGGCAACGGCGACCGCCGGGCTCAGCCGATCCCGGGTCGATCGTTAGTAAATTAACGAAATATAGGAAATTTTACGGTTAAGCGATACTAAATATCGCGGTTACCGCCACATGTCGCGGATTTAACCCATTGCTATCCCAGGGATAGGGTCTCCGACGCTCAGGATGGCGGTGGCGGGGCCCGGCCGGGCACCTGCTTCAGATCGTGGGTCGGCGGCAAGGCCAGGGGCGCGGCTTGGTTTTGGCCGCGGGCAGCCCGTTCCAGCGGCGCCCGGGCGATGATGGCCTGCACGCCCTCGGCGGCGGCCTCCGCCACCGAATAGGCGACGGTGCCCCAGCGGCCGTCGAGCGCGCCGGCGGGAATGGCGTTCTTCTGATCGGCCTGGCCGAGATCGAGGCCCCGGTCGTCGCTCACCGCCCAGGCGATGGCGATGGTCTGGCGCCCGGACGCGGGCGGACTTATCGCCACCTTGGCGCGAACGATGAATTCCGCCGCGGCCTCGTCCTTGACGATCTTCATGCGCCGCAGATCGAGCACCGCCTTCATGGCCCGCGTCAGCGATTCGTTGCCGTCGCCGGGCGCGCCCGCGACCGGGGCGATATAGATGCCGCGACCGCCGCCCAGAGCGGACGCCGCGACCGCCGTCGCGCCGGTCTGCTTGGTACCGGCGCCGATCGCTTCTTCCAGGCCCTGCGGCACCGGCTCCGCCGGCTTGCCCTGCGCCAGCGTCGCGATCGGGCGCGCCGCCGCGACCCCGACCGCGCGCACCGTGCGCGCATCCGCTTTTTCCCATTTCCAGGCGCCGCCCGGCACCGGCTGGCGGAAGGTGCCGACCGTGCGCCCTTCGCGGTCGGAGAGCGTCCAGTCGATCGCCGTGACGGCCGGCGCGCCGGCCGCGAGCAGATCGAGCCGCGCGACGCCCTTCAAGCGGTAGCGCGCGGTCGGCGACAGCGCCATGGATGCCGGGATGTTGTAGCGGCCGAGCTGTTCGGCCAGCGTCCCGGCGAGCAGCTTCGAGGTTTCCTCGGACGCGCCTTCGATCGGCATTACCTGGACGCCGGCGCTGAGCCCGATCGACATCAAGGGATCGTCCGGCGGCGGCCCGGCACCACGAAACGGCTGCTTGATGACGTCGCAGCCGGCGAGCGCCAGGACGGCGGCGCACAGGATCGCGAATGTCCTCACAGCACCACCGCCACGCAGGTCGCGAGACCGACCGCGACGAACATCCATACGAACATCGTCAGATACGGCATCGTCCCGTCTCACCGGCCGATCGCGACGGCGGAAATGCCGCGCCCGTATTGCTTTTCGCCGCGCTTGACGGCGCGCCGATAGCTGAAGAATTGGGTTTCGTCGCCGCAGGTGTCGAGCGCGAGCCGTTCGACCGCACCCAGCCCCAAGCGTTCGAGGCGCATCGCCGCGTAGCCCTGCAGGTCGAACATCGAATGCCCGGCCCGTGTCGACGGCGCGAAGAAGCGCGCGTTGGCCGGGTCGTCGGCCAGGAAGGTCCGTTCGAATTCCGGGCCGACTTCGTAGGACGATTGAAGGATGCAGGGGCCGACGACCGCGACGGTCGAGTCGGCGCGGGCGCCGAGCGTCGCCATCCTGGCCACCGTCGCCTCGATCACGCCGCCGATCGCGCCGCGCCAGCCGGCGTGCGCGGCGCCGACCACACCGGCCTCGGCGTCCGCCAGCAGCACCGGCGCGCAATCGGCGGTCAGCACGCCGAGCGCGAGTCCCGGCGTCCGGGTCACGATGGCGTCGGCCTTGGGCGCGTCGGCCGGGTTCCAGGGCGCCTCGGCGACGGCGACGTCGGCCGAATGAGTCTGATAGACCGTGACGAGATTGCCGGCGCCGACGCCCAGGGTTTCGGCGGCGGCGTCGCGATTGGCGGCGACCCGGGCCGGATCGTCGCCCGAGCCGAAGCCGCAATTCAGCGAGGCGAACAGGCCGTCGCTGACGCCGCCCCGGCGCGTGAAGAACCCGTGGCGCACGCCCGATGCCCTGGAAAGTTCGGGAGCCGTCAACATGCCCCTGTTATCGCGCGTCGAGCCCCGGCCGGAAAAGTCAAAATCCGGTGGCCCGCCAAGGCCTTGAATCCGGGCAGCGAATCCGGGCCCGCGTGGGATTTGTCGGGATCGGCGCGGCGGCGGCGGCGGTCCGCCCACCCGGCGATTCGCATCGCATCATCGCGACGACCGACTATCCGTGGCGCCAAACCTTTATGGCGGAGATCGCCAGCACGACGGCGAGAAGCGGCAGGAGGATCGCGTTCGAAACGATTCCGAGCAGCAAGCCGCCGACCAACGCGCCGGCGATGGACCCGATGGCCATCACCGTCGCAAACACCCGATTTTGCGCGAGGACGGCAATGCCGCCGCCGGCACCGTAACGGGCGAAGCCGACGAGCATCGTCGGCAGGCTGACGACGAGCGAAACGCTGCCCGCGAGCTTGACGTCGAGTCCGAACAGAAGGATCAGCGTCGGGATCAACAGTTCGCCGCCCGCCACGCCCAGCAACGAGGCGACCACGCCGATCCCGAATCCCGCCACCGCGCCCGCGAACGCCAGCAGCGGACCGGACAGGAACGGGCTCTCCCGTCCCGTCGCGTCGTGCCCGACCATCAGCACGACCGCGATGAACGCCAGCAGCACGGCGATAACGCGGAGCAGCGACCGGGACCGCAGCCGCATCGCCCAACCGGCACCGACCCACGCGCCGAGCAGGCTTCCGGCCAGGAGGTTGACGATCTCGGCCCATTGAGCCGCGACGGAATCGAACGGCACGGCGGGGGCGCGGAACAGGAGCGCCGCCGTGACCACGACGAGGCTCATCGCCTTGTTGAGAATGACCGCGTCCAGGGCCTGGAACCGGAAGACGCCGATCAGCAACGGCAAGCGGAACTCCGCCCCGCCCAGGCCGATCAGGCCGCCCAGCACGCCGACGACGGCACCGCCCGAGAAACCGGACAGGAAAGATCGCGGTGCGACCGGCGACGGAGAATCCGAGGACGCGACGTCGGGCATGTTCGATCCATCGATATAGCCAATACGCTATATCGATTTGCATAGCGCACGCGCGGCGAGGCCGTCAATCGATATTTCCGTTCGGATATATCGCTTAAGGCAAGTCGACGAGCGCCTTGCGAAGCTTGCCCATTTCGTTCCGGACCGCCTTCGCCGCCAGCTTTTCCATGCGCCGGTAGCGGGCGAGAACCTCGGCACCGAGCGGGGTCAGCACGGCTCCGCCGCCGGACCGCCCGCCCTTGGTGGCGGCGACGACCGGCCGCTTGAAACAGCGGTTCATGGTTTCGACCAGATACCACGCCCGCTTGTAACTCATGCCCATGTTGCGGCCGGCGGCGGCAATGGAGCCGGTGGCTTCGATTTCCTCGAGCATCGCCACCTTGCCGGGCCCGAGCGCGACGTCGGGCCCGAGCACGACGCGCAGCCTCACGCCCGGCTTGCTATCCTTCTTTTCCGGTTTCAATCGACCCTCGCCACCGATCCGCTCGATAAAGTTTCGCGCCTCTGCGCCCAGAAAGACGGCACGACCACGATCCTATCCCGAAAAGGACAAAGCGAATACCGCGTTGGCGCGACCGAGGCCGCCGGTGCTAACGTCTTCCGCCCATCGCCGCCGGAAGCGCCCTCGCCATGATCCTCGATCCCGTTACCGTCGCGCTGACCTTCGCCGCGATCTTCCTCATCAGCTTCACCAAGGGCGCGTTCGGCGGCGGCTTCGCGATCCTGGGCATTCCCCTGATGGCGCTGATCGTCGACCCGATCGTCGCGGGCGCCGTGCTGGCGCCGCTGTTCTGCCTGGGCGATCTGTTCGCGGCCCGCTACTGGAAGCCGTCGACCTGGTCGAAGCCCGATCTCATGGTTCTCATCCCCGGCCTGCTGATCGGCACCGGCATCGGCTACATCGTCATCGAACTGGCCAATCGGCATCTGATCGCCATCATGATCGCCCTTATCACGCTGGTCTTTACGGGATTGTGGTTCAAGGGCGGCGGCACGCCGACGATCCGGCCGCGCTCGACGGCCAAGGGCGCGGTCGCCGGATTTTTTTCCGGCATCGGCTCGATGATCGCGCACGCGGGCGGACCGCCGCTCGCCATGTACCTGCTGCCGCTGGGGCTGCCGAAGGCGGTCTACGCCGGCACCACGTTCATGTACTTCGTCGTCGGCAACCTCGCCAAGGTCGGCCCGTGGCTGTGGGTGGCGCAGCCGACCCGCGACATGTGGCTGCTGATGGCGTGGGCGGCACCCGCGGTGCCGCTCGGCGTGTGGGCCGGCTGGCGCCTGCACAAACGGCTGAACCAGACGCAGATGTATCGCGCCTGCTACGCGCTCTTGGTCGTCGTCGCGCTGAAATTGTTGTGGGACGGCGTTTCGGGTTACTTGAACTGAAACCGCTGGTACTTGCGCCGGTCAATTCATCGTCGGCAACAAGTCGTGGTAGGCGCGGCCGTAGAAAAGCCGATGCGCCGTCTGCGTCATCCCGATGACGTCCTTCAAAACCTCCGGGTCCGGCGCCGCGGTCGGCGTCAAACCGTAGGGGCCGAGCTTCATGTCGTAACCGCGCGTACCCCGCCCCGGCAGGATGGCGGCGACCTTGCCCTCCGAACCGAGGGCGATAGCGTAATTGTGCTCCATCGCGACGCGGCCTTTTTCGGGCGGCACGCGCGTCAGATCGATGCCGAAGAACGGACTGTCGTACGAAAACCCGAGCAAACCGAGAAGCGTCGGCCCAACATCCATGCTGGACCCCGCCGTGTCGATCTCCCGGGGCGCCAGATTGCCCGGCGAGTAGAACAGCAACGGCACCCGATAGGACGGGACCGGGACGGTCTCGGCACCGTAAACGCGCGGCCCATGATCGCCGACGAAAACGAACACCGTGTCCTTGAACCAATCGTGCTCTCGGGCGCGACGGATGAAATCGCCGAACGCCCAATCCGCGTAGGTTGCCGAATTTTCGCGACGCTTCTGCTTGGCGGG
>CAZDFF010000070.1:0-14245 GCA_964504425.1 uncultured Hyphomicrobiales bacterium
TCTCGTTCTGTTGGAACAGGGAGTCGTAGATCGGCAGCACGGCGCCGCCGGGGTAACAGAAGATTTCGGTCACGCCCTGATCCTTGAGCGCCTTCAGCACGATCTCGGCGCCGGTCATCTGGTCTTTCGACATCGCGAACGTTCCTCGGACAAATAAGCCCGCGGCGACAGCCCGTCCCCTCACGGACGAAAAAGGCCCGAAAGCCCCCGGATGCCGCCGTTTCCGGGGCCCGAGGCCCCGGCGCGGGAAGGGCAAACTAGTCTTTCGGGTGTGCCCGGTCAACAAAAAGCGACGAATAAATGAAAAGATTATTGGTTAAAGACTTTCCGAAAATTGCGCGGATAGAAACCGGCCGACGAATGCGTCGATTTCCGGCCAAGCCTTTGAATTATAGGTATTTTCAATTAAAAAATCGGCCTGAATCTGATGCCGCAGCCAGGTGCGCTGGCGCTTGGCGAAGTTACGGGTCGCCTGCTTCGCCTTGGCGACGGCGGTTTCCGAATCCCAGTCGCCGGAAAGATGCAGCAGCAGTTCCTTCACCCCGACCGCCTTCGCCGCCGGCAACGACGGGTCCAGCCTCAGAGCGGCGAAGGCTTGCGCCTCGTCCATGCCGCCTGCCGCCATCATGGCGTCGAAGCGCGCGTCCAGGGCGGGATAGAGCGTCTCGGTAGGCGGCGACAGGACGACCGTCGCGAACCGCGCGGCAACGATCGCGGCCGCGCCGCCCTTCTGCCAGTCCTTCAGCGTCCGGCCGGTGGCCTTGACCACGGCATAGGCCCGGATCAGGCGTTGGCGATCCGACGCCGGCAAGCGGTCGGCCGCATCGGGATCGAGGGCGCGAAGATCCTCGCGGAACGCCGCCCCGCCCAGTTCCTCGTAGCGCGCTTGCGCGTGCGCGACGTCAGCCGCCGGGATTTCGGGCACGTCGGCCAATCCCTGCATCAGCGCCCGCAAATAAAGCCCGGTGCCGCCGACGACGACCGGCACTTTTCCCGCCGCGAAAGCGGCCTCGATCTCCGGCAACGCCAGGCGCAGCCAGCGCCCGGCGGAACATCGCTCGGCCGCCGACAGCACGCCGTAAAGGCGATGCGGCACCGTCGCTTCTTCCGCCGCCGTCGGCCGGGCCGTGAGCACGCGCAGTTCCCGATAGACCTGCATGCTGTCGGCGTTGATCACGACGCCGTCGTGGGCTCGCGCCAGATCGACGGCCAAGGCCGATTTGCCGCTGCCGGTCGGCCCGGCGACGACAAGCACCGGCCGGTTGCCGTCCTTGGCGCTTGCACCGCCCGCGGCGGCCCCGTAATCAGTGGCCATGGATTTCATTCTGACGCTCGTCGCCGGTCCCGATAAGAACGCACCTCTGACGGACACCATTGTCGCCGTCGCGCGCGATGCACTCAACTCCTTCGACGTCGAGACGACGGCGCCCGACTGGCTGGCGCCGGACAAGGCCTGCGACGTGTTCGTTTCCGGGACCTCGCCGAAGAGCGTCGAGCAAACGGCCCGCACGGCCCTTCGCGCATATCCGGTCGATATTGCCGTCGGCCCGGCGCTCGGGCGCAAGAAGAAGCTGCTGGTCGCCGACATGGACGCGACCATCGTCGTCAACGAAACGCTGGACGAAATCGCCGATCACGTCGGCCTGAAGGCGGAGGTCGCGGCGATCACCGCGCAGGCCATGCGGGGCGAAATCGAATACCACGAATCGCTGCGCCGCCGGGTCGCGCTGCTGAAGGACCTGCCGGAAACGGCCCTGGCCGAGACCTATGCCCGCACCGTGGTGTCGCCGGGCGCCGACGCCCTGGTCAGGACCATGCGCGCCTGGGGCGCCGTCACCGCCCTGGTGTCGAGCGGCTTCGATTATTTCACCGGGCGGGTGCGCGAACGTGTCGGATTCGAATTCGATTTCGGCAACGAATTCGTGATCGAAAACGGCCGGCTCGCCGGCCGGGTGGTGGAACCGATCTTCGACCGGTTCTCGAAACTGGAAACCTTGAAGATGTTGGCCGAAAAATTCGCCGTCGCCCAACCGATGACGCTGGCGATCGGCGACGGCGCCAACGACCTGGAAATGGTGAAATGGGCCGGGCTCGGCGTCGCCTATCATGCCAAGCCGGTCCTCGCCGACGCCGCGAACGCGCGCATCGACCACGGCGATCTGACGACGCTCTTATATATGCAGGGCTATCGGGAAGCCGAAATCGTCCGCCGCTAACTCTTGTCGATCTTCACGGCGACGAACCGCAGCCCGCCCTGGCCTTCCACCAGCATCAGGATCGACTTGCGCCCGGCTTTCTGGGCGTCGGCCACTTTCTTGGCCACGTCGGCGGGCGAGGCGACTTCTTCCTGGCTGACCTCGACGATGACGTCGCCTGGGCGGATACCCTTCTCGGCGCCGGGCCCCTTTTCGTCGACGGCGGTGACGACGACGCCCTTCGACGCCTTCTCCAGCTTGAAGCGTTCGCGCACCTTTTGAGTGGGCTCGGACAGCGTCAGCCCCAGAGCCTCGACCGCCATGGCGCTGGGGTCGTCGCTTTTCTTCTTGGGGCCGGTCTTGGCGGCGACCTTGGTGGATTCTTCTTCCAATTCGCCGACGACGACATCGAGCGTGACCTTCTTGCCGCCGCGCCAGACCACCGCCTTCACGCTCTTGCCGACCTCGGTGTCGGCGACGATGCGCGGCAGGCGGCGCATTTCCGTCACGTCGCGGCCGTTGAACGACAGGATTACGTCGCCGGCCTGAATGTTGCCCTTCTCGGCCGGGCCGTCCTTGATGACACTGGCGACCAGCGCCCCGGACACGCCCTTGAGCCCCAGGGTTTCCGCGATTTCGTCGGTCACCGCCTGGATGTGGACGCCGAGCCAGCCGCGCTTGACTTGGCCGTGCTTGATGAGCTGGCGGATCACCGGTTCGGCGCCGGCGCTCGGAATAGCGAAGCCGATGCCGACGCTGCCGCCGGTCGGCGAGAAGATCGCCGTGTTGATGCCGATGACCTCGCCCGCCAGATTGAACATCGGGCCGCCCGAATTGCCGCGGTTGATCGACGCGTCGGTCTGCAGGAAATCGTCGTAGGGGCCGGCGTTGATGTCGCGGCCGCGCGCCGAGATGATGCCCGCCGTGACCGTGCCGCCGAGGCCGAACGGATTGCCGATGGCGATGACCCAGTCGCCGACCCGGGACTTGTCCGAATTGCCGAACTTGACCGCCGACAGCTTCGCCGACGGTTCCACCTTAAGGACGGCGAGATCGGTTTTGGCGTCGCGGCCGACCAGAGTCGCCTTCAGACGCGAATCGTCGTGCAGGATGACGGTTATTTCGTCCGCGTCCTGTATGACGTGGTTGTTGGTGACGACGTAGCCCGCCGCGTCGACGACGAAGCCGGAGCCCAGCGACGTCGCGCGCCGCTGGCGCTGCGGCTGGTTCGGGTTGCGATCGAAGAATTCCTTGAAGAATTCCTCGAACGGCGATCCCGGCGGAAGCTGCGGCATTTCCATGCCGCCGCGGCCCTCGACGACCTGGGTGGTCGAAATGTTGACGACCTTGGGCAGAAGCTGTTGCGCGAGATCGGCGAAGCTTTCGGGCGCCGCGCGCGCGGACGCGGCGGTCGCGGCGAACGCGACCAGAAGCGCGGCGGCGATGCCCGCGCCCGGCGATCGGAAGCGACCGAACCGCACGCCGATCATTGAATCCGCCTTCATTCCGTTGCCGCTCACGACCCGACCCTCCGAACAATGCATTTTCGCCGCCATACTAACCCGATATAGGTCCGGATTCCCGCCATAATCAAGCGGGCTCCGTTATCCTTCCCGTCAGCCTCGGCGGATCGCCCAGACGACGGCAACGCCCACCGCCGCCGCGATCAGGCCGGCGGTCCTCAGCATCGTCGTCGGTTGGGTCAACACGCGAGCCATCATTCGCTTCATGGCATCCGGGAAAAGGGCGTAGGCCGCGCCCTCGATCGCGATCGCCAGCGCCACGGCGGTCAGAAAATCCTTCATGCCGGCCGGCCGGAAGCGAAAACGTCCGCTATTTCTGCATCTTTCCGAGCGTACCCGAAGATTGCCCGAAATAGCGGAAAAAATCGGAATCGGGGCTCAGGACCATGGTCGTCCCGTCCAAGGCTTGGCCGTAGGCCTCCATCGAACGATAGAAGGTGAAGAATTCCTGATCCATGCCGAAAGCCTTGTTGAGGATTTCGGTCTTGGTTCCTTCGCCTTCGCCGCGGAGCGTCTGCGCGGTCTTCTGGGCTTCGGCCAGCAGCACAGTGCGTTGGCGGTCGGCCTCGGCCTGGACCTTGGCCTTGATCTCGTCGCCCTGGGCGCGCAGTTCGGCCGCTTGCGCCACGCGCGCCGAGCGCATGCGGTTGTAGACCGCCTGGCTGGTCGCTTCGGGAAGATCGGTGCGGCCGATGCGCACGTCGATGACCTCGACGCCGAATTCGGCGCCCTGGGTCTTCAGGAGGACGGCGATTTTCCCCATGATCTCGCCGCGCTTACCCGACAGCATGTCGGCGAGATCCGCCTTGGCGACCTCGGATCGGATCGCCGAATTGAGCCGGCCGCCGAAAATCTGGCCGAAGTTGACCAGGGTGCCCGCGCGCTTGCGAAATTCCAGCGGATCGACGATGCGGAAGCGCGCGAAGGAATCGACATTGATGCGCTTCTGGTCGGACAGGATGACTTCCTGCACCGGCGGATCGAGATTGAGGATCCGCTTTTCGTAATAGGTGACGTCCTGAATGAAGGGCACCTTCACCTTCAGGCCCGGTTCGCGTTCGACCCTGACCGGATTGCCGAATTGCAGGACCAACGCTTGATGCGACTGATGCACGGTGAAGAGCGCGCTGTTGGCGACGACGACGCCGATGGCCAGCACGACGCCGATGGCGATGAGATAAATCCTGGTCATTTCGCGGCTCCCGACGCCTTGGCCTTGTCCTCGGCGCGCTTCTTCAATTCGGGCAGCGGCAGATACGGCACCACGCCGGAACCGCCCGATTGCCGGTCGATGAGCACCTTGTCCGAATCCCGCAGCACCTGCTGCATGCGCTCCAGATACAGACGCTTCACCGTCACGTCCTTGTTCTGCAGATAGGCGTTGTAGACCGACAGGAACCGGTTGGCTTCGCCCTGGGCTTCAGCGACCAGCGCTTCTTTATACGCCGTCGCCTCCTGAATCTGCCGCTGGGCTTCGCCCTTGGCCTTGGGCAGGATGTCGTTGGCGTAGGCCTGCGCCTCGTTCTGCTTGCGCTCCATGTCTTGGCGCGCCCGCTGCACGTCGTTGAAGGCGTCGATCACCTGCGCCGGCGGATCGACCTTCTGCAGCTTCAGATCGGCGATGAGAACCCCGATCTTGTATCCGTCCAGAATTTTCTGGAGCAATTCCTTGCTGCCGGCTTCGACTTCCTGGCGCTTCGCCGTCAGCGCGTTTTCCAGCGACATCTGGCCGACGACCTCGCGGATCGCGCTTTCGGCCGCCGCCTTGACCGTGCTCTCCGGGTCGCGGATGTTGAACAGATACTCGGCCGCGTCCTTGATCCGCCACTGGACCACGAAATCGATGTCGATGATGTTCTGGTCGCCGGTCAGCATCAGGCTTTCCTGCGGCACGTCGCGGATCGCCGTGCTGTCCCCGCTGCCGCGGAAGCCGATGACGATCTGATTGGTGCGTTCGACGTTCGGCTTGAAGATCGCGCCGATCGGCGCCGGGAACCAATAGTTCAGGCCGGGCGTGGTGACCTTGACGAACTTGCCGAACAGCAACTCGACGCCCTGTTCGCCGGGATCGACCCGGTAGAAGCCGCTCGCCATCCACAAGCCGGCGGCGGCCAGCACGGCCAGCAGCACCAGCTTGCCGGACCCGAAGCCGCCCGGCAGGGCGCGCTTGAATCGATCCTGGCTGCGGCGAAGAATTTCCTCGATATCGGGCGTTTGCGGACCCGACGGGCCGCGACCGCCCCATGGGCCCTGGCCGCCACCGCCACCGCTTCCGCCGCCGCCGCCGCCGCCGCCGCCCCATGGACCGCCGCCTTGCCCCTTCCACGCCATCGAATTCTTTCCTTCCTACGCCGAAACCCTTGGTATTCCTGAATTTGGGGCCTTGTTTTTTGGGTCCCCGATGCTACTTGAATAGGCGCAGCACGGCTGCGTTATAGGGCAGCCGGGCCCCCGGCGCAATGCGGCGGGCCCGGCTTCAATGCTCGATATTGGCGGATTTTCGGAGTTTTCAAGGATGGCCCACGTCACCAGCGAACAAATTATCGACGCCCTCAAGGGCGTCATGGACCTTGATCGGGGTAAGGACATCGTCAGCCTCGACATGGTCAAGGGCCTCCAGATCAAAGACGGCCACGTCGCTTTCGCGATCGAGGTCGACCCCAAGCGCGGCCCCCAGTTGGAACCGCTGCGCAAGCAGGCGGAGAAAACCGTCCACGGACTGCCCGGCGTGATCTCGGCAACCGTCGTGCTGACCGCCGAAAAGAAAGCGGGCGGCAACGGCCAGGGCCAGCCGCAGGGCGGGCACGGACACGACCATGCCCACGGACACGGTCACGGGCACAGCCACGGGCCGGCCCCAGGACCGGGCCAGGGCAAACCGAACATCCTGCCGAACGTACGATCCATCATCGCCGTCGCGTCGGGCAAGGGCGGCGTCGGCAAGTCGACGACCGCGGTCAACATCGCGCTGGGCCTGTCCGTCGGCGGGCGCAAGGTCGGCCTGCTGGACGCCGACATTTACGGGCCGTCCATGCCGCGCATGATGGGAATCACCGGCCAGCCGTCCTCGAGCGACGGCAAGACGCTCGACGCCATGGAAAACTACGGCATCAAGTGCATGTCGATGGGCTTCATGGTCGAGGAGGACAACCCGATCATCTGGCGCGGCCCGATGGTGCAGAGCGCGCTGGAACAGATGATGCGCGATGTGAACTGGGGCCCGCTCGACGTGCTGGTGGTCGACATGCCGCCCGGCACCGGCGACGCGCAGCTGACGATGGCGCAACGCGTGCCGCTGACCGGCGCCGTGATCGTCTCGACGCCGCAGGACATCGCGCTCCTGGACGCCCGCAAGGGCCTCAACATGTTCCGCAAGGTCGACGTGCCGGTGCTCGGCATCGTCGAAAACATGAGCTACTTCGCCTGCCCCAACTGCGGACACCGCACCGACATCTTCAGCCACGGCGGCGCCCATAAAGAAGCCGACAAGCTGGGCGTCGAATTCCTGGGCGAGGTGCCGCTGGACATCGTCATCCGCGAAACCTCCGACGGCGGCCGGCCGATCGTCGTGTCGCAGCCGGAAAGCCCGCATGCCAAGGTCTACCGGGCGATCGCCGACCGCATCTGGGAGAAGATCGAACAGGCCCTGGGCGAACGCACCGCCAGCGCGCCGCGCATCGTGGTGCAGTAAGCGCGCCGCGAATTACGCGCGGTCCAGCACCACGAAACTGAACGCGGGGCCGCCGGGCGCTTCCGGCAGGTGGTCGATGCGCGAGATTTCCTTCCACGCGTTACGGTCGAATTCCGGAAACCAGACGTCGCCCTCGAAGCGGCCCGCGACCTCGGTGATGTAAAGCCGATCGGCGACCGGAAACGCGAGACGAAAAATATCCGCGCCGCCAATCACCATGGCCTCCTCGGCGCCGGTCGCCCGGGCGGCGTCGAGCGCGGCTTCGACCGAGCCGACCACGGTCGTGCCGTCGATTTTCAAGTCCTTATTGCGGGAAATCACGATGTTCGGTCGCTGCGGCAACGGACGGCCTATCGAGTCGTACGTCTTGCGCCCCATGATGACGGGCTTGCCGAGCGTCTTCTTCTTGAAGTCCTTCAGGTCGGCGGAAATATGCCAGGGCAGCGCATTGTCCTTGCCGATGACGCCGGCTTCGTCCATCGCGACGATAAAAGAAACGATCATGCGTTCAGACCGCGACCGGCGCTTTGATGTGCGGGTGGGCTTCGTAGCCCAAAAGCTCGAAGTCCTCGAAGCGGAACCCGAAAATATCCTTCACGTCCGGATTGATCCTCATGGTCGGCAGCGCCAGCGGCGCGCGTTGCAATTGCAGGTCCGCCAAATCCCAGTGGTTGGCGTAAAGATGGGCATCGCCGAAGGTATGCACGAAATCGCCGGGCATCAAGTCGGTCACCTGCGCCACCATCATCGTCAGCAGCGCGTAGGACGCGATGTTGAACGGCACGCCCAAGAAGACGTCGGCGCTGCGCTGATAAAGCTGGCACGAAAGCCGGCCGTCCGCGACATAGAACTGAAACAGGCAATGACACGGCGGTAGGGCCATCTTGTCGACGTCGGCCGGATTCCAGGCGCTGACGATCAGACGGCGCGAGTTCGGATTCTTGCGGATCTGCCGGATCAGCGCCGAAACCTGGTCGATGGCGCCGCCGTCCGGCGTCGGCCACGAACGCCATTGGTACCCGTAGACCGGGCCCAGGTCGCCTTTTTCGTCCGCCCACTCGTCCCAGATGGTGACGCCATTATCGCGCAGGTATTTGACGTTGGTGTCGCCGGCCAGAAACCACAGCAGTTCGTGCACGATCGATTTCAGATGCAGCTTCTTGGTGGTGACGAGCGGAAACCCCTCCGACAGGTCGAACCGCATCTGATAGCCGAACACGCTTTGCGTCCCGGTGCCGGTGCGGTCGCCTTTGACGACGCCGCTTTGGCGCACATGGCGCATGAGGTCGAGGTACTGGCGCATGATCCTCGGTCGTCCGTTCCACCGTCGGAGGTTGCGCGATTTTAGACCCGGGCGGCGGCAACGCAAAGGCCAGGGCGCCTCGGTCGCGCCATGACTGGCCCGCCGCACCCCGCCGAGAAGCCCCATTGCCCGCCGACTTGGGGCGCGATTCGCCGAAAGCCCTGGAAACGGCCCGATCCCGGCCGCCGTTCGATCCCTTGGCCTTGCCGAATGCGGTCGGCGGACCCTATATTATAGGCGTCGGGCAACCGACTATGGCGATAAACGCTTTATGGAATAAGCGTTGCGGACCCGGGGGCGGTACCCGGCGCCTCCACCATCACTCGATTGCGGCGGTTTTAGGCGGCCGTCGGAGATGGGGGCGAAATAGGATCGACGCGCGTAATAAAGGTATGGCTTTCGCTCGGCATGGTACCACCGTATCGGGCCATTCTCACAAATGCCAACGACAACGAGGCATTTGCGGTAGCCGCCTAAGGCTGCCACGGGGTTCGGGGGGCACCTGGCAACAGAAGCCCCCCACTCGTTTCGTGTGGCCCTTGGGCCGGCATAAGTTGACGGAGCCATGGACGCCGATCCCTACCAATACGAGGCCTGGATCGAGGACGCGCTGCGAAGCGTCGTCCGCCGCGCGCTCGGCCAGGTGGCGACCCAAGGCCTTCCCGGCAATCATCATTTCTACATCACCTTCAAGACCGGCGGCGCCGGGGTCGGCATCCCCAACAGCCTGAAGGCCGAATACCCCGAGGAAATGACGATCGTGCTGCAACACCAGTTCGAGCGGCTGGTGGTCGAAGACGACTATTTCGCCGTCACGCTGCGGTTTCGCGGCAAGCCGGAGCGGCTGACGATTCCCTACGGCGCCATCAGCGCCTTCGCCGATCCTTCGGTCGATTTCGGCCTGCAATTGAAGACGCAGGCGCCGACCACGGCCGAGATCGTGCCGGCGCCCGGCACGGCAACCGAAACCAAGGACATTCCCGCCCCTGCCAAGGACGACGACGCCAAGCCCGGCGAGGTCATCGCACTGGACGCATTCCGCAAGAAATGACCGGCGGCGCCCGCCGCATCGGTCGCCCCCGATCCATTCCGACAGAAGAGTCCCCCATGACCGACGCCGCCTTCCACGAGATGTTCCCGCTGCACGACGACGCGACGCCGTATCGCAAGCTGACCGGCGATTTCGTGTCCGAGACGAAATTCGACGGAACGTCGGTGCTGAAGGTCGATCCGCGGGCCCTGACGATGCTGACGGCGGAGGCTTTCCGCGATTGCTCGCACCTTCTGCGCCCCGCCCATCTGACGCAGCTGCGCAAGATTCTCGACGACCCCGAAGCGTCGGATAACGACAAATACGTCGCGTTCGATTTTCTGAAGAACGCGAATATTTCCGCCGGCGGCATCCTGCCCATGTGCCAGGATACCGGCACCGCCATCGTCATGGGCAAGAAGGGCCAGCGCATCTGGACCGGCGGCGGCGACGAGGCCGCCATTTCGGCCGGCGTGCTCAAGACCTACATGGAAACCAACCTGCGCTACAGCCAGGTCGCGCCCCTCGACATGTTCCAAGAAGTGAACACCGGCAACAACCTGCCGGCGCAGATCGAGATCTATGCGACCGAGGGCGACGCCTATAAATTCCTGTTCATCGCCAAGGGCGGCGGATCGGCCAACAAGAGCTTCCTCTATCAGCAGACCAAGGCGCTGCTGAACCCGGAAAGCCTGGTCAAGTTCCTGGACGCCAATATCCGGACGCTGGGAACGGCGGCGTGCCCGCCCTACCACCTGGCGGTCGTGATCGGCGGCACGTCGGCGGAACTGAACCTGAAGACCGTGAAACTGGCGAGCACGCATTACCTCGACGGCCTGCCGACCGCCGGCAACAAGCACGGCCAGGCGTTCCGCGACCTGGAATGGGAAGAAAAAATCCAGAAGCTGACCCAGGACATGGGCATCGGCGCGCAGTTCGGCGGCAAGTACTTCTGCCACGACGTGCGCGTGGTGCGCCTGCCGCGCCACGGCGCGTCGTGTCCGGTCGGCATCGGCGTGTCGTGCTCGGCCGACCGCCAGATCCTGGGCAAGATCACCCGGGACGGCGTGTTCCTGGAGCAACTCGAAACCAACCCGGCGAAATACATGCCAGACGTGACGGATTCGCACCTGGGCGGCGACGCGGTCAAGATCGACCTCAACCGGCCGATGAAGGACGTGCTGGCCGAACTTTCGCGCCACCCGGTCAAGACACGCCTGGAATTGACCGGCACCCTGGTCGTCGGACGCGACATCGCGCACGCCAAGCTGAAGGAACGGCTCGACGCCGGCCACGGCCTGCCCGACTACTTCAAGAACCATCCGGTCTATTACGCGGGGCCGGCGAAAACGCCGAAGGGTTACGCCTCGGGGTCGTTCGGGCCGACCACCGCCGGGCGCATGGACAGCTACGTCGACCAGTTTCAGACTGCCGGCGGCTCGATGATCATGCTGGCGAAGGGCAACCGCTCGAAGGCCGTGACCGACGCCTGCAAGAAACACGGCGGGTTCTACCTCGGCTCCATCGGCGGACCGGCGGCGCGCCTCGCGCTCGACTGCATCAAGAAAGTCGAGCTGCTGGAATATCCGGAACTCGGCATGGAAGCAATCTGGCGGATCGAGGTCGTCGATTTCCCCGCCTTCATCGTCGTCGACGACAAGGGCAACGACTTCTTCGCCGAATTCAAGGTTTAGGCGAATGGCCGACGTCCTGGCCAAACTGGCGGCGCTGCCGCGCGCCCGGATCGCGGTCCTGCCGACGCCCTTGGAGCACGCACCGCGCCTGACCGAGGCCTTGGGCGGCCCGCGCATTTTGGTCAAGCGCGACGACCTGACCGGCCTGGCGCTCGGCGGCAACAAGGCGCGTCAACTCGAATTCTATTTCGGCGACGCGCTGGCGAAGAAATGCGACACGGTGCTTATCACCGGCGCGGTGCAATCCAATTTCGTCCGCGTCTGCGCCGCCGGCGCCGCCAAGCTGGGACTCGCCTGTCACATTCAGCTCGAGGAGCGGGTGGCGAAGGACGATCCCGCCTACCGGAACTCGGGCAACGTGCTGCTCGACCGGCTGCTGGGCGCGACGCTGCACCGCTTCGAGGGTGGCGAGGACGACGCCGCGCCCGACCGCGCCCTCGATGCCCTCGCCGCGAAATTGGCGGCGGACGGCAAGCGGCCCTACGTCATTCACCTCGGCGCCGGGCATCCGCCCATCGGCGCGCTCGGCTACGTGCTCGCCGCCAAGGAAATCCTCGATCAGGCGGAAGCGATGGAGGTTCGGCTCGATGCCGTCATTCTCGCGTCGGGCAGCGCCGCGACCCACGGCGGGCTGCTGTTCGGCCTCCGCGCGCTGAAAAGCCGCGTGCCGGTAATCGGCGTCTGCAACCGCCGCCCCGCGCAATTGCAACAGCCGCGCGTCAAGACCGTGACCGACGGCGTCGCCAAACTGCTCGGCATGACTTCGCCGGTCGCCGACGCCGACATCGTACTCACCGACGAAACCCTGGCGCCCGGCTATGGGCTGCCGAACGCGATGGTGTTCGAAGCGATGGCCACGGCGGCGCGCACCGAGGCGCTGATCCTCGATCCCGTCTACACCGGCAAGGCGATGGCGGGCCTGATCCATCTGGTGCGGCGCCGCAGCTTCGCCGACGACGCCAATGTCCTTTTCGTCCACACCGGCGGACAGCCGGGCCTGTTCGCCTACGAACCGCAGATGACCGCGGCGTTCGGCACCGGCGCGGAATGACCGGCCCGGCCTTCCTGTTCGACGGCCCCGACGATGCTCCGCTGACGCTCGCGCTCGCGCACGGGGCGGGCGCGCCGATGGACAGCCCGTTCATGCAGGCGGTGGCCGAGGGCGTGGCGGCGAAAGGCTATCGCGTCGCCCGGTTCGAGTTTCCCTACATGGCGAAACGGCGCGCCGACGGACGGAAGCGGCCGCCCGACCGCGCCGACGTCCTGTTGGCGGCATGGCGCGACGTCGTGGGCCGCCTGGGGCCGGAACGCCTGGTTATCGGCGGCAAGTCCATGGGCGGTCGGATCGCCAGCATGATTGCCGACGGCGCCGCCGTGTGCGGGCTGGTCTGCCTCGGCTATCCGTTCCATCCGCCGGGCAACCCGCAAAACCTGCGCGTCGAGCATCTGTCGACCATGCGCACGCCAACGCTCATTCTACAGGGAGAACGCGACCCGTTCGGCACGCCGCCGGAAGTTTCGCGTTACGATCTCGCGCCCGCGATCCGGGTCGAATGGATCGCCGACGGCGATCATTCCTTCAAGCCGCGCAAATCCTCCGGCCGCACCGAGCGGCAGAACCGGCAGGATGCGATCGACCGCGTCGCGGCGTTTCTGGCGACGCTCTGACCCGCGGTCCCGTTGACTTCGCCCCGGCGGGAGGTTACGGGCATTCATGCCCGTCGATCCCCCGACCCTGTTCGCTTTTTCCCTGGCCGCGCTCGCCGTCGTCGTGTCACCCGGCCCGGACACCATGCTGATCCTGCGCCACACCCTGATCGGCGGGCGTGCGCCCGGGTTGGCCGCCGTCGCCGGCGTGCAGGTCGGCATCGGCGTGCACACGCTTCTGGCGGTGCTGGGCGTGTCGTTGCTGATCGCGTCGTCGCCGACGCTGTTCAAGACGGTCGCCGTCCTGGGCGCGCTCTACCTGGGTTGGATCGGCGTGCGCAACCTGACCGGCCCCGGCGATCTCGCCATGCCGGGAACCATCGCAAGCACGGCGCCCGGTCCGTCGGATTTGATCCGCCCGTTTCGCGAAGCGGTGCTGACCAATCTTCTGAATCCCAAGGTCATCGTCCTGTTCCTGGCCCTCTTTCCCAATTTCGTCGACCGCACCCGCGCCGACACCACGGCGCAACTGCTGACGCTGGCCCTTGTCCTGGTCGTCATCAACGTGCTGTGGCAGGCGCCGATGGCGTTCGCCGCCGGCTGGGTGAAGCGGTGGCTCGGCCGGCCGGGCGCGGCCCTGTGGGTTGCCCGAACCACGGGCGTCGTTTTCATCGGGTTTGCCCTGCTGATGCTGTGGGAACACTTTCTTTAATAATTCCAAATCGTGAATCATCCTAAATCGTACGCGGCTTGATCACGGTCGCGTTATCGGCCCCGAAAAAGCCATAGTCGGACGCGACAGTTTTTTCGCTCGGGTGTATATCCGAGTGGCCTCCGTCCGCGCGGGGGCATCACGAAATGGAGGAAGATTTCATGTTCAAGCGTTTCCTGCTCGCCACGGCCGCCGTCATGCTGCTCGCCGGCCCCGCCATGGCCTCGTCCTGCCCGAAGCACATGAAGGCAATCGATGCCGCGCTCGCGAAGAGCCCGAAAATGGACGCCAAGAAAATGGGCGAAGTGAAGAAGTACCGCGCCGAAGGCGAAGCCATGCACAAGGCCGGCAAGCACAAGGAATCGATGGCGGCCCTCTCGAAGGCCGAGAAGCTGCTCGGTATCGGCAAGTAAATTTCGCGAACGGTTCGCATTCGGAACCGCCTGAACC
>CAZDFF010000071.1:0-14077 GCA_964504425.1 uncultured Hyphomicrobiales bacterium
CGTTCACTTGCTGCGCATGCCGTTCAATTATCTGGAGCCCGTCATCCTGATCATGGCGACGTTCGGCGCCTATGCTGTCCGCAATCTGGTGGTCGACGTGATCATCATGTTCGTTGCCGGCATCATCGCCTTCATGCTGCGCCGGACGGGATATTCAGTCGCGGGCATCGTTTTGGGGTTGATCCTGGGCGATATCGGCGAGCAGAATTTCGCCCAGGCCATGCAATTGACCCACTACGATCCGATTACCTTCTTCAGCCGCCCGATCGTCGCCGTTCTGTTCGTCGCCGGGTCGGCGACGCTCCTGGTGAACATCTGGAAGGCGCTGCGCGGCCAGGCGGAGGTCGTGGGCGGGCGTTGAGCGCCGGCCTTTGAACGAGCCATGCCTCAGAAAAAAGAAGAAGCGGCGTTCGACGTCGTCGTGATCGGTTACGGCTTTGCCGGCGCGGCGACCGCCTGCGCGGCCGCCGACGCCGGTGCCCGGACTCTGCTGATCGAAAAGACCGCGAAGGGCGGCGGCATCTCGATCTGTTCCGCCGGCGGCGTGCGGATCGCCAAGGACGCGGATGCCGCGTTCCGTTATCTGGTCGACACCAACGCCGGCACCGCGCCCGAGGAAAACCTGCGCGCGCTGGCGGACGGCATGGCGACCGTCGCGCCCCGGATCAAGACCTACGCGGCGGAAATCGGGGCCACGGTCTCGGTCGATTGGGTCGCCGGCAACTATCCTTTTCCGGGCCACGATACGTTCGGCTTCGCCTCCGTCGCCGACGTGCCGGGGCTGGATTTCCATGCCGAATGGCCGCACGTGCGGGGCTTAAGGTCGGGTGCGCGGCTTTATAAAGTGATGACGGAGTGCGTGAAGCGGCGGGGCATCGAGGTCCGCTTCGCCACGCGCGCCAAGCGCCTCGTCAGGAGCCCGACGGACGCGGTTTCGGGCGTCGTCGTCGAAACGAACGGCGTCGAAACCGTCGTTTCGGCCCGGGGCGGCGTCGTGCTTGCCTGCGGCGGCTTCGAGGGCGATGAGCGGATGAAAAACCAGTACTGGCAGGAAAAGCCGGTGCTGCCGGGCGCCTTTCGCGGCAATACCGGCGACGGCATCCGCATGGCCCAGGACGTCGGCGCCGACCTGTGGCACATGTGGCACTTCCACGGAACCTACGGTTTTCGCCACACGGATCCGAACTATCCGTTCGGGATTCGTCTGTTCCGCCTGCCCGACTGGCTGCCTGGCGCCGAGAACGACGACCGGGAGGCGATTCCGTTCTTCTCGGCGGCGCGCGAACGGCGCATGCCGTGGATTCTGGTCGATCGCGTGGGCCGACGCTTCGCCAACGAATACCATCCTTACATGCAGGACACCGGCCATCGCTGGATGGAACCGTTCGATCCGGTGACGCAGACCTATCCGCGCATTCCGTCGTGGATGATCGTCGACGAGACTGCGCGCAAGACGTTCGCGCTCGGGTTCCCCACCTACAACGATCCCGACGTTTCCTACGAATGGAGCGCCGACAATTCGCGCGAGATCGCCAACGGGATTCTCATGCAGGCGGATACCGTCGAGGCGATGGCGGCAAAGATGGAGGCCGATCCGGCGATTCTCGCGACGACGATCGAGCGCTGGAACGCGATGTGCCGGGCGGGCAAGGACGCCGAGTTCGGCCGCCTGCCCGATACCATGATGCCGATCGAAAAGCCGCCATACACTTTTGGCAAGGTCTGGCCGCTGGTCGCCAACACCCAGGGCGGGCCGGTTCACGACGCCGGCCAGCGCGTGCTCGACGTGTTCGGGGCCCCCATCCCGGGGCTCTATTCGGCGGGCGAGATCGGCAGCGTCTTCGGGCACCTGTATCTGTCGGGCGGCAACTTGGCCGAATGCTTCGTCGGCGGCGATATCGCCGGTCGCGCCGCCGCCCGGGCGATCTCCAAATAGCCCGGCGTTACGCGCCTTTCCGCCGCATAATTGGCGCGAATCCCGCTTGCGTTCGAACGACCTTCTTGTAGTGTTTACTCCCATTCCGATGGGGGGGCTTGCGGCGGGTAAGCTGCGGAGTCGCGAAAAATAATTCCGAATCATCGGTCCGGATGAAACCGCGCGCACCGGGTGCGCCTTATCGGCGTGCCCTCGATTTGAACAACGGAGGAAACCATGAACATCGCTATGACGGCGCCCCGCCTTGTCGGGGCTTTGATTGTCGCGTCCGGCGCGTTCGCGCCGCTTGCCAGCGCCGTGGCCGAGGACAAGTATCCGTCGCGCCCCATTGAAATCATCGTTCCGTTCGGTCCGGGCGGCGGCGCCGACTTGGTGGCGCGCACCCTCGCGCGCATGGCCGAACCGAAGCTTGGCGTTCCGATGCCGGTCTCGAACGTGTCCGGCGCTTCGGGCACTGCGGGCCTGACCAAGATGCTGAACAATCCCGCCGACGGCTACACGATGGGCGCGCTCATCAGCCTGACGATCTCGGCGTGGGCGTCGGGCATCGGCAAGTTGAAGCCGCAGGACTTTACCGTCGTCGCCTACATGCAGAGCTCGCCGTCCATGCTGTTCGTGCCGAAGAACAGCCCGTTCAAGAAAATCCAGGACCTGCTGGATCACGCTAAGAAGAACCCCGGCAAGCTGCGGACCGCGACCACCGGCTACGGCACCGACGACGACGTGGTGCTGAAGTACATGGGCACGCTCGGCTACAAGATCACCAACGTGCCGTTCGCCAAGCCGGCCGAACGTTACGCCTCGACCGTCGGTGCCCATACCGACATCCTGTTCGAACAACCAGGCGACGTCGCGCAGTTCATCAAGTCGGGCGATCTGGTCCCGTTGATCGTGTTCGACGACGAACGCCACGAAGCGTTCAAGAACGTTCCGGCGTCGAAGGAACTCGGCATGAAGATCAGCGATCTGCCGACCTGGCGGACGCTGGTCGTTTCCTCGAAGACGCCTGCCGACAAGGTGAAGAAGCTGGAGCAGACTTTCACCCAGATCCTGCAAACACCGGAATGGAAGAAGTATTGCGAGGAAACCTATACCTGCATCAAGCCGAAGAATTCCGCGGAAGGGACCAAGGCCACGGCGGACTATTACGTGTCGATCAAGAACTATCTCGCGAAGTTCGGCGCCGCGCCGAAGAAGTAGGGTTGTCTATCGCGCGTTCGGGCGGCGGCCTCGGGTCGCCGCCCGGCGCATTTTGAAAGTCGTCGGAATCGTGTCCCGGCGAACGGTGGAAACAGCGAATGTTGGATAAGCGGTACCTTCGCCGGCTGGCAACGCCAGGCGGATTTCTCGCTCTCTCGATCGTTTTGGCGCACTTTATCGCCGTCGATCCCGGCGTACTCGACGTGGGCAGTGGACGCTTGGGTGCCGGCGCGTGGCCCCGGGCCATGCTGTGGGGCGTGTCGATCTGCGCGGGACTTTGGTTCGCATACGAACTGACCCCGCTTTTGCGCGGTGCATTGCTCGGTCGCGCGCCGACGACTGCGCCCGTGCCGATGGACGACTACGATCACGGGCGGGCCTGGGTGGGAATCGCCATTGTCGTCGTCTACGGCCTGTCCATTCCGTTCGCCGGATTCATGTTCTCGACGGTCGTGTTTTTGGCGATCTGGATGTGGTTGGGCGGCATGCGGGGCCGTGTCGCGGTGCCGGCGATCTCCCTGATCGGCACGGGCGTATTGCTGTACGTATTCGCGCTTCTGGCGCGGATGCCGCTGGATCGCGGCGCGGGAATCGTCGATGACGCCACGGTGGCGGTCTATCGATTGCTTCGAATTTTTTGAGGGCGAGGCGACGATGGAACAAGGCGTTTTGGACTTTCTAGCGATCGGCATCGCGGGCGCATTTCAGCCCGCCAACTTCATGGTTATGGTCATCGGGCTGATGGTCGGCGTCGTCGCCGGCGCCTTGCCCGGTATTTCCTTCGTCAATGCCATGGCGATGGCATTGCCGTTCACGTATTTCATGGGGCCGGTCCCGGCGATGGCGTTCCTGGGCGGCATTTACGTCGGCGGCGTTTTCGGCGGATCGATTTCGTCGATCCTGATCAACATCCCCGGCACGCCGGCATCGTTGCCGTCCTGCTGGGACGGCTACCCGATGACCCGCAAGGGTCTGGCCAAGAAGGCACTCTCGATCGCCATCGTTTCGTCCGCGACCGGCGGGCTGGCGTCGGCGCTGCTGCTGACGTTCGTGTCGCCGCCGTTCGCCCGGTTCGCGCTCAAGTTCGATCAGCCCGAATTCTTCGCGGCCACGTTCCTCGGCCTGGTCAGCATTATCGCCATCGCCAAGGAACGCCCCCTTGTCAGTCTGCTGTCCCTGTTCCTCGGCATGGTCGTCGGTAGTGTCGGCATCGATCCACTGTACGGCGTCGCCCGTTTCTCGTTCGGCTTTTCGATCATGGAAAGCGGCATCAACTTCGTCGTCGTCATGATCGGCCTGTTCGCGATCGGCGAGGTCATCGACCTGATCTGCAAGAAGCAGGACATGACCGCGGTGCGGCTCGACGGCAAGGCGTCCAGTTTTGGCCTGAAGGATATAGGGCAGATCAAGGGCGCCATTGCGCGCGGTACGGGCCTCGGTTGCATGATCGGCGCCATTCCGGGCGCCGGCGCGACAATCGGGGCGGTCATCGCCTACGGCATCGAACGCCAGGCGTCGGGACAGGGCGACAAATTCGGTACCGGCGTGCCGCAGGCTCTGGCGGCGCCGGAAGCGGCGAAGAACGCGACGACCGGTGCGGCCATGATCCCGCTTCTGACATTGGGGATTCCGGGCAGTGCCGCCACCGCCATCATGTTGGCGGCGATGATGCTGCACGGCGTCAATCCGGGCCCGCTGCTGTTTTCATCGGACGCCGGTACGGTCTACACCATTTTCGTCAGTATGATTCTGGCGAACCTGCTGATGATCGTTGCCGCCGTCGGTGTCGCGCGCGGGTTCGCGACGTTGATGAAGGTGCCGCCGGCCGTCTTGGGCGCGTTCATCATCGTGCTCAGCGTCCTGGGCGCGTTCGGGGTGCGGAACAATATCTTCGACGTTTATGTGTGCCTCGCGTTCGGCGTCGTCGGCTACGTCATGAAGCGGTTCGACTTCCCGTCGGCGCCGCTGGTTTTGGGCGTGATCTTGGGACCGCTGGCGGAACGCTATTTCCTGACGTCGCTGGTGAACTACGGCGACGACTACACGATCTTCTTCACCCGGCCGATCAGCGGGACGATCCTGGCGCTGACGGCGGCGTTCATCTTGTGGTCGCTCGGGCCCGAACTTTATCGCCGGATACGCCATGTCCGGCGGCCCAAGGAAACACCGTTGAGCGGCACGGGCAAGGTGCCGTCCGACGGATGACTCCCGGCGTTTGTCGTCCGAACGCCGGTCGGAATGGAGCCAAAGGCATCCAAAGTGTTAGGCCAGAAATCGTCGCGGTTGAAAGGGTGGCGTTCCAACCGCTAAATTCCCGGCCATGGAGTGGGCCGCAGGCGCCATGCCGCCGCCGGGTTTCCGGTCATTGCCGCCCCGAGTGATTTCAGGAGAGTCCGCCATGAGCCAAGCAGCCGCCGTCAATCGCGCGCCCAGCGGCGCAACCGAGGCCGATGTCGTCGCCGGGTTGATCCGGCGCGGTCGTGCCGCCATGGACGCTTTCGCCGGCGCCGATCAGGCCCGCGTCGACGAAGCCGTGACCGCGCTCGCCTGGGCGATCTACGAACCGACGCGCGCGAAGGAACTGGCCGAACTTGCGGTGCAGGATACCGGGCTCGGTAACGTCAAGGACAAGATCACCAAGAACACGCGCAAGACCTTCGGCGCGCTGCGCGACTTGCTGCGGGCCAAGACCGTCGGCGTCATCGAGCGGGACGAGGCCAAGGGCCTGGTCAAGTACGCGAAGCCGGTCGGCGTGGTCGCCGCCGTCGCGCCCTCGACCAATCCGGCGGCGACGCCGGTCAACAAGGCGATGTTCGCCGTGAAGGGCCGCAACGCGGTCATCATCGCGCCGTCGCCCGCGGGCTATAGCACGACCGCCAAGACCTGCGATTACATGCGCGCCGAACTGAAACGCATCGGCCTGCCGGAGGACCTGGTTCAGGTGCTGCCCGCGCCGATCACCAAGGGCCTGACCCAGTCGCTGATGGAACAGGCCGATCTGGTCGTCGTCACCGGATCGCAGGACAACGTGCGTCGCGCCTATTCCAGCGGTACTCCTGCAATTGGGGTCGGCGCCGGCAACGTGCCGGTCATTGTCGATTCGACCGCCGACTTCGCCGATGCGGCCAGGAAGATTTGCGCCTCGAAGATTTTCGACAACTCGACGTCGTGCTCGTCGGAAAACTCGGTCACCATCCTGGCCGATGTTTACGACAAGGCGATGCAGGCCCTGAAGGACGCCGGCGGCTATCTGGCGACGCCGGAGGAAAAGGCCCTTATCCAGAAGAATCTGTGGGTCGACGGCAAACTGAATCGCCGCCTGATCGCCAAGGACCCGGACGTATTCGCGCGCACCGTCGGGCTTTCCAAGGACGCCGAGAAGGCGAAGTTCTTCATGGTCGAGGACGAGGGCGTCGGTCCCGAGCGGCCGTTTTCGAACGAAAAGCTGTCGCTGGTGCTCACCGTCTACAAGGCCGCCGATTTCGCCGGCGCCATGAAGCAGGTGAAGGCGGTGATGGATTATGTCGGCCGCGGCCATTCGGTCGGCATCCACACCAAAAACATGGATCACGCCCGCAAGCTGGCCGAGAACCTGGACGTGGTGCGCGTGCTGGTCAATCAGGCGCACACCTTCGGCAACGGCGGTTCGTTCGATAACGGCCTGAATTTCACCCTCAGCATGGGCTGCGGCACCTGGGCCGGAAATTCGATCAGCGAGAACCTGAACTACCGCCACTTCATCAACGTCACGCACCTCGTCACCACGATCCCCGAGGACAAGCCTTCCGAGGAAGCCCTGTTCGGCGCCTTCTGGAAGAAGTACGGCAAATAGACGAGAGGACCCGATGAATTTCGAAGAATACGCGGCCAAGCCGCTCTTGGCCGGGCACGGCATCGCCGTCCCGACGGGTGCCCTGGCGGACACCGTCGAGAAGGCGTCCGAGGTCGCCGGGCGCATCGGCCCTTGCGTGGTCAAGGCGCAGGTGCCGACCGGCAAGCGCGGCAAGGCCGGCGGCATCAAGCTCGCCAAGGACGCGGCCGAGGCCAGGGTTCACGCCAAGGCGATCCTCGGCATGGACATCGCCGGCCACACGGTCGAGAAGGTGCTGATCGAGGAGCAGATGCCGATCGCCCGCGAACTCTATGCCGCGGTGCTGAACGATCCCGCCTCGAAGGGGCCGCTGGTCATGTTCTCGACCGAGGGCGGCATGGACATCGAGGACGTCGCGGCCAACACGCCCGACAAGCTGCGCCGCCATCCGGTCGATATCCGTAAGGGCTTCGCCAAGGGCGACGCGGTCGCGCTGGTGTCGGGGCTGGGCCTCGGCGCCGCCGAAGGCGGGGTCGCCGACGTGCTGACGAAGCTCTATGCGGCCTATACGGCGCTCGACGCCGAACTGCTGGAAATAAATCCGCTGATCGTCACCAAGGACGGCCGCGTCGTCGCGCTCGACTGCAAGTACGTCATGGACGACTCGGCGGTCGTCCGCCAGGTCGATATCGCGCCCAAGGGCACGCCGGAGAAGCTAACGGGGCTCGAAGCCAAGGCCAAGGAATGCGGCCTCAAGTACATCGATCTCGACGGCGACGTCGGCGTGCTGGCGAACGGCGCCGGGCTGACGATGACCACCATGGACGTGGTCCGCCACCATGGCGGCAAGCCGGCGAACTTCCTGGAAATCGGCGGTGAGTCCTACACCCAGGCCAAGCCGGCGTTGGAACTGCTGCTGTCCAATCCGCGGATCAAGAGCCTGGTCATCAACTTCTGCGGCGCTTTCGCGCGCACCGACGTGATGACCTCCGGCGTGATCGACGCCATCGAGGCCTTGAAACCAAAACTGCCGATTTTCTTTTCGGTGCACGGCACCGGCGACGAGGAAGCGATCAAGATGCTGAAGGAACGGTTGAACGTAACGCCCTTGCCGACGATGGACGATGCCTCGAAGGCCGCCGTGGAGGCCGCGAAATGATTGTGCGCGGAACCGATCGCGTGCTGGTGATGGGCATCACCGGCAAGCAGGGCACCTTCTGGACCGAACGGATGCAGGCCTACGGCACCAAGGTCGTCGGCGGCACCAACCCGAAGAAGGCCGGCACCGTCCATTGCACCGTGCCCGTCTATGCCGACGCCAAGGACGCGATGAAGGGCACCGGCTTCGACGTCGCGCTGCTGTTCATTCCGCCGCTGATGGTGAAGGAAGCGGCGATGGACGCCATCAACGCCGGGGCCAAGGGCCTAGTCGTGCTGACCGAGCACATCCCGGTTCAGGACGTGATGTATTTCATGGCCGCGGCCAAGGAACGGGGCGCGAAGATCCTCGGCCCCAACACCGCGGGCGCGGTCACGCCGGGCGAAGCCTTCGCCGGCTTCATGCCCGCCTTCAACGAACGGATTTTCAAGAAGGGCACCATCGGCGTCATGAGCCGCAGCGGCAGCCTCGGCACGCTCTTGTGCCTCAACGTCGTGCAGGCCGGCTTCGGCGAATCCGCCTTCGTCGGCATCGGCGGCGATCCGATCATTGGCACCACGACGTTGGATGCCCTGAAGGCGCTCGACACCTTTCCCGGCACCGAGGCGGTCGTCATGGTCGGCGAGATCGGCGGCTCGATGGAAGAAGAAGCGGCCGACTACGCCAAGACCATGACCAAGCCGGTGGTCGCCTTCATCGCCGGCGGCGCCGCGCCCAAGGGCAAGAAGATGGGCCATGCCGGCGCCATCGTCATGGGCGACAAGGGCACGTATGAGTCGAAGCGGAAGGCGCTGGAGGGCGCGGGGGTCACCGTGCTCGACACGCCATCCAACGTCGGTCAGGTATTGAAGGCCCGGTTGAAGCGCTGACGGCGTCTAGAAGATCGCTCGGCGGAGCAGGTTCAAGCCGATCACGAACGTGGTCAGCAGCACCAGCTTGCGGAAAAGGTCCTGATTGACCTTGGTCCGCACGGCCTCGCCCAGCAGCACGCCGGCGAACACCGGCACGCACGCGGCCGCCGACATCAACGACGTATCAGCCGTCAGCACGCCGGTGCGCGTATGTGCGATTGTCATCGGGATCGCCGCCAGGAACCAACTCATGGCCGACGCGCTGACGAACTCGTCCTTCGGCATCTTCAGCATCACGTAGAAGATCATCACCGGTGGTGCCCAGATCGCCGTCGCGCCGCCCAGCGCGCCGCCCAGGGTTCCCGCTACCGGTCCGGCCCATTTTTCCCATGTCGGCGGCAGCGCCGGCACGCGGGGGATGGACGCGGTGACCGTGAACAGCAGGATCGCGATTCCGATCATCGCGTAGAGGGCATGCTGGTCCAGATGCACGACTAAACCCGCCGAGAACCACAGCGCGATCATCAGCGCCGCGATGGTCGGCCAGAATCGCTTGAGCACGAATTTGGCGTGTCCGGTGCGGAACGCTTGCCACAGGTTGGCGACCAGGATCGGTCCGATGATGATGGCCAGCACCGTCGACACCGGCATGAAGCTCGGCAGCACGCCGACGATCAACAGCGGCATCGCCAGGCCGACGACGCCCTTGATGAACCCGCCCATGAACAGGACCGCGACAGTGAGCGCGAGTAGCCGCGCGTCGAACCCGAACAAGACGGGTTCCAAGGCTTACGGTACCTTGAAGTCGGCGCGCGCCTTGGCGGTGGCCAGCACCTTGGCGTCCGGCTGCGGCATCGGGCCCGGCAACAGCACCATCGCGCCCTTTTCAACCGCGATGGGCTTTTCGAACAGCGTCTGGCGCGGCTTCAGGAAGCCGTTCATCTCGCCCGCGTTGTCGACCCGGCCGCGCGCGATGCAGGCCTCCATCCAGCAGCCGACGTCGGAGGCGACGCCGTTGCCGAGCACTGGCGTCATGTCCAATTCCCGAATCCGGTCGAGCCCGTGGGCGAGCGCGTCGAGACCGCCCATCTTCATCAGTTTGAGCTTGATGAACTTTGCGGCCTTCAATTCGGCGGCGCGCTCGATGTCTTCCAGGCCGTAGATCGATTCGTCCAGCATCATCGGGACCGTGGCGACTTTGGCCACGGCCTCGGCCGCGTCCCAGTCGCCGGCGGCGCACGGTTGTTCGAACAGTTCGATGCCGTCGGGATCGAGCGATCCGGCGAAACGCACCGCATCCTCGGTATTATAGCCCTGGTTGCCGTCGAGCCGGATCATGGCGCGGTTCTTCAGGTATTTCTGGATGGCGCGAACGCGGGTCGAATCGGCATCCGCGTCGAACCCGACCTTGACCTTGATGGTGCCGTAACCGCCGGCTACGTGGCGGTCGATTTCCGCCTCCATCTCGGCCCCGCCCATGCCGTTGAGCACGGCCAACAATGGGACTGGCGTAGCGGCACGTACCGCCAGATGCGGATTGTCCTCCAGCGCCTCGATCGCGGTGATCAGGGCCGTCATGGCGAAGGGGCCGTCGTGGATGTTTTCGGCCGCCAGGGCCTTGGCGTCGGTACCGCTCAGGCCCACCAACCGGGCCGCCGTTTCGCCCATCAGGCGCCAGCTTCCCTCCACGGTTTCGTCGGTATAGCCGGGCAGGACCGTCGCTTCGCCGAAGGCGCGGCGTTGGTCGTCGCTCCGCGCCTCGGCGATGAGCGTATCGAACCCCATGACCGTGCCGAAAGCCAGCTTGTAGGGAACCTTGAGGGGAAGTTCGAGTTTATAAAGGTGGAACGATTCGATTTTCATGATCGTCAATGACCGCCAAAATCCGTCTTGCCTCTCCTTCCTACTCTGCCGATGATGGCGCCGGCAGCAAGACAAAAGTGATCGGGAGGCCGTTTATCCATGCCGCATTCCACCTATCTACCCGAACGCATGGGCAGCGCCAAAATCGAACCCGAAGGCCGGTTCGAGGCGGGCTCGTTCAAGTCGTTCACGCTCACCTATACGGCGGGATATTTCGGCATCGACGATACCGGCAGCCTGAAGATCGTACACCGCTTCGCCAGCGACATGGGCAAGCCGCAGTTCGACAACCCGAAGGCGCCCAATTACGTGACGGTCGAGGCGTCGAACGGCGCCGTGCTGGCTTTTCATTTTCACGGCAAGCAGAACATCCGGCCCTGGGACAAGACGCTTTATATCCAGGTCGTGCGCGGCTTCCTGCGCGAAGGCGACCAGATCATCGTCCGCTTCGGCGACCCGCGCCAAGGCTGCCCCGGCATGCGGCTGCAGACGTTCTGCGAGGAAACCTTCGAGTTCAAGGTGCTGGTCGACGCCATCGCCACCTACAATTACGTCGAACTGCCGAACTCGCCGACCATCGCCATCATCCCCGGCAAGCCGTCGGTCTGGAAGGCGATCCTGCCGACCATGCGCAAGGCCGGCGAACCGTTCCGCCTGCGCGTCAAGGGCGAGGACCACTGGGGCAATCCGTCCGATCAATGCTCGGGCGAAATCGGCTTCCGCGCGTCGCGGCCGGTGAAGGGGTTGCCGGCGATGGCGGCGCTGAAGCCGGGCGTTTTTTCCGTCGACGTCGAGGGCTTGACGGTCGCCGACGAGGGCGACGTGACCATCGACATTTTGGATTCCGACGGCAAGGTGCTGACGACGACCAATCCGCTGCGCATCGTCAAGCAGGCCGAGCTGCTGCCCTATTGGGGCGACCTGCACGGCCAGTCCGAGGAAACGATCGGCACCAATTCGGCGCGCGATTTCTTCTCGTTCGCGCGGGATAAGGCGTTCCTCGACGTTTGCAGTCACCAGGGCAACGACTTCCAGATCACCACGCCGTTCTGGAATCACCTGAACGATCTGACCCGTGAATTCGACAAGTCGGGTTCGTTCGTCGTTTTTCCCGGCTACGAATGGTCGGGTAACACCGGGCTCGGCGGGGATCGAAATGTCTTGTTCATGGAGGAAGGCCGGCAAATTCACCGTTCTTCCCACGCGTTGGTCGACGACCTTTCCGACGTGGCGACCGACGCCAATTCGGCGACCGACCTGTTCAACATGCTGAAGGATGAGGACTGCAACGTCTTTGCGCACATCGGCGGCCGCTATGCCGACATCAAGATGGCCCATGACGAGCGCTTGGAACGATCCGTCGAAGTGCACTCCGCCTGGGGCACCTTCGAATGGCTGGTCGAGGACGCGCTGGAGCAGGGCTATCGGGTCGGCATCGTCTCCAATTCCGACGGCCACAAGGGCCGCCCCGGCGCCAGCTATCCGGGCGCGACCCTGTTCGGCGCCTACGGCGGCTTGACCTGCCTGTTGGCTCCGTCGTTCGACCGCAAGGGCATCATGTCGTCCTTGCGCCGTCGCCACCATTACGGCACCACCGGGTGCCGCATGATCCTGGATACCCGGGTCCGGTTTCCCGGCGAAGTCGAACACTTCGAGGACGATCCTAATCTCGGCCCGACAAAAAGCCGCAAGACCAAGGAATTGATGATGGGCGATATCGCCCGCTCGTCGGCCGACGAGGCGACGTTCAGCATCGAAGCGGTCGCCTCGGCGCCGATCGAACGCATGGAGATCCGGAACGGCCTCGAAACCGTCGAAGTCTTCCGCCCGTTCGCGAAGAAGGACCTCGGGCGGCGTATCCGGGTGATCTGGGAAGGCTCCGAATACCGGGGCCGCGGGCGTCACACGATCTGGGACGGCCATGCCGAGTTGACGGGCAACGCGTTCGAGAATCCGCGCCCCATCAATTTTTTTAATCTAGATAAGAAGTTTGATTGTTCCAGACCCGACCGCATCGAGTGGACGGCGCTGACGACCGGCGGCTTCGGCGGTTTCGATGTGTGGCTGAAGGATCCGACGGCCGGAACGCTCAAGATCGACACCGCGCTGGTGAAAACAGAAATTCCCGTCGCCGATATCGGCTTGGAAGACAAAGTATTCGACGCCGGCGGCATCCGGCGTCGCATCCGCGTCTTCCGCTTGCCCGACGAAAACTCGCACCGGAGTCTGAAAATTGACCGTTTGGTCAGGATTAAAGAGGGGCGAGACAACGCTTTCTACGTCTGTTTGACCCTGGAAGACGGTCATTTCGTCTGGTCGAGCCCGATTTACGTGTTCAAATGACCCAGTTGTGGCCAACTTCGGGCAAAAACCCGCCAAATTCGCGGGAAATCATCGAAATTCGATGAAGTTTCGCAAAACAGCATATAGGGATATGCAACCTGTAATGTCGCGATTCGGACATAGAAACGGAGGTCGCCCGTGCGCTTGAACGACCAGGAAAAGGCCATGCTCGCCGGCGAGATGGGCGAGGCGCGGAAGATCGCGCTCGAGCAGCAGGTCGCCGTCGGGCGCTTTTTCGATGCCGAAGACATGGTCGAAGTCGCCCAGGCCCACATCATGGCCGACACGGAATCTCTGGGCGAAGCCGGCGTGCAGTTCATGGAACGCCTGGCGGCGCTGCCCGAGGCCGAGCGGCGCGTCCGGGTGCCCACCATCACCGATCCGCGCGGCGCCGATTTCAAGGCCTACAAGCGGATCAACCACGCGATCGAATACGTCGAATTGGAGCGCCGCGCCGTCGCGGCGTTCCGCGCGCTTGGTATCCTGATGACCGACACCTGCATCAACTATCAGACCGTGATGGCGCCGGTTCGGGGCGAACATCTGGCCTATGGCGATACCGGTGTCGTGATCTATTCCAACAGCGTTTTGGGCGCGCGCACCAATTACGAAGGTGGGCCGTCGGCGCTGGCCGCCGGGCTTACCGGCCGCACGCCCCGCTACGGGTTCCATCTGGATGCGCGGCGGCGCGGCCGCAAGCGCTTCGTGCTCGAAACCGAACCCAAGGACTGGGCCGAATGGGGCGCCATCGGTGGCTTGGTTGGACGGCGCATGGAATCCTATTGGGATGTGCCGGTGATCGAGGGCGTTACGAAAGCGCCAACCTCCGACGACATGAAGCATTTTGGCGCGGCGATGGCGAGCTACGGCTCGACCGCGCTGTTCCATATCGTCGGCGTCACCCCGGAAGCACC
>CAZDFF010000072.1:0-14072 GCA_964504425.1 uncultured Hyphomicrobiales bacterium
GACGCGGGAAAAGGCGGCTTCGACGGCGTCGATCCTTTGGCGGCGGACCTGCTGGTCGTGCTCGGTGGGCCCATCGGCGCCTATGAGGATGATCTTTATCCATTCATTTCCGGCGAGGCTGGTCTTATCGAGAGCCGCCTCAAGGCGGATCGCCCGATTTTGGGTATCTGTCTTGGTGCGCAGATGATGGCCCGGGCCTTGGGGGCCAAGGTCTATCCGGGCACGGGCAAGGAAATCGGCTACGCGCCCCTGATCCTGACCGGCGAGGGGAAGGCGTCGTGCCTGCGCCACCTCGATCCCGATGAGACGCCGGTGTTGCATTGGCACGGCGACACCTTCGATTTGCCCGCGGGGGCGGTCCGGCTGGCTTCGACACCCCAGTATGCCAATCAGGCATTCGCTTGGGGCAAGGCGGCGCTGGCGTTGCAGTTCCACGGTGAGATGGCGGCCGACGGATTGGAACCCTGGCTGATCGGTCATGCCTGCGAGATCGCCGCGACGGAGGGCGTATCGGTGACCGGCCTGCGCGCCGATTGCGCTCGTTATGGCGCAAAGCTGGAAAAGCAAGGCCGCGCCTGCTTCGGCGAATGGCTCGCCAGCGTCGGCCTTTAAGGCGCTATTTTTTCTTTTTCAGTACTTTAGCGACGGGCGGCGCCTGCAATCGATAGGCTTCGGCCATGTCGTTGCCGAGAAGCGGCCGCAGATAGGCCATGAACTTGTCGGTCACGTCGTTGCCCGACTTGGATATGAAACTATCGGCCATGACCTTGGTTTTGCCGGCGACGTCATCCAGGGGCGACAGCTTGTAGGAAACCGCGTAATCGCCGACGCGATGGATCGTGACCGAGCCGTCGCGGTTGAGCGCATGGGCGAACAGCGCCGCTTTCTCGCCGACCTCGCGGGCCTCGCGCCGATCAACCGGGGAGACACAGCCCAGAAACGAACGTTGCAGATAGCCGAAGGTATCGCCGCGCACCCGCTTGATGCCGGTCTGCTGCTTGATCGCATCGGTCAACAGGTCGGCGAGTGCGCCGGTGCCCGAGAGCTGCACGTTGCCGTGGGCGTCCTTCTCGACCTGCTTGGCGAGCTGGGTGACGATTGGTTGGCCGGACTTGTCGTGCACGCCTTCGGAGACGGCGACGACGCAGCGCCCAAGCCTGTCGTAAACATCCTTCACCGACTTCAGGAACGCCTTCATTTCGAAGGTCCGCTCCGGCAGGTAGATCAGGTGCGGCCCGTCGTCCGGATAGCGTCTGGCTGCGGCCGAGGCGGCGGTGAGGAACCCGGCGTGGCGGCCCATGACGACGGCGACGTAAACGCCGGGCAGGGCGCGGTTGTCGAGACTGGCGCCGGCGAAGGCCGATGCGACGAAGCGCGCCGCCGACGGAAATCCGGGGGTGTGGTCGTTGACCATTAGATCGTTGTCGATGGTCTTCGGGATGTGCACGCAACGCAGGGCATAATTCGATGCCTTCGCCTGTTCGGCGAGGATGCGGAGCGTGTCCGAGGAATCGTTGCCGCCGATGTAAAAGAACGTGCCGATGCCGTGCGCCTTCAGGCTTTCGAAGATCGCCTGGCAATATTTCGCGTCCGGCTTGTCGCGGGTGGAGCCCAGCGCCGAGCAGGGCGTCGCCGCCACCAGGTCCAGGTTCGCCTCGGTTTCCTGGGTCAGATCGACGAAGTCCTCGTTGACGATGCCGCGCACGCCATGCAGCGCGCCGTAGACCTTGGCGACGCTCGGAATGCGCCGGGCGGCCATTGCGGCGCCGACCAGCGAGCCGTTGATGACCGCGGTGGGGCCGCCGCCTTGGGCGATCAGGACCTTGCCCTGCAACATGGAACCTCCCTGATGGGGCCGACGCCGGATACGCGGTTCGGCTCATGCCCGGTTTGCCGGGCGCGGGCCGGAGTTTATGGGCAGGGGCGGATATTGAAAACCCCCTTGCGGGCGACCGGCGCGGCCTTCCGGATACCCTCGGTTTCCCTTGATTTTGGCGTCCGCCCCCTCTAAGAGACGGGTCCTTGCCTCGGCTTACGTCCCCATCGTCTAGAGGCCTAGGACACCGCCCTTTCACGGCGGTAACAGGGGTTCGAATCCCCTTGGGGACGCCACCTTCGCCATCTCGGAATCGAGCGCAGACTACCACGCGCGCCAAAAACCCTTAGCCGGCGCGTCAGATAGTCTGTCGCATCGTGGGGAGGAGTAGGGCGGCCGGTCTTGTCGCCGCCGGCCGATTAGCGCCATAGCCGGCCTTAAGGCCGGCATCGGCAATCTTCGGCGCTTAATCGAGCGCCGTAAGATTTTCGGCCGAGGACTTGCCGTTCTTGCCGGCCTGAAGATCGTACGAAACCTTCTGTCCTTCACGCAGCGTGCCCAAGCCCGCGCGTTGCACGGCCGAAATGTGAACGAAAATGTCCTTCGAGCCGTCTTCCGGCTGGATGAAGCCGTAGCCCTTCGTCGTGTTGAACCACTTTACCGTACCAGTAGCCATGTCTTGCCTCTGAGATCCGATTGACGAATGCGATCCAGGATCGCGATGTTCCCTTCCCGCACCACATTTATGATCCGGTTCGGGGTAACGCTCACATTGTCTGGGGTTAACGGGCCTTTCCGAGTCGATTTGGTATCGTATAACACCGGAACAAGTGCGAAACGTACGCGAATAGGTGTAGGGAAAATTGGGCTAAAGTCAAGAAATCCGGAGATTAAGGTACCGCTCGATCCGGCCTGCAGCGGCGGCAGCTACCGCGGCGGGCTTTGCCAAACCGCGAGCGACGTCGGATTGAACAGGTCATTGCCACCCATGATTTCGAGCGCTATGCAGGGCTCGTCGATCGCCGATTGGTTGCGTGCGTGCATAAGAGCGTCCCCGAAGTTAAGGTTCCATTTTCGGGCGTGAAAATACTTATTCTGTTCCTGGGTCGCCAGTCCGAGATTCGGTTCAAACTGGAAGCCAAAAGGTTCGAAATGAACGCCGACCGCGCGGCGTCCGCAAGCGGCCATGCGCTCGATCAGATTGATGGGAACTTCATGCACTTGTTCGATTGCGTGCATGGTGAAAAAGAGGATGCGCTCGAAAGGCGCTAGCACAGTGAAGTCCGGTGCGCGGAAATCGAACCGAAACGCCCTTGCGTCCATCTTGGGCTCAAGCGTTGCCAACAGAGCGAAGGCGGCACGTCCGCTTTCCGTAAGTTCGCCGCCGAAATAGGGCATGTTCGGTGTCGCCGTGGCGAGAGAAATTTCGAATAGATTGCGGCCATAACCGCTGCCGAGTTCCACGACGCAATCGAAGGATTCCTTGGCCAGCATGTCGATGATGTAGTTATGATTTAACGCGGTCGTGTAGTAAGGGACAGTAAGTATCTGGCCTCGGACCGTCATTGGCCGATAAACCGGGTGACCGTTCGGGAGTAAAGGTCCTTTGTTCGATTTATGGTCGGACGGTATCCATTCTGCCTTGCCGTCTGCGTTAATGCGCAACTGGAACTGGCGTTCGTAGCGTTCCAGGCGTTTGATAACGGCATATGGGCTGTTAGCGCCCTCGTCGATCCAACGCCGGATCAAGGTCAATCGGGCATTCCAACCGATTTCATACCAATGAGCGCCGTCTCGGTCGATCGAAGGGGGGACATTCATTTCATGCATTCCGGAAGAGAATAACCGGGTCATGCCTGCGACGATAGTAGCCCCGGCCCTTGCCGGACGATCGGCGCAAGCATAACGTCGTTCCGCGTTCGAGGAATCCCTTTTGTTCTAGGTTTTGAGCCGTGAAAATGATTTCCGTGGCAGTGGCGGTCGTGTCGATCCTGCTCGGCGGCTGCGCGGCCGGCGTTCCGTTCGATCAGGGTAAGGGGTCGATCCCCCCGGTCGCGGCGGGCAAGGGGCGCATCTTCGTCTATCGCCTCGGCAATCCCCTGACCATGATGATTCCCCAGACTTACACCCTGGACGGAAAGGATGTCGCCACTGCATTTTCCGGCTCGACGTTCTATCACGACGTCATGCCGGGCAAGCACACGGTTTCGTATGCCGGCGGCGAAAGACGAACGGAAATCGACGTTCCCGTGGGCGGCAGCGTCTATCTTCGTTATGGAATCGTCGGCGAGACCGATGAGAAGGCAGGTTCGAATAGCGTCAGCTTCAAGAGCGTCGCGGAGGTAATTCCGGAAGCCACCGCCTGGCAGGAACTATCCGGCACAACGCTCGTCGAGCTATACCTGCTCGACATCAAACCGCAGGTAAAATGACCGTTCAGGGGCGCCCACGCGGCCTTGACGGACCGGGCGGAAAGGCGCAAAACCCTTGGGCGTGAGGCGCCGGGGAGTGGCGCAGTCTGGTAGCGCATCTGCTTTGGGAGCAGAGGGTCGCTGGTTCGAATCCAGTCTCCCCGACCAGCCCCGAGCGATCCGAGACGGCGCGGCGAGACGAGGGGGCGGGCAATGAGCGAAGCGCGCATCTATCAACCGACAAAGACGGCTATGCAGTCGGGTCGGGCGAACACGCAGAAATGGATTCTGGAGTTCGCTCCCGGATCGGCCAAGGTTGCCGATCCGCTGATGGGTTGGATCGGATCCGCCGATATGGACGGTCAGGTCAAACTGCGGTTTGCGACGAAGGAAGAAGCGATCCAGTTCGCGACTAAAAACGGAATCGCCTTTCAAGTCGTCGAACCCGCCCATCGGCGCATCATGCCGAAGAATTACGCCGACAATTTCAGCTTCTCGAGAATTCGCTGATACGTTACGGGGCGCGGCGGAAAGCGCGCGCCCTGCGCGCTTTCCTTGAATGACGCGGCGAAGACCCCGTAGCTCAGTTGGATAGAGCAAAAGCCTTCTAAGCTTTAGGTCGCAGGTTCGAATCCTGCCGGGGTCGCCACGCGCGAAGTAACTGAATTCGTTGTCTATTCCGCGCTTCTTTGCCGCCTTTTGAGGCTGTGCTACAAATAACAACCGTCATAAAGGCGGTTTTGTCGGCCACGGAAGTAGAGACGCAGAATGCGGATCGCCTCAGCCGTTATCGGTTTCCTTTTCGTCGTTGCCCTTGGCGCGGCCATGTCCGCGTCGGCGCAGACGCGTGGCGCGCCGGAAGCGTTCTCGGGTTCGTCGATCCCGGTACCGGGCCGCTATGCGACGACTGGCGAGCCTTATTGGCGGGTCGGCAACGTCAGCAAGCCGCTGTCGCTTGCCTGCCAGCGCGGCAATTTCAATCAGATCGAATACTATCGCTTGAATATCGCCTATCGCGGTCGCCAGGGCGCCGGCGTGACCGGCATTGCCACGAAGGAATGGAACTTGCGCGATCCCGGCGGACTCGCCGAAAACGACGTGACGTATCACTTCTTCAACGACGGCTATTCCAACTGCAAGGTCTACGCGGCACGGCGGCGGGGGCGGTAATCGGCGGCGATCAATGCACCGCCGTATCGGCCGGGCGCGTTTCGGCCAGGATGTCCTCGCTCGCGATCGCGATCCGGCGCCACACGCGATACCCTTTTTCGTCCCCGGCGTCCCGCAGTTGGTCGGCGCGGACATTGGCGCCGATGGGGGCCATCTCGCCGTATTCTTGGATCAACAGGCTGGCAGTGCGGTAAATGTCGGACTTGGTGGCCATCCGAATGGTCCGTTCGATCAGCTTTTCTTGATGATCTCTGTCATGGTCACGCCCAGGCGATCATCGACGACGACAATCTCGCCGCGCGCCACCAGACGATTATTGGCGTGGAGTTCTATGGCTTCGCCGACCTTGCGGTTCAATTCGACGACGGCGCCGCGGCCGAGCTTGAGAATCTGGCTGATCGGCATGCTGGCGGTGCCTAGGACGGCGGCTACCTCGACCTCGACTTCATAGACGGCGCCGGCCTTTTCGGCATCCGTCGCCGTGTCCGGTCCTTTGGGGTCGTCGGCCAATAATCCCTCCTTGCCTAACGCCTCTATCATAACACATAAATCCGTCGGAAGAAGCGCCGGTCCACGGGCCGACGGGCGGGAGAACGGCATGGTTACGACAACCGAGCTCAAGGACGGCTACCTTCACCTCTGGCCGACTGTTCTCGTACAACGGCATCTGACCGATGCGGCGCGTTGGAACGAAGGTCTACTCAAACGAGTGGAAGAGCTCGATCGAGCCAACGAGAACCTGACGACCGATTATCTGGGCGATAATTTTTTCGATTCGATCCTTCCGCCGGTGGCTTGGCTGCGCGACGGGATCAATAAGACGGTCGCGGATTATTTGAATCACTGCGACGTCGATTATCCCTTGAAGTGGGCGGTTCAGGGCTGGCCGAACGTCAACCGGTTCGGCGACTACCACGAAAGTCATAATCATCCGCGCGCTTATCTCAGTGGAACCTACTACGTGCGGGTGCCGAAAGCCGTGGAGCCGCTGAAATTTCGGAAAGATGCCAAACCCGGTTGCATCACCTTTTACGATCCGCGCGTCGGGCTTATCGCCTCGGCGATCGCCAAGGATCCCTACATCGATCCCGCCTATACGGTGATGCCGGAAGCGGGATTTTTGCTGATGTGGCCGGCAATGCTGCAGCATTTCGTGCATCCGAACCTTTCGAAGGAAAAACGTGTCAGCATAAGCTTCAACATCATGCTGAAATTTTCCGAAAGTCAGATCCCGGATCAACGCTGATGCCCGGTGCCGTCATCAGCGCCGATCCGTGTCGCCCAATCCCAATGAATGACGGTCGATTGCCGCTGCCTTGATCAAGGCATAGACGGTTTTTCCCGGCTCGATTCCAAGATCGTGCGCGGACCGTTGCGTGATGCGTGCGATCAAGGGTTGGCCGACGTCCACCAGTACGTCGACTTGCGGGCCGCCGCGGCGGTCGACCTCGACGACCCGGCCCTCAAGCACGTTCAGAACGCTGATTCGTTCCGGTTTGACCAGCGATAGCGACACGTCGCGGGACCGCACTCGCAATCTGATATGGGCGCCCATGGGTAGGCCAGGATTCGGTACGCGCAAGCGATGGGCGCTACCCTTGCCGTCGGCGAAGGAAAGCTCTGCCAGCCCGAACACCTTGTCGAGTCCGCGTACCGTGGCATTGATGACGGCGCCCGCTTCGTAGCGGCCGGTCAGCGGCTTCAGGTCTAGGCGCGTCATGATGTCTTCGACCGAACCCGACGCAACCGTGCGGCCGTCGGACAGCAGAACCATGGTGTCGGCGAGGCGTATGACCTCGTCTATGGAGTGACTGACATAGACGATGGGAACGCCGACGACATCGCGCAGCCGTTCGACGAAGGGCAGGATTTCGTTTCGGTGTTGTGCGTCGAGCGATGCCAGCGGCTCATCCATCAGCAGCAGCTTTGGGCTTGCCAGCAGGGCCCTGCCGATGGCAACGCGCTGCTTTTCGCCGCCGGACAGCGAAAGCGGCCGGCGTTGTAGCAGGGGTTCTATTTCCAGCAGCTTGACGATATCGCCGGGCGCGTGGCGGCGTTCGGATTCGGGCACATAGCGAAGGGCGTAGGTCAGATTCCGCTCGACGTTCATGTGCGGAAACAGGCGGCCTTCCTGGAACACGTAACCGACGCGGCGACGTTCCGGCGGCAGGTCGATGCCCGCCTTCGAATCGAATATGACCCATCCGTCCAGCGCGATACGGCCTTCATCTGGGCGCACCAAGCCCGCCAGCATATCGATAATCGTCGTTTTGCCGGACCCGGAACGCCCGAAGAGCGCGGTCAAGCCTGGTCTGGCGTTGAACTCGGCGGCGATTTCGACGGAACCGCGGCGGCATTTAACGGACAGTTCGAGCATCTCAGCCGCCGAACCGCGCGGCAACGCGCCGTGCCATGACCTCGGACGCGATCAAGGCCGCCATTGCCATGACCAGGGAAATGAGTACGAGCCGCAACGCCCCCAAGTCTCCGTCCGGAACCTGGGTTTGCGAATAAAGGGCGATCGGCAGCGTCCGGGTTTCGCCGGGAATGTTCGAGACAAAGGTAATCGTCGCGCCGAATTCGCCGAGGCTTCGGGCAAACGCCAGGATCACCCCGGTCAGGATCCCGGGTGCGATCAGCGGCAATGTGATCGTCAAGAACACCGCGACGGGCCCCGCGCCCAGGGTGCGCGCGGCCTGCTCGGTACGTTTGTCGACGGCTTCGATGGAAAGGCGGATGGCGCGCACCATCAATGGAAAGGCCATGACGGCCGACGCCACCGCCGCGCCTTTCCAAGTAAAGGCGATGCTGATGCCGAACGTGTCGAACAGCCATGCGCCGATGAGGCCCTTACGGCCGAGCAGCACCAGCAGGAGATAGCCGATGACGACCGGCGGCACGATCAGCGGCAGATGGACGATTCCGTTGACGACCGCCTTGCCGAAGAATTCCCGTCGCGCCAGAAGCCAGGCAACGCCGATGCCGAACGGCAGACTGAACAAAATCGCCCAGAACGCGACCTTGAGACTGAGGCCGACGGCTTCGATTTCGAGCGGCGTGAGGCTGAGACTCATTAACGGTGCTTCGTCCTCGCCTTGGTTTCGGCGACGTTATGGCGCTGCGATCGGCTTGAAGCCATAGCGTTTGAAAACCTCGGCAGCCTTCCTGGAGGCGAGGAAGGCATAAACGTTCTGCGCATCGGAACCGGTGCGACCTGTGACAACCGCCGCAGGATAGATGATACGCGTGTGGCTCGATTCGGGGAAGGTGCCGATGACCTTGACTTTCTTCGCGACGATCGCGGCATCAGTCGCATAGACAACGCCGGCCTCGGCCTCGCCGCGCTCTACCAGCGCCAGCGCGGCGCGCACGTTGGCGGCGGCGGCGATGCTATTTTCGATGGAGGCCCAAAGACCCAGGCTTGTCAGCGCCTCCTTGCCGTACAAGCCCGCCGGCACGTGATCCGGGTTGCCCATGGCGAGCTTGCCGCCGGCAAGATGGGCGAGCAGCGGATAATCCTTCGAGAGATCGTTCGCGGGCGGCATTTTAGCCAAACGTCCATTCGCCGGCGCGATCAGCACGAGTCTGTTGCCGATCAAATCGATGCGTGTGCGCTTCTCGATCAGCTTCCTTTCTTCCAGGAAATTCATCCATTTGACGTTGGCCGAAATGAAGATATCGGCCGGTGCGCCGTTGGCGATTTGTTTGGCCAACGCCGACGAGGACGCGAACGACGGCACGATCTTGGGCAGGTTCTCGCTTGCCGCCAATCTGGCGAGTTCGTTGACGGCGTTGGTCGTGCTGGCGGTGGCGAAAATCAGAACATCGGCCTGCCCGTGGGTAGAGGGCGCGATAATCATGAACCCGACGGTGGCGGCAGCCATCCATCGCCGAGCCACAAATCGGCAAATTTGTAGTTTTTTATGCAAAAAAAACCAAATTCATCGGGAAATTACTAAAAATCATATAAAAAATGCGCATATCGCTATATTTCAAAAAATATAACGCACCCGTCAATGGCTAATTTCGCGATCATTCAGGCAAGGCGCGCGGCCGAATGCTCGGGTAACCGCTTGTTAATACCCCTGACCATATCTTGACCGAAGAACGCCATGAGGAGGTCAGAATGACTGCCGTATATACAACCAACATGGCTCGGAGCACGTCGATGTCGGCCAACCGGGCAGCCCAGCAGCGTCGCAACCAACGTATCGTCGTGCCGGTGATCCGGCTCACATTCGATGGGCGCATCTATCAAAGCGTCGATTGGAGTTTGGGCGGGTTCCTGATCGAACCCTATGTGGGCACCATGTTGGCCGACCGCGAATTCATGGTCGACGGCATCGGGCCGGGCGACGGCGACCTCATCAAACTGCCGATCCGTGCCCGCGTGGTCCGCAACAGCCGCGGGCGCTTGGCCGCGTCATTCGTCGACCTTTCGGACAGCGCCTTCGAAATTCTCGAAGCCCTGATGATGCGCCGGCGCAAATACCTGGCGGCGAAAGCACGCAAGACAGCGTGAGCTACGCGTCGGGCAGGACCCGGCGCTCCACGAACGCCTCGAACGTTTCCTTGATCGCGGTTGCGCCAAGATCGCGCGCGATGATGACCAGGCGCGACCGCTTGGGGCCGTCAGGCCAGCCGTCCAGCGCGGCCGGCGGGTGAAACACGTGCTGAACGCCGTGGACGGCGATCGGCGCGGGCTCGCCCTCGATGTCGAGTACGCCCTTGATCCGAAGCAGACGTTCGCCCTGGGTCGCGATCAACATTTCGATCCATTCGACGAATCGGTCCCATGGTAGGGCGCCCTCGACCGTCATGCAAAACGCCGATATTCGGTCGTCGTGGCGATTGACGTCATGATGGTGATGATGCTCGTGATCGTGGGGTGCCGCCGCGTAGGCTTCGGCGCGCAGCCAGTCCTCGACCTCGGCGATTTTCGAATCCACCTTGAACAATCCGGCGTCGAGGATGTCCGCCGGGTTTATGTCGCCTTGGCGGGCCCGAATCCGGGGCGCCGCCGGATTGAGCATCGCCAGACGTTTCGTCAATCCGTCGGTCGCGGCACTGTCGGCGATATCGGTCTTGGTGAAGACGATCCGGTCGGCGACGGCCGCCTGTTTAACGGCCTCGCCGTGCTCGTCCAACTGCCTGGAACCATTGACCGCATCGATGCAGGTAACGATGCCGTCGAGCCTGTAGCGGTTCGCCAGGACGAGGTCGGTCATCAGCGTGTGCAGGATCGGGGCCGGGTCCGCCAAGCCCGTGGTTTCGATGACGACTCGCTGGAACGGCGGTACCTCGCCCTTGGCCCGCTTGCGGAACAAGTCGCGCAGCGTAACGACGAGGTCCTCGCGCACCGTGCAGCAGAGGCAGCCGGAATTCAGCAAAACGGTCGTTTCGTCGAGTGCGCGTACCAACAGATGGTCGATGCCGATCTCGCCGAACTCGTTGATCAGGACGGCGGTGTCGGCCAAGCCCGGATGTTCGAGCAGACGGTTCAACAGCGTCGTCTTGCCGCTGCCGAGGAACCCGGTCAGCACCGTTACGGGGATCGCCGGGGCGGACGTCTCGTCGGCCGGCGGCATCTCGGCCGGGATGTCGGTCATTTTCCGTACAGATTCTCAGGGTCGACCGCGACGTCGGCGATCACGGTTGGCCGGCCGTCGCGGACCGCGTTGAAAAAGCAATTGCGCCGGCCGGTGTGGCAAGCGACGCCCTTCTGATCGACCAGCAACAGCACGGTATCGGCGTCGCAGTCCCAACGGAAATCGGCGAGGAATTGCGTCTGGCCCGAACTTTCGCCCTTGCGCCATAATTTGCCGCGCGACCGCGACCAATAGCAGACCTGCCCGGTCCGCAAGGTTTCCGCGATCGAGTCGCGATTCATCCACGCCACCATCAGCACCTCGCCGGTGTCGACCTGCTGGGCGATGGCGGGAACAAGGCCGTCGCCGTCGAAGCGGAGGGCGTCGAGCACCGCTTGAATGGCGTCCTTGTCGAGTCCGGCCTGAATTGGCGTCGTTTTTGGCATGGTATCCGGCTGAAGCTGTGCTGCGGCGCCCATAAATCGGCCTTCGTGCCGGTCGTGTCAACCGCGGTAGGGCGGCTTTGGCGGTTCGAAATCCGATGCGGGTGTTTATTTGCTATATATGTTATATTATATCTTAATTGCCAATGCCGAGGAGCTCGCCGTGCCAGCCGCACGCAAGGAAAACGTTCCGTTTCCCGACAAACGCCACGACCATCATCGATGCCTGGACGACGCCCTTGATCGTGCGGCGGCCATCTGCACCGAACGCGGCGCCCGCTTGACGCCGCTTCGGCGCCGGGTGCTGGAACTGGTGTGGGCAAGCCATCGTCCGGTGGGTGCCTACGATATCCTCGAGACGCTGCGGCAGGAGCGCACGGGGGCGGCGCCGCCGACCGTTTATCGCGCGCTCGAATTCTTGCAGGAACTCGGCCTCGTTCATCGCATCGCCAGTCGAAACGCCTTCGTCGGTTGTGCCGAACCCGATCGCCCGCATCTGGTTCAGTTCCTGATCTGCCGCGGGTGCGGGCAGGCGGCCGAGATCAGCGACGAACGCATAGAGGACGCGATCCTGGATAGCGCCAGGCGCGCGGGTTTTGCCGTACAATTTCCGACCATCGAGGTCGAGGGGCTTTGCCCGCATTGCCGGATCGGGGACGGCCGAGCGAGCGAGCGGGTTCCGTGAGCAAATCGGTCGTTTCCGCCACCGGCGCGCTTATTGCCGCCAAGGGCGTGGCCGTGTCGTTCGGCGGGCGCCAAGTACTTTCGCGCGTCGATGTTGCCGTTGCGCCGGGCGAGATCGTGACCTTGATTGGGCCCAACGGCGCTGGGAAGACGACGTTGGTTCGTGTCGTGCTGGGGCTCCTGAAGCCCGAACATGGCCGCGTCGTCCGCCGCCCCGGACTTCGTATCGGCTATGTGCCGCAGCGCCTGCAGATCGATCCGACGATGCCGATGACCGTCGGACGGTTTCTTTCGCTTGGAATTCCGCGTGCGGATATCGGCCATGGACGCCGCCTGCGTGCCTTGGAAGAGGTCGGCGCGGCGGCGACCATGGAAAGTCCGATGAGCGGCATTTCCGGCGGCGAATTCCAGCGCGTGCTTTTGGCGCGTGCGTTGCTGCGCGATCCCGAACTCTTGGTGCTGGACGAACCGGTGCAGGGCGTCGATATCGGCGGCCAGGCGGATCTGTTCAAATTGATCGGCCGTATTCGCGACGAACGGCACTTGGGCGTCCTTCTGGTTTCGCACGACCTGCACCTGGTCATGGCGGCGACGGATCGGGTGCTGTGCATCAACCAGCATGTCTGCTGCGCCGGTTCGCCCGCCGCGGTCAGCCGCGATCCCGCCTTCGTCGCCATGTTCGGCGACAAGGTGGCGGCCGAGATGGCCGTTTATCACCATCATCACGATCACGCGCACGACGCGGCGGGCAACGTGGTGCCATTAGGCGGCGAGGGCGGAGAAATTTGCGGGCACGATCATCCTCATGGGCACGCGCCCGCGAAGCACGGTCATGGCCATGGATGATTTCATTCTGCGCGCGCTGATCGGCGGATTTGCCGTCGCGGCGCTTTCCGGTGCGCTCGGCGTGTTCGTGGTGTGGCGGCGCAAGGCTTATTTCGGCGACACCTTGTCGCATGCCGCCCTGCTCGGCGTCGCGATCGGGCTATTGCTGGGCATCAACGTCGACGTCGCGATTCTGGTCGTGTGTCTCTCCGTTGCCGTGCTTCTTGTCGTCCTGCAAAGCCGCACCGGGCTTGCCCACGATACGCTGCTCGGCATTCTCGCTCACGGCGGTCTGGCGCTCGGCATCGTTGCGCTCGGGTTCGCAAAAGCGCCGGCGGTGGATCTGATGGCCTACCTGTTCGGGGACATTCTGGCGGTTGCCGAACGGGATCTCGTTTGGCTGATCGGCGGTGGCGGCGCCATTCTGGCGGCATTGGCGTTCTTATGGCGGCCGCTCCTGGCCGCCAGCGTCAGCGAAGAATTGGCCGCGGTCGAAGGCGTGCCGGTTGCCGCGGTGAATCTGGGATTCATGGTGTTGCTCGCCCTGACCGTCGCGCTTGCGATGAAGGTCGTCGGAATCCTGCTGGTGACGGCGTTGCTGATTGTGCCTGCGGCGGCGGCGCGCCCATTTTCCCGAACACCGGAAGGCATGGTGGTGCTGGCGATTGTTGCCGGCTGCCTGTCTGTGGTTGGCGGGATGGTCGGCGCGTTTACTTTCGACACGCCGGCCGGGCCGAGCATCGTCGTCGCGGCACTCTGTCTTTTTGCGCTGTCGACGATGGCCGGCGGGATCAGGCGGTAAGGCGCTTCAGGCCCGCTTCGAGATCGGCCAGCAAGTCGTCGGCATCTTCCAGGCCGGCGTGAATGCGGATCGCCGGCCCGGCCTCGTTCCAGGGCGTCGCGCTCCGCACTTTTTCCGGATAGGTCGGCACGATCAGGCTTTCATATCCGCCCCAGCTGTAGCCCATCGCGAACAGTTCGAGCCCATCGAGCATCGCTTCGACGGCTGTCTTGGGGAATGGCTTGAAGACGACACCGAACAACCCGTACCATCCCGTGAAGTCCCGCTTCCAAATGTCGTGGCCGGGCGTGCCGGGAAGGGCCGGGTGCAGCACGCGCGCGACTTCCGGCCGGC
>CAZDFF010000073.1:0-13969 GCA_964504425.1 uncultured Hyphomicrobiales bacterium
AGATCGCCTCCTCAACGGCGGTGTTGCCGCCGCCGACCACGGCGACGGTCTTGCCGCGAAAGAAAAACCCGTCGCAGGTCGCGCACGCGGAAACGCCGAAGCCGCGATAGGTGTCTTCCGACGGCAGGCCCAGCCAGCGCGCCTGCGCGCCGGTGGCGATAATCAAACTGTCCGCCGTGTAGGTGTCACCCGAATCGCCCTTGAGCGCGAACGGCCGCTTGGACAGATCCGCCTCGACGATGACGTCGTCGATCATCTTGGTGCCGACGTGCTCGGCCTGCGCCTTCATCTGTTCCATCAGCCACGGGCCCTGGATGACGTCGGCGAAGCCGGGATAGTTCTCGACGTCGGTGGTGATCGTCATCTGCCCGCCCGGCTGCATGCCGGCGACCAGGATCGGTTTCAGGTTGGCGCGCGCGGCATAGATCGCGGCGGTATAACCCGCCGGTCCCGAACCGACGATCAGGACCTTGGCGTGATGGCGGCTGGGCATGGCAACTCCTTGGGACACGGCTGTTTCGCGCGGCGGGCCCGGTAAATGTAGAAACCGCCGCGACCGCCCGCAAGCATGGCGGATAGGGCATGGTCGCCGGGCCGGGCGCCCGTCGCGGGGGTCGATTGCGTGCCTGATTTTGTAATTTTATTGCGTAATATAATTTCCCCAGGTAATTTCATCCCCGTCGCCCAACGACCGCCTCGGGGGAGGCACCAGCCGCCATGCAACGGGTCAAGCTCGACCGCATCGACCGGCGCATCCTGAAGGATTTGCAGCGGGACGGCCGCATCACCAACGTTGAACTGGCCAAGCGTGCCGGCATCTCCGCGCCGCCCTGTCTGCGGCGCGTGCGGGCGCTCGAGGACGCGGGCTTCATCAAGGGCTACCACGCCGAGGTCGAGGCCAAGGCCTTGGGCTTCAATGTGACCGTGTTCGCCCAGGTCGGGCTCGCCTCGCAGGCGGAAAGCGACCTCGAGGCGTTCGAGGCCCTGGTCGGCACCTGGCCCCAGGTGCGCGAGTGCCACATGCTGGCGGGCGAAACCGACTTCCTGCTCAAGGTCGTTGCCGCCGACTGGGACGCCTACCAGACCTTCCTGACCACCAAGCTGACGCCCGCGCCGAACGTGAACCACGTCAAATCCGCCCTGTCCATCCGCACCAGCAAGTGGGCGCCCGGCGTGCCGATCGACGGCGCGGACTGATCGTTCCGGTTCGTTTTCGCCCCGTCGCAAGCCGCAAATAAGCCGTTCCCAACCGCGCCGCGCCTTGAGAATAGATGTCCATGGCGCACGGGCGATTCCGGGTGCTAGCGTCCGGACGCTTCGCTTTGCCCGAGGTGTTTCTTCAAGATGCGTCTCGGTCGGCCGGCAACTCGCCGCCGACAACTTTTCTTCAAAGACAAATCCGACGTTCCCCGGATCCCGTTCGGCTTACGCGCCGTGGGCTTCGGGTGTGCCGCGCCAAGCGCTCGATTTCGAGTCCGGCCGCGCGCGGCGGGCGTTCGCGATCCGCATTCGGCCGGGGCCCGTTGGTAGAGCGCCTCGGCCGGAACGATTCCGCCGACGGCGACCGTTCCGAAAGGGCGCGCCGGCGGCGACCGAAGTACCTCCCTACGGCGTCCGCCGGGTGGCTTCACCGCGAACCCGGCGGACGCCGGATTTTCCCGGCCCCCGCCGACGCGTCCCGCGACGATCCTAGCCCGGGTTCGAAACGGTCCCCGACGAAAAAGATGCGGTTTCAATCGGTTTTAGATCGGTTCCGTGCGGCCCTTTCGCCGTAACCGATTGATTCCAAAACGGATGCGACGGAAAAATTTTCGACGCTGTCATCTTTTGTCATCCTTTGTCATCTTTTGTCATCATTTTTGGTCGTAATGCATTGATTCAAAAGAATTCAGCTGTCGCCCTCCGGCGGCCCGCCGAAGCCGGCGCACAGTGGATTATGATATCATTCCTCTAATGGGAATGTCAAGATTTGGCTGAGAGCGGTTGCCCGATGCGGGCTATATCGGGTATGCGGGACCGACCCGCCATAGCAACATCCGACCATCTGGAAACCCATGACCGTCCTCGGCATCAAGGCCCTCGTCTTCGACACCTTCGGCACCGTGGTCGACTGGCGCACGTCGGTCGCCGCCGACATGGCTTCGTTCTTCGGCCCCAAGGGCGTCGATCGCGACTGGATCGCCTTCGCCGACGCCTGGCGCGGCGGCTATTACCCGGCGATGGACCAGGTCCGAAAAGGCCTTCGCCCGTGGGCCGACAACGACGTGCTGATGCGCGAGCGGCTGGACGAACTGCTGGCGACGTTCGAGATCGGGGACCTGAGCGAAGGCGAGAAGCGTTACCTGAACCTAGCCTGGCACCGGCTGAACCCGTGGCCGGATTCGGTGCCGGGCATCACGCGCCTGAAATCCAGATACATCGTGTCGACGTTTTCCAACGGATCGGTGCGCTGCCTGGTCGACATGGCGAAGCACGCCGGCCTTCCGTGGGATTGCATTTTTTCCGCCGACATCGTGCACCACTTCAAGCCCGACAAGGAAACCTATCTGGGGGTGGCGACGTTCCTGAATCTCGCGCCGCAGGAGGTCATGGTCGTGGCCGCGCACAATTACGATTTGCGCAGCGCGCGCCTGCACGGGCTGGCGACCGGCTACGTCAACCGGCCGACCGAATACGGCGAATTGCAGAAGCAGGACCTGGGCCCGGAAGAGGACTGGGACGTTTCGGCGGCGAGCATGGAAGAGCTCGCCGACGCCATGGGTACGTGAGGGACGCGCGAGCAAATTTTCCTCGGGCGCGCGGGCGCTTCATCCCATCGCCCTTCGTCGCCCCTGGCCGCGTAACGCCGCCTTCCGCCGCCGGCAACGGACGCCCTATTGCGGCGCGAGGCGACATTTCGACTTGATGACGAGACGCAAGCCGCCATAGTCGCATTCTGGACTTGGGCCTTGCCGGCATTCGGCGATCACTGGATTTCGCGTTCGCATGATTCCCGCGTTCGATCCACAAGGCGCGATGGCGATCGGCATCATCGTCGCCGCGTCCTTCGTCGCCGCGATCGTCAAGGGCGTGACGACGATGGGGTTGGGGATCGTCGGGGTTTCGGTCATCGCCGCCTTCATCGACGTGCAGACCGCGATCCTCAGCCTGTTCGGCGCCAAGTGCGTCAGCGACATCGTCATGGTGTTCGAATCCAAGCGCATGCTTTCCTGGCGCCTGGTCTGGCGCCTGCGCTGGTTCGCCATCGCGGGCTTCGTCGCGGTGGCGGTCGCGACCTACCTGTTGGCCAACCTGCCCGGCCGGGTGCTGCTCATCGTGCTGGGTGCGGCCATCGTCGGGTTCATTTTTCTCCAACTTCGCACCAAGCCGATCCGCATTCCCACCCGGCACGAGCAGCCGTGGGGCGCCGTGTTCGGCGCCGCGACGGGGCTGGGCCAGGGGCTCACGGGGATCGGCGGGCCGCAGACGGCGATGTATCTCTACAGCATGAACCTGACGACAGCCGAGTTCGTCTTCATGTCGTGTTCCGTCTACGTCTTTTTCGACGTCGGCCAGATGGCCAGCATTCTGTATCTCGATCTCTACAACCCGACCCTGATCTTCTATTCGCTCGCCGTGTTCCTGCCGGTCATGGCGGGCACCTGGGTCGGCATTCGGATCCGCCACAGGATTCCCGCCGCGGCGTTTCGCTACGCCGTGCTGGCGGTGCTGTTCGCGACCGCGATCGGCCTGATCGTCCGGGGGATGAAGGCCTAGGCCCCGCGGCCCGAACGCCGGCGCGGCGCGGGCTCAGGAATCGGCCGGTTCGCCCTTGATTGCCGCGAGCGGGGATCAAATGTCAAACTCCGAAGCGCCACGAGCGTGTGTCCGTCCGCGATTTTGGAACGCCCCGCCGATGCACCGAGCCGTCACGCCTTTCGCCTTCGCCGTGGCCGCGCTTGTCATGCTCGCCTCCCCGGCCCGCGCCGCCGAGTGCGGGAAATGGGAAGGCGACACGATCCGCTGCACGTTCCGCGACGAGAAGGTCCGGTTCACGGTCGAGCGGATCAAGGATCATTCGTTCGCGGTCGGGTTCGAGATCTGGCACAGCGTCTGCGGCAAGACCGGCCGTTCGACCCATCGCGGCACGCTCGCGCTGGCCGACGCGCAGGCGGTGCCGCTGCCGCCGATGGAAGCCGGCAAGAACCAGTGCTACGAGATTTTCTTCAACCTGTGCCTGGCCGAAAACAGGGTCGAGATGGATTGTTTCGGCGCGATCGAGGTCACGCCGGAATCGCAATAGGACGGCGCCCGTTTCAGTCCGGCTTGGAATTCTCCGCCGCCATCGTCTCGGGCGCGTTCTTCGCCGCGGCGATGCGGGCGTTCCAGGGCCGTAGCCGCCGCCGTGCCTTGCGCCCGGCCTCGGCGCATTGGCGCAGTAGGCGGATATAGCGCAACATGGCTTCCATCGCACCGACGTCTGTGCGGCCGAGCGCGGCGGCGTGGAGAAGAGCGCCTTTCACGCGCTGGTAGGTCTTCTCGATCTCCGGCGCCAGTTCCTCGAACGACGGCTCGCCGGACCCGCCTTCGCTTTCCGGCCAGGCCAGCCGAAGGCTGTCCACGGTCATCCGCCGCAGGGCGGTCACGTCGGCTTCGATGTCGTCGTCCATCGGCCGAAGCTCGATCTCCGACAGTTCGGCGGCGATGACGACGACCTCTTCCAGGTGCTGGACGCCGCGAACGATATCGGGAATGGCATCCACGATGCCTTCCGGCACCGGCCCCTTGTTCACTTCGCCGATAAAGGATCGGATCTCGCGGCCCAGCCGCAGGACGCCTCGTTCCCTGTGGGCGATATCGGCCGGCCGGGGTGTCGAATCGTCGATGCGCGACAGGGCGATCCTGAACACGATGCCGGCCATGTGCATCGCCTCCAGCACCAGGCCGCGCAGCGCAAGGTCGGGCACGCCCGCCAGGGTCGAATCGAGGTGGCGGGGACGGCCGATTTCCTCGTCCGCGGACACGAATCGCCTGCCGAGCCAGCGCACCAGCCACGGCGCGACCGGCCAGATCAGGATCACGCCGAGACAGTTGAAGAGCGTGTGGAAGACGGCCAACGTCACGGCGATGTCGATGGCGCGGCCGACATGGCGGACGATCGCTTCGCTCGCGGCCAGCAGCCAGGGGAACAATACCAGTGCGACAACGGCGGTCAGAAGATTGAACGCGATATGGGCGCCGGCCACCCGCTTGGCGGGCGGAGTCGCGCCGATCGCCACGAACGCGGCGGTCGAGGTGGTGCCGATATTGGTGCCGATCACCGTGGCCGCGGCCAGCGCCAGGGGAACGCCGCCGCCGCCGGCCGCCGTCAGCACGATGGCGACGGCGGCGCTCGAGGACTGGGTCATGACCGTCAGCGCGATCCCGAAGCCAACGAACAGCAGGACCGTGACCCAATGCGACGGATCGAGTTCGGGCAGTGCCAGGCCGGGCGCGAGCGCGCCGAAGCCTTGTTGCAGGAAGCCGATGCCCAGGAAGAAGGCGCCGAACCCGGCGATCGCCTGGCCGAAACCGGACGGCCGCGGCCGATCCTGGGCGGCTAGGCGAAGCAGCATGCCGACGCCCAGAAGCGGCAGGGCAAGCGCGCCGACGTCCACCTTGACGCCCACCGCCGCGACCAGCCAGCCGGTCATCGTCGTGCCGACGTTGGTGCCGAACACGACCCACACGGACTGGGTGAGATTGAGCAGCCCGGCGTTGACGAAGCCGATGGTCGCGACCGTCACCGCGCTGGAGGATTGCACGATCGCCGTGATCAGCATCCCGGCGAGCAGGCCGCGCCAGCGCGAACTGGTGGCCGAACGCAGGATCGCCTGTAGGGTGCCGGCGGCGGCCAGCTTCAGGCCGTCGGTCAGCATCCACATGCCGAGCAGGAAGAGGCCGATACCGCCGAGGATCGAGGCAATCGTCGTCATCGCGACCCAATGCCGGCGGAATGCCGACGATGCGGGGAAGAATAGCCGAGAATCGGTTTGCGCGAACCCGGCCTAATTCGTTTTCGGAAACGCGATCAGCGCGGTCTGGGCGACCCGGCGCAGGTCGTCGCGGGTGGCGCCGGCGGAAGCCTGGACCGCCATGCCCTGCGCCACGGTCGCGACGTAGCGGGCGAGGTCGGCCGGAACGGCGTCGGGCGGCAGGTCGCCTTCGGCCTTGGCGCGTTCGAACCGTTCGCGGATCCATCCTTCGGCCTCGGCGCGGCGGTGCGCCAATTCCTGGCGGATGCAATCGGCGTCGTCGCCGCAGGACAGCGCGCCCTGGACCGCCAGGCAGCCGGCCGGGCTGTTCGGTTCGGTCAACATGTCGGCGCCGTCCAGCAGCAGCCGTTCGACCACCTCGCGCGCGGTCGGCGCCGCCAGGGCATTACGGATATAGACGCCCTTCTCCTCGACGTAACGGTCGAACGCCTTGCGGAACAGGGCTTCCTTATTGCCGAAGGCGGCATAAAGGCTGGGTCGGTTGATGCCCATGGCCTCGGTCAGGTCGGTCAACGACGTGCCCTCGTAACCCTTGCGCCAGAACACATAGAGGGCGCGATTCAGGGCCTCGTCGATGTCGAACGTGCGGGGGCGGCCCAAGGCCATTACGATGTCTCCTAATACGAAACTTTGTTTCTCAATTTTTATACCTATCGGTAAAATAAGCGGTTGACAGGCGAATGTCCACCCCTTATCCATACCGCCCAGTATTTATATCGAACGGTACACAATATCCATCCGAAAGCTAGGGGCTTCCGGATCTCGGGACGAGGAGATCGCCATGTCGCGACTTGCCAACAATAAGGTCCTGTGGGGCGCGGGAATCGCCGTGGCCGCGGCCGTCGCCGTCGGCACCCTGCTGATTTCCGATCCGCGGGGCGACGGCAAGCAAGCCAATGCCGCCGCCAACGCCGGTCCGCAGGCCGTGCCGGTTTCGGTCGCGACCGTGGAGCGCCACGACGCGACGACCTGGAGCGAGTATTCCGGCCGCCTGGAAGCGGTCGAACGGGTCGATATCCGATCGCGCGTGTCCGGCGCCGTGGAGTCCGTCCATTTCCGCGAGGGCGGATTGGTAAAGCAGGGCGACCTGCTGTTCACCATCGATCCGGCGCCGTTCGCCGCCGAGGTCGAACGCGCCCGCGCCGAGGTCGCCGCCGCCGAGGCCCGCCTGGCGTTCGCCCGGCTCGAACATACGCGCGGCCAGAAGCTGGTTCATACCGGCAACATTCCGCAGCGCGATCTCGACCGGCGCGACAACGCCTATCGCGAATCCGAGGCGACCCTGCGCGCGGCCCGCGCGGCGCTGACCTCGGCGCGGCTCAACCTCGGCTACACCGAAATCCGCGCGCCGATCTCGGGCCGCGTCGGCAAGGCCGAGATCACGGTCGGCAACCTGATCGCCGCCGGACCGGCGTCGCCGATCCTGACGACATTGGTATCCGTCGACCCGGTCTACGCCGGCTTCGACGCCGACGAACAGGCGGTCCGCCGCGCGCTCAAGGCGCTGCCGGCCGACGGCGAGGCCCGCGGCGACATCGCCCGCATCCCCGTGCGCATGACCGACGCGGCCGGCAAGGACGAAGTCCGCACCGGCAAGCTGCAGATGATCGGCAACACGGTCGACGCCAAGAGCGGCACGGTCCGCCTGCGCGCCGTGTTCGACAATCCCGACGGCACCCTGATGCCGGGGCAGTTCGCGCGCCTGGGCATGGGCCTGGCGACGCCGGAGCCGCTGCTGCTGGTCAGCGAACGCGCCATCGGCACCGACCAGGACAAGAAGTACGTGCTGATCGTCGACGCCGAGAACCGCGCCGCCTATCGCGAGATCGATCTGGGTGGGCACGTGAACGGACTGCGCATCGTCACGCGCGGCCTGGAAGCGGGCGACCGCGTCGTCGTCAACGGCCTGCTGCGGGTGCGCCCGGGCGTGCTGCTGGCGCCGCAGACGGTCGCCATGGACGGATCGCCCTACATCGCGGCGCGCCTGCGGCCCGCCGACGCCGCCAAGAACTGAACCTCCCCTCCCCCGAAAGCGAGGCGGACCGGCAATCCGGTCCGCCTCTTCTTTAGGTCGAACCGGAGCCGTCGCCGTGAACATCTCCAAATTCTTCATCGACAGGCCGATCTTCGCCGGCGTGCTCTCCATGCTCATCTTCATCGCCGGCCTGCTCGCGATCCGGGCGCTGCCGATTTCGGAATACCCCGAGGTGGTGCCGCCGTCCGTGCTGGTGCGTGCGCAATATCCCGGCGCCAATCCGAAGGTCATCGCCGAAACCGTGGCGACGCCCATCGAGGAAGCCATGAACGGCGTCGACGGCATGCTCTACATGGGCAGCCAGGCGACCACCGACGGCGTCATGACCCTGACCGTCACCTTCAAGCTGGGCACCGACCCGGACAAGGCGCAGCAACTGGTGCAGAACCGGGTGACCCAGGCCGAGCCGCGCCTGCCGGAAGAGGTGCGGCGATTGGGCATCACGACGGTCAAGGGGTCGTCGGACCTGACCATGGTCGTGCACCTGCTGTCGCCCAACGACCGCTACGACATGACCTATTTGCGCAATTACGCGCTGCTGAACGTCAAGGACCGGCTGGCGCGAATCAACGGTGTCGGCCAGGTGCAACTGTTCGGCTCGGGCGACTACGCCATGCGGGTGTGGCTGGACCCGGAAAAGGTCGCGACGCTCGGCCTGTCGGCCAGCGACATCGTGCGCGAGATCGGCGCCCAGAACGTGCAGGCGGCGGCCGGCACGGTGGGCGGCCCGCCGAGCGGCCCGGACGTCCAGTTCCAGCTTTCCGTCAACGCCCAGGGGCGGCTGCGCAGCGAGGCGGAATTCGGCGACATCATCGTCAAGACCGGCGCCGACGGCCAGGTGACGCGGCTGCGCGACGTCGCGCGCATCGAGCTGGGCGCGGCCGACCACGCGCTGCGTTCGCTCCTGAACAACAAGCCGGCGGTCGCGGTGCCGATCTTCCAGGCGCCGGGATCGAACGCCATCCGCATCGCCGACGACGTGCGCACGCTGATGGCCGAGATCAAGCAGACCATGCCGGAAGGCGTCGATTACCAAATCGTCTACGACACGACCCAGTTCGTGCGCGCCTCAATCGACGCGGTGGTGACGACGCTGCTGGAAGCCGTGGCGCTGGTGGTGCTGGTGGTGATCCTGTTCCTGCAGACGTGGCGGGCCTCGATCATCCCGCTGGTCGCGGTGCCGATTTCGATCGTCGGCACCTTCGCGGTCATGTACATGTTCGGGTTTTCGATCAACGCGCTCAGCCTGTTCGGCCTGGTGCTGGCGATCGGCATCGTGGTCGACGACGCCATCGTCGTGGTCGAAAACGTCGAGCGCGGCATCGAGGAAGGCCTGTCGCCGCGCGACGCCACCTACCGCGCCATGCGCGAGGTATCGGGGCCGATCATCGCGATTGCCCTGGTTCTCATCGCGGTGTTCGTGCCCTTGGCCTTCATCAGCTGCCTGACCGGGCAGCTGTACAAGCAATTCGCGCTGACCATCGCCATTTCGACGGTGATCTCGGCAATCAATTCGCTGACCCTCTCGCCGGCCTTGGCGGCGCTGCTGCTGAAGGGCCACGATTCGCCCAAGGACTGGCTGACCCGCGGCATGGATAAGGCGTTGGGCTGGCTGTTCCGCGGCTTCAATAAAGGATTCCGCCGGGGCTCGGACGGCTACGGCCAGGGCGTGCGCGGCATCCTCGGCCGCAAGACGGTGACCATGGCGGTCTACCTGCTGCTGGTCGGCGCCACCTGGGGCCTGTTCAAGACCGTCCCCGGCGGCTTCGTACCGGGCCAGGACAAGCAATACCTGATCGGCTTCGCGCAGTTGCCGGACGCGGCGACCTTGGACCGCACCGAAGACGTGATCCGGCGCATGGGCGACATCGCCATGAAGCAGCCGGGCGTCCAGGCCGCCGTCGCCTTCCCGGGCCTGTCGATCAACGGTTTCACCAACAGTTCCAACGCCGGCATCGTGTTCGTCACCCTGACCTCGTTCAAGGAGCGCGAGGCGCAGGGCCTGAGCGGCGAAGTCGTCGCGCAGCAGCTCAACCAAAAATTCTTCGCCATCCAGGACGCCTTCATCGCCATGTTCCCGCCGCCGCCGGTGCAGGGGCTGGGCACGACCGGCGGCTTCAAGCTGCAGATCGAGGATCGCGCCGGGTTCGGCTACGCGGCGCTCGATGCCGCGACCAAGGCGTTCCTGACCAAGGCCCACGCGACGCCGGAACTGGCCGGGCTGTTCACCGGTTTCCAGGTCAACGTGCCGCAAGTTCAAGCGGGCGTCGATCGCACCAAGGCGCGCCAGTTGGGCGTCGCCGTGACCGACGTGTTCGAGACCCTGCAGATCTATCTGGGCTCGGTCTACGTCAACGACTTTAATTTATTCGGCCGCACCTATTCGGTGCGCGTCCAGGCCGACGCGCCGTTCCGGGCGCATGCCGACGACATATCGCGGCTCAAGGTGCGCTCGCGCGACGGCGAGATGGTGCCGCTCGCGGCGCTGCTCGACGTGCGCCAGGCGGCCGGGCCGGAACGCGCCATGCGCTACAACGGGTTTCTCGCGGCCGACGTCAGCGGCGGCCCGGCGCCCGGCTTCTCGACCGGCCAGGCCCAGGCGGCGGTCGAGCGCGTCGCGGCGGAAACCCTGCCCAAGGGATTCGCGTTCGAGTGGACGGATCTGACCTATCAGCAAATCCTGGCCGGCAATTCCGGAATCTGGGTGTTTCCGTTGGCCCTGCTGCTGGTGTTCCTGGTGCTGGCGGCGCAGTACGAAAGCCTGACCCTGCCCTTGGCCATCGTCATGATCGTGCCGATGGCGCTGCTGGCGGCGATGACCGGGGTGTGGATTTCGAAAAGCGACAACAACGTGTTCACCCAAATAGGCCTGATCGTGCTGGTGGGCCTGTCGGCCAAGAACGCGATCCTGATCGTCGAGTTCGCGCGCGAATTGGAATTCGCCGGGCGCAAGCCGCTCGCGGCGGCGATCGAGGCCAGCCGGCTCAGGCTGCGGCCGATCCTGATGACGTCTCTCGCCTTCATCATGGGCGTGCTGCCCCTCGTGCTCTCGACCGGCGCCGGCGCCGAGATGCGCCGGGCCATGGGCGTCGCCGTGTTCTCGGGCATGATCGGCGTGACCGCGTTCGGCATCTTCCTGACGCCGGTGTTCTACGTGCTGCTGCGCAAGCTGGCGGGCAACCGCCCGTTGAAACACGCGGCCGAAGGCGAAGCGTAACCTCAGGCCGCGCCGAGCGATCCCAGCCAGGCGACCGCGTCCTCGACCGAAGCGACGGTCGGCAGGTCGGGCCGGGACGGTCGCCGCCGCATCACGACCTTGAGTCCGAGTTCGCGCGCGGCCATCAGCTTCGCGTCGGTCGCCGCCCCGCCGCTGTTCTTGCACACAATGGTGTCGATGCGGCGGGCACGCAGCAGGTCGCGTTCGCCCGCCAACGTGAACGGCCCGCGCGTCAACAGAAGTTCGGCCTGCCTGAACGGCGGCATCGGGTCCGGCGCCTCGACCGAGCGGACCAGGAACCACACGTCGTCGAGTGCCGCGAACGGCGCCAGTTCCTGGCGCCCGACGGCGAGCAGAACCCGCCGCGATCGCTTTCCAAGGATAAGCGCCGCCGCGTCCCAATCGTCGACCTCGGTCCAATCGTCGCCGGGCGCCGGTTGCCACGCCGGGCGTTCCAGCCGCAGCAGCGGTACGTTCGCCTTTTCGCAGCCGGCAGCGGCGTTTTTCCCCATGACCGCGGCGAAGGGATGGGTCGCGTCGACGACGGCATTTATTTTTTGCTCCGCCAGATAGTCGGCGAGCGCCTCGGCGCCGCCGAAGCCGCCGACCCGGACCTCGCCCGGCGGCAGGCGCGGGTTGGCGGTGCGCCCGGCCAGGGAGCTGACGACGCGCACGCCGGGCCGTCCGGCCAGGGCCGACGCCAGCGCATGGCCTTCCGTGGTGCCGCCGAGAATCAAGACGCTCAATCGGGTCATGGCCGCCATGATAGCCGCCCGGAAAGCGCGTTGCTTGCGGGGAATCGCGCCGATGGCGGATCGCCCCGGTCCGCCGGCCCGATAGGCGGCCAACCGTCGCTTGATCGTCGGCCCCGCGCCGTGGGAACCTTGCCGCCCATGACGCGCCCCGACCTCAGCAACCGCCTTTTGATCCTCCTGATCGCCGCCGCCGCCGCGATCCTGATCGTCTATTTCGGCCTGGCGCGGCCGCTTCTGCCCGAAGCCTGGCGCACCCCGGGCAGTCCGCAGCTTTATTTCACCGGCGTCGCCGGAGCGCTGCTGCTGCTGGTGTCGATGGCGTTCGTGCTGGTCAAGCGCACCGGCCGGGGCGGCTCGCCCCAGGCGTGGTTCATCGCCCACGTGGTTTGCAGCACGCTGGGCGCGGTGCTGATCGCCGTCCATTCGGGCGGATTCCTGCGCCGGCCGCCGGCGCTGCTGCTGCTCGCCATCGTCGCCCTGGTCGCGCTCGGGGTCTGGGCCCGGGTGCGGGGATCGCGGCGCATGGCGGCGACCTTCGCCACCAAGCAGCGGGCCTTCGCGCCGGCGGCCGGGGTCGATCGCTCGCGCCTCGCCGCCGTGATCGCGGAAAAGAAGAGGCTTCTCGCCGACATCGACCCGGGCGCCCGGGAAGGCACGTTCTCGCTGACGCTCGCCCATCGCCTGCGATCGCCGCGGAAGGCGCTCGCCTACGGCCGCCTGGTGCGCGAGGAAAACCGCCTGATGGGGATGCGCGCGTCGGTCGGCCTGGAACAGGCCTTCTGGCGTCCCTTGCATTTGGCTATCGCCTACCTGTTCGTCCTCGGTATCTTCATTCATGTGATCACCGTGACGTTCTTCGCCGGCTACGTCGCCGGCGGCGGACCGATCACCTGGTGGCACCTGACGGCGTGGTGAGGACCATGGGACGCCTTTCCCTGATGATCGACCTGGAGCGCTGCATCGGCTGCAAAAGCTGCGAGGTGGCGTGCAAGCAGGAACACGGGCTCGGTCCCGGCGAGTTCCGCAACAAGGTGGTGTGGCTGGGCGACCCGGCCGCGCCGGGGCTCGATTTCCTCACGGTCACTTGCCAGCACTGCGAACGCCCGGCCTGCCTACGCGCCTGCCCGGTCAATCCCAAGGCCATTATCAAAGACCCCGACACCGGCGTCGTCCGCGTGTTGGAAGACCGCTGCACCGGCTGCGGCGAGTGCGTCGTCGCCTGCCCTTACGGCGCCATGGGCTACGACGCGGTCGACCATCATTCCGTCAAGTGCGACCTGTGCCACGACCGGCGCCAGATCGGCAAAGGCCCGGCTTGCGCCAGCGTCTGTCCCGGGTACGCCATCAGCTTCGGCGAGCGATCCGACCATCTGGCCCGCGCCGCGAAGGAAGGCCGCGTGCTCCGCGACCACGACCATTTCCTGATGGACCCGGCGACCGTCTACCTCGACAAGATCAACCAACAAAAACGTTCCGACGCCGTCGAGGGCCGGCAACGCCCCGCCCTGATGGAAGCGGGCCGGAAGCACAAGCCGGTCGCCGAATCGAAGCCTACCGCGCCCTATCGCGTGCCGCGCGAGGAGCGAAAGATCGACCGGGTCGAACCCGGCGGCTGCAACATCTGCTTCAATTGCTGTTCCACCAAGTTCCATTTCAGCGGCGACAAGCTGGTGCAGATCACCGGCAACGAGGACGATCCGATCCTGAAGGGCAAGGTGTGCCCGAAGTCGCAGCTGACGGTGCAGCTCTACAACAACGAAAAGCGCCTGACCAAACCGCTGAAGCGTGTGGGCGAGCGCGGCGAGGGCAAGTTCGAGCCGATTTCCTGGGACCAGGCGCTGGACGAGATCGCCGCCAAGATGACGGCCGTGCGCGAGCGGTACGGCAACGAGGCGCTGGGGATCTTCGCCGGCACCCGCACCGGCATCATCACGCGGAACGGCTACAT
>CAZDFF010000074.1:0-13811 GCA_964504425.1 uncultured Hyphomicrobiales bacterium
CGGCGCCCTGGCGCAGATGATCGCGCCCTATCCCACGTTCGGCGAGGTTTCGAAACGCGCCGCCGGCAGCTTCTATACCGCATCGCTGTTCAGCGAACGGACCAAGAAGATCGTCCGCTTCCTGACCTGGTTCGGGTGACCCGGCCGCTGGCGGGCCGGCCGGCAATGGGTTAGTCTTTTCCCGTCGATGACCGAGATCACGCCCCGCCCGCCGCGTGCCGGCGCCAGCCTGTCGGCCAGGCTTCTGGTGCTGACGGTCTTTTTCGTCATGGTGGCGGAATTCCTGATCTGGGCCCCGTCGGTGGCGCGGTTCCGCAAAACCTGGCTGGAAGACCATATCGTGCGCGCGCACCTCGCGGTCGCCGCCTATGCGGCGATGCCGGCGGCGGCCATCGGCCATTCGATCGAACGCGAGCTTCTGTCCAACACCGATTCCTACGGCATCGTACTGAAGCGCGCCGACCGGCGGTCGCTGATGGTCCTGGACGACATGCCGCCCAAGGTCGACATCACCGTCGACGTCCGCGACGACCGATTCTTCATGCTGATCAGGGATGCCTTCGTCACGCTGGCCCAAGACAAAAACCGCGTGTTGCGCGTCGTCGGCACGGTGCCGAAGGACCCGGCAACGACCATCGAGATCGTCCTCGACGAGGGTCCGCTGCGCCACGCCATGCTCGCGTTCTCGTGGCGGATTCTGACGCTGTCGATCGTCATTTCGTTGTTCACCGCGACGCTGGTCTACGTCAGCCTGCAATGGCTGATCGTGCGGCCCATACGGCGGATCACGGAAAGCATGACCCGATTTCGGCATGACCCGGAAGGCGGCGGCACGGCATCGCCGTCGAAGCGCGCCGACGAAATCGGCTTCGCCCAGCGCGAGCTTCAAGTGATGCAGGACGAATTGCGCGCCGCGCTGACGCAGAAGACGCGACTCGCCGCGCTCGGCGCCGCGGTCGCCAAGATCAATCACGACCTTCGCAACAGCCTTTCGACCGCGATGCTGGTGTCGGATCGCCTGGCCGACATCGACGACCCCGAGGTCAAAAAGGTGACACCCAGGCTCTATAGCGCCATCGATCGCGCCGTAACCCTGTGCAGCCAGACGCTCGATTACGTTTCCGACGCGGCGCCGGTGTTGTTCTCGTCGACGTTCGATCTCGCCGATCTTGTCGCCGAGGCGGGACTGAACCTCAAGGACGGCGAACACGACCGGCCGGTCGTCTGGGAGAACGCCGTCGCTCCCGGCATTCGCCTCCATGCGGACCGCGACCAGATGTTTCGCGTCTTCGTCAACCTGGGCCGCAACGCGCTGGAGGCCGGCGCCGACCGCATCCGAATCACCGCCGACACCTACGGCGGACGGGTTGCCGTCGACCTCGCCGACAACGGATCCGGCATGTCCAACAGGGCGATGGAGAACCTGTTCCAACCCTTCGCCGGGTCCGGTCGCAAGGGTGGCACCGGTCTCGGCCTGCCCATTGTCAGGGATGCCTTGAAGGCGCACGGCGGCAACATCGAACTGGTATCGACGGGCCCCAAGGGTACCGTCTTTCGCGTCGTCCTTCCCCTGACTCCGGCCGCGGGGGAAGCCGCGCCTCCGCCACCGACGGCCGCCCGAGGATAAGAACGGACATGGCTTCCTGGAATCCCGCGCAATACCTGAAGTTCGCCGGCCATCGGCTGCGCCCGGCGCTCGACCTGCTGGCCCGAGTAGCGGCCGAAACCCCGAAAACCGTATTCGATCTCGGCTGCGGGCCCGGCAACGTGACGAAACTGCTGGCCGAACGCTGGCCCGATGCCCGGGTGACAGGCATCGACGATTCGCCCGAGATGCTGGCGCGCGCCAGGAAGGACATGCCGGCGCTGGATTGGCAGCCGGCCGATCTTCGGACCTGGAAGCCGGCGGCGCCCGCCGACGTGCTTTATTCGAACGCGGCACTGCATTGGCTCGACGGACACGAAACCCTGTTCCCGCATCTGATGAATAACGTGGCGCCGGGCGGCGTGTTCGCCGTGCAAATGCCCAAGAACTTTCACGAGCCCTCGCACCGGGGCATGTTTGAATCGGCCGAAGCCGGCCCATGGAAAAGCACGGTTCTGGCGGCGCTACGCCAGTTCCCGATGCACGACTACGGTTTTTATTACGACCTACTGCGGCCTCTGGCCGCCGACGTCGACATCTGGGAGACGGTCTACGTGCAGGCCCTGGAGGGCGAGGACCCGGTCGCCGAATACACCAAGGGCTCGTCGCTGAAGCCCGCGCTCGACGCGCTCGAGGGCGAAGAGCGTGAAGCCTTTTGGACCGACTACAAGGCGCGCATCCGCAAGGCCTATCCGAAGCGCGCCGACGGGCGCACGCTGTTTCCCTTTCGCCGTCTGTTCATCGTCGCGCGAAAGTGATTCCGCGTGAAGTCGGCCGGCGTTTATGGTCCCGGCCATGACGCGGACGATGGCGTTCCTTCTCGCGATGTTTCTCGCGCTGCCGGCGGCGGCGGCACCGAAGGCCGAGCTGTGGCCGCGCTTCGCCGCCCACGACGAAAACGCGACAATCGCCATCGATCATGCGCCGTGGGACCGATTCCTGAAGGCGCACGTCGTTGCCGGCAAGGACAGCATCGCCCGGATCGCTTACGCCAAGGTTCCGGCGGCGGACAAGGCGGCGCTCGGCGGATACGTCGAGCGCCTCGCCGCGACACGGGTCACGGCGCTGCGCCGCGCCGAACAGCGGGCGTACTGGATCAATCTTTACAACGCGCTGACGGTCAAGGTCGTGCTCGATCATTATCCGGTCGACGGCATCAAGGATATCCGCATTTCGCCCGGCCTGTTTTCCTCCGGTCCATGGGGCAGAAAGCTCCTGAAAATCGAGGGCGAGGACGTTTCCCTCGACGACATCGAACATCGCATCCTGCGCCCGGTCTGGAAGGATCCGCGCATTCATTATGCCGTCAACTGCGCCTCAATCGGCTGCCCGAACCTGCCGGCCGAGGCCTTTACGGCGGCGAACGCGGAACGTCTGATGGACGCGGCGGCGCGGGCTTATATCAACCATCCCCGCGGCGTGCGCCGAAGCGGTGGCGGCGTGCGCTTGTCCTCGATTTACGATTGGTTCCGGGACGATTTCGGCAAGGACAAAACGGCCCTATTCGGTCATCTGACGGCATTCGCGGAACCGGCGCTGAAGGAATTTCTATCGACCGGGCCGACGATCGACGGCTACGATTACGACTGGTCCTTGAACGACGCCCGCTAACCGGATTTCCCGCGCCGCCATGAACACCGTCACCGTCATCGGCCTGATGGCCGCCACGCTCACCACGTTCGCGTTCCTGCCCCAGGCGGTGAAGGTCTGGCGCACGAAATCGACCCGCGACATTTCGCTGATCATGTTTTCGGTCATGACCACGGGCGTCGTGCTGTGGCTGATTTACGGCGTGCTGATCTGGGACTTGCCGCTGATCTACGCCAACGCCGTGACGCTGCCGATGGCGGCCTACGTGCTGTTCGCGAAGATGCGCTACGGCTGACGCGGCGGATCAATCCACCTGCAACAATAAAGCCTTCAGATACTGCGTTTCCGGCAGATGCGGATGCACCGGATGGTCGACGTCGGCCCCCGTCGCCGCCAGCACCCGCCCGCCGCGCCCGGCCGTCGACAGCCCCTTCGCGACCTCGGCGGCGAACAGATCGGGCGACATGTTGTGCGAACACGACGCCACGAACAGGAATCCGCCCGGCGCGACCAGTTCGGCCGCCAGGCGCACCAGCTTGCGATAGCCCTTGGCGCCGCTGCCCAGATCCTTACGCGCCTTGACGAACGCCGGGGGATCGGCGACCACGACGTCGAAACGCCGGCCTTCGGCACCGAGCGCCTCGATCCGGTCGAAGACGTCCGCATGTTCGAACGCGATCTTGCCATTGAGGCCGTTTCGCGCCGCCGCCTGGCGCGCGAGTTCGAGCGCCGGCGTCGAACGATCCACGGCAAGCACGCTTGTCGCCCCCGCCGCCGCCGCGGCAACGGCAAAGCCGCCGGTGTGACAGTAGAGATCCAAAACCGCACCGCCCGTCCGGCATAAGTCGGCGACCATCTTGCGGTTGCGCCGCTGGTCGAAGAACCAGCCGGTCTTCTGCCCGACCAGGGGATCGGCGAGGAATTCGAGGCCGTTTTCGCGCACCGGCACCGGGCCCTCGATCGCGCCCCGCGCCGTCTTGACGTACATCTTCATGCCCTCGAGCGATCGCGCGTGAGAATCGTTGCGCAGCACGACGGCCTTCGGCGCGAACGCTTCGTCGAGCGCGGCCAGCACGTCGTCCAACATCGCTTCCATGCCGGCGGTGCCGATTTGCAGCACCATCGTATCGCCGTAGCGATCGGCGATCAGGCCCGGCAGGCCATCGGCCTCGGCATGGATCAGGCGATAGAACGGTTCCGGGATCAGCCGGTCCCGCAACGCCAGCGCGGCGCGCACGCGGGCTGCGACGAAGGCGCGGTCGACGACGCAGCCGGGCGGACCGAAACGGCGAAACGCGATCAACGTGTGCGCGTTGAAGGTACCGACCGCCATCGGCTTGCCGTCGACGCGGATCAGCTGGACCAGGCTGCCCGGCGCCAGCGCCTTGGCCTCCGCGTCCATACGGACCTCGTTCGAATAGACCCACGGGCCGCCTTGGGCCAAGCGCTTGTCCCGCCCGGCCAATAGGAACACGCGGGGCAAAGTGTCGAGGGTGCTCATGGGGAGGGACGGTTGCCGGTCAATCGCCGAGGGCCAAGCCCTCGCGACGCGGATCGCCGGCGCCGTAGAGCGTGGCGCCTTCGGCGCGGATCGCGTTCAGGCCGCTGTTCAGGACCCTGACCGTGACCTTATGGCCCAGCGCTTCAAGCTCCGGTTTCAGCTTTTCCAGGGCCGTGCCCTTTTCGATCTCGACGCCCGCGTTGCGGTCCAGAAAATTGGGCAGGCCCAACGCATCCTTGACGCCGAGGTTCCAATCCAGCGCGGCGACGATGGATTTGGCGACATAGCCGATGATGCGCGCGCCGCCGGGCGATCCCGTCACCATGACGACGCGGCCTTCGTTGTCGAGCACGATGGTCGGCGCCATCGAGGAGCGCGGCCGCTTGCCCGGCCCGACCCGGTTGGCGACCGGCGCGCCCTGGTTATTGGGCTGGAACGAGAAATCGGTGAGTTGGTTGTTGAGCAGAAAGCCGCCCACCATCAGGCGCGAGCCGAACGGCGTTTCGATGCTGACGGTCATCGCGGCGGCGTTGCCGTCCTTGTCGACGATGCTGATATGGCTGGTCGACGTTCCCTTTTCGCCGTCGGTTTCGGGCGCGAAGCGGGTTATTTTCATGGCCGGCATGCCGGGCGTCGCGCTGCCCATGGTGCGATCCAGGCGAATTTCCTTGGCGCGGGTCTTTAAGTATTCCGGATCCACCAACCCGGCCGCCGGCACCGGCACGAAATCGGAATCGGCAACATAGGTGTCCCGATCGGCGAAAGCGAGCTTCCCGGCTTCGGCCACCAGATGCACCGCCTTGGCCGACAGCGGCGACGTGGAAGCCACGTCGAAATTCTGCAGGATACCGAGGATCTGAAGCGTCGCGATGCCGCCCGACGACGGCGGCGGCATGCCGCAGACCAGCCACTTGCGATAGGGCATGCAGACGGGCTCGCGGCGTTTCGCCTTATAGGCGGCGAGGTCGGCCGCCGTCATGCCGCCGGGATTGCCGTCCGCGCCCCGCACGGCGGCGGCGATTTCATCGGCGAGCGGGCCGTTATAGAACGCGTCGGCGCCGCCCTCGGCGATCCGCCGGAAAGTCTCCGCGAGTTTCGGATTTTTAAGCGCCTTGCCCGATGCGATCGGCTGGCCGGTCTCGTCCAAGAAGAAGTCGCGCGTTTCGGCGTAGGCCGCGAGCCGGGGCGCGTTGGCGATCATCGAATTCAGACGCTTCGAAACGACGAAGCCCTTTTCGGCCAGATCGATCGCCGGCTTGAACAAGCGCGCCCACGGCAATTTGCCGTGCTCGCGATGCGCCATTTCGAACATGCGAAGCAGCCCCGGCACGCCGACCGAACGGCCGCCGACGACCGCGTCGATGAACGACATCGGCTTGCCGTCCCGGATGAAGAGATAGGGCGTCGCCGATTGCGGCGCCGTCTCGCGCCCGTCGTAGGCCGCGAGTTCGCCCTTCTTTGCCGCGTAATGAACCAGGAACCCGCCGCCGCCGATGCCCGATCCTTGCGGTTCCACCAGATTGAGCACCAGCGCGGCGGCGATCGCGGCGTCGACGGCGCTGCCGCCGTCCTTCAGCGCGTCGCGCGCCGCCGCCGCGGCAAGCGGGTGCCCGGCGACCGCCATGAAGCCCGTCGAGCGCGCCGGTGGCGGGCCGGAGAGATTCAGACCGGCGCCGCCGGTCGTGTGGTTACAGGCGCCGAGAAGCAGGGTCAGGCCGAGGACGGTCAGAACAATGCGGCGCGGAGTCGGGACGTTTTTCCGGATCATCGCGCATCCTAACCCGGACCCGGGGCCCGAGGACAGACCCGAGGGCCGAGATCGGTTCGCTTCTGCGACCACTCGGAAAAAGGGTAGACTATCGTCGCCGACTTCCGAACGAGGAGGGGTTCATGGCGGCGGGCGATGTGCCGATCGGCTGGCTCGTACTTTTGATCGTTTTGTTCGTCGGGGTCTTCGTCTGGTCGCTTCGAACCAGCCGGCGAAACCGAGACGGCAGGCGAGGACGCGCCCCGGACGACCCCGCCCCAGGGCCGGATAAGGGCAAGTAATCCATATATTTGAGCCATTGTGCGGCCGTCATGTTGCGGGTGCGAAAGGGTTTCCGATCTGCTAAAGTCCGCCCGCCTTGGAGGGGCGACGACAGTGGCAACGAACGAACCGGGACCGGGGGCGCGGATCACGCCGGCGGCGCTGAAGGCCCGCAAGGGCGGCCAGCCGATCGTGGCGCTCACCGCCTATACCAAATCCATGGCCCAGTGCCTGGACGACGTCGCCGACCTTCTTCTGGTGGGCGACTCGCTCGCCATGGTGATCTACGGGCTTGAGACCACCGTCGGCATCGGGCTGGATGCCATGATCGCCCACGGCGCGGCGGTCGTGCGCGGCGCCAAGCGCGCCTGCGTCGTCGTCGACCTGCCGAGCGGCACCTACGAGACCGGCCCCGAGGCCGCCTATGCCTCGGCCCGGCGAGTGATCGAGGAAACCGGCGCCCAGGCCATCAAGGTCGAAGGCGGCGTCGAACTGGGCCCCAGCATCCGCTATTGCGTCGAGCGCGGCATCCCCGTGCTTGGGCATATCGGCCTGATGCCGCAATCGGTGACCGAGGCCGGCGGCTTCCGCGTCCAGGGCAAGGACGAGGAAGGCGCCCGGCGCATCATGGCCGACGCCCAGGCGGTCGCCGGCGCGGGCGCGTTCGCCGTCGTCATCGAAGGCACGGTCGAACCGCTGGCACGCGAAATCACCGAAACGATTTCGATTCCGACCATCGGCATCGGCGCCTCCCCGGCCTGCGACGGTCAAATCCTGGTAACCGACGACATGATCGGCCTGTTCGCCGACTTCACGCCGAAATTCGTCAAACGGTACGCCAACGTCGGTGCCGAGGTATCGCGCGCCGCCCACGCTTATGCCGACGACGTGCGCGCCCGGCGCTTTCCCGGGCCCGAGCACTGCTTCGGCATCAAGCCCAAGAAAGACTGACGTGGCCGCGCCCGATATCGACGTCGTGCGCACGGTGTCCGAGCTTCGCGCCCGGGTCGCCGCCTGGCGCAAGAAGGGCGAAAGCGTCGGACTGGTGCCGACCATGGGCGCGCTTCACGCCGGCCACATCGCGCTCGCCCGCCGCGCCAAGGAACGGACCGCGCGCACCGTCGCGACCCTGTTCGTCAATCCGAAGCAGTTCGGGCCGAACGAGGATTTTTCTCGCTACCCTCGCGACGAGGAAAAGGACAAGACAATGCTGGCGGACGCCGGCATCGATCTGTTGTTCGCACCGGGCATCGAGCAGATGTATCCGGAAGGCAACGCCACCAAGGTCGATATCGGGCCGCTCGGCCATATGCTGGAGGGCGAGTTCCGCCCCGGTTTTTTCGTCGGCGTCGCGACCGTGGTGACCAAGCTGCTGCTTCAATCCCTGCCTGACCGCGCCTTCTTCGGCGAGAAGGATTACCAGCAGCTATTGGTGATCCGCCGCTTGGTGCGCGACCTCGACATTCCGGTCGCCATCGAGGGGGTACCGACCGTGCGCGAGCCGGACGGCTTGGCGCTGTCGTCGCGCAACGCTTACCTGAACGCCGCCGAGCGCAAGATCGCCCCGGCCCTGCATGGCACCCTGGCCCAGATCGCCGAAAACGTCGGGCGCACCGCCGACCCGGAAGCCCAGGCAACATGGGGCGCGGAACAATTGATCCGCGCCGGATTTGCGTCGGTCGATTACGTCGTCGTGCGCGACGCGGAAACCCTAGAACCGGTTCGGTCCGCCGCCCAACCGGCGCGGGTACTGGCGGCTGCGTGGTTGGGCAAGACCCGGCTGATCGACAACGTGCCGGTTTAAGACGCGGCGTAAAAGATCCGGTAGATCGCGCCGGCGTGGTTGTCGGACACCAGGATCGAGCCGTCCGGCAGCTCCTTCACGTCGACGATCCGCCCCCAATAAATCTTTCCCTGCAACCAGCCGTCGGCGAAGGTTTCCCACTTGATCGGCCGGCCGTCCTTGCCGAAGCGGACGCGCGCCACCCGGTAGCCGTCGGGCACGCTACGGTTCCACGAACCGCGCTGGACGACGAAGGCATCGCCGTTGTATTCGGCCGGAAACATCGCGCCGCGATAGAACGAAATCCCGAGCGAGGCGACGTGCGCGCCGAATTCGATGACCGGCGGCGTCAGGCCCGGCGGCAGCGGCGCATCCTTGAAGTCGGGCGTGCGGTCGGTGCCGCCGCCGAAATAGGGAAAGCCGAAATTCATGCCGGGCCGAGGCGCCCGGTTCAATTCGTCCGGCGGAATGTCGTCGCCCATGTTGTCGGCGCCGTTGTCGGTGAAATAGAGCTCGCCGGTCGACGGTTGGAAATCGAAGCCGACCGAATTGCGGATGCCGGTGGCGTACACCTCCGGCTTGCCGCCCGTCGGCTTGAAGCGAACGATGGTGCCTTGCAGTCCTTCGAGCGCGCAGATATTGCACGCGACCCCGACCGAGACATAAAGCATCCCGTCCGGCCCAAACCGGGCGTAGCGCCAGCCGTGCCAGGATCGATCGGGCAAGTCGTCAAACAGGACTTCGGCTTTCGCCGTCTTCGCCGTCGCCAGATCGGGCGCGCGGAAGCGCACCAGGCGCGGCTGTTCGGCGACATAGAGGTATCCGTCCTTCCAATCGATGCCGTTGGCGACGGACAGGCCTGAGCGCACGATCTCGCCTTTGCGCGGCCCCGCGCCCGCCATCGGCACGGCGTAGACCTTGTCGCCCCGGGTGCCGACGAAGACGGCGCCCACGGACGGCACCACCGCCATGGAGCGCGCGCCCGGCACCTGGGCATAGAGTTCGATTTTGAATCCGGGCGGCAGGCGAACAAGGTTGAGTCTGATTTCGGCGGCGGCCGACTGGGCCAGCGCGACGAATCCGACGGTCAGGATTGCGAGGAGTCGCATGGATCAGGCTCCCTTCACCAGCGGCGCGGCGTAGCCGACCTCCGTGTCCCACGGGAAATAGACCCAGGTTTCCTGCGCCACCTCGGCGACATAGGTGTCGACCAGCGCGCGGGCCTGGGGTTTCGCATAGAGTGTCGCGAAATGGGCCTGCGGCAACGCCCGCCGGGCAACGCGCGCGGTCGCGCCGGTATCCACCAGATCGTCGATGAGCAGCCATCCGACGCCGTCGCCGGCCGCCGCCGGCGCCTTCAGCACCTGCACGGCGCCTTGCCGGGCTTCGTCGTAGGAGGCGATGCAAAGGGTTTCGATCACGCGGATATCCATCTCGCGCGCGACGATGGCCGCCGGAACCAAGCCGCCGCGGGTCAGCGCCACGATCCCCTGCCATGGCCCCTTGGCGAGCAGACGGCGCACCAGCAGGCGCGTGTCGCGGTGCACGTCGTCCCAGGTCACGATACGGGTATCGGCGGGGCGGTTGATCATGGGACCAGCAAACAAAAAAGCCGGCGTCTTTGCAACGCCGGCTTCGGATCGCCAGGAAGCGGGCGATCAGCGCATGTAAAGGTGGACTTCGTTGGTCTTGGCGTCGGCCATGGTGCGCGCCGAAACGGCGACCCGGGCTGGCGGCAGGCCCATTTCGACCAGCGAGCGCAGCACGCCTTCGGCGTGACGGCGGGCCTTGTTGGCGTTCAGGGCTTCCCGCGCGGGACCGCCGACGGTCGGCGCCACGGCGACGAGATCGAAGGTCGCGTCGGGGCGGCGTTCCAGCACGCGGCTGACCGCGGAATAAAGCGCCTGCTGATAAGCCACGTCGTTGCGATCGAAGCGGATCACGACCAGCGGGCGGCGGCCGGTCACGTCCATCGGCTGGCCGGCGGCGACCTGATTGACGCCGCTGCGGTTCAACGCGATCTGATTCAGGCTGGTGCCGTACATCTCGCCGGCGTTGATCGCGGCGCCGACGACGTTGAGATTGGCGATTTCGCCGGCCACGTAATTGGTCTGGCGGCGTACGTCGGACGACACTTCTTTAAGGAGCCGGTCGATCAGCACCACGGTGCGGTCGACTTCGTCTTCCAGGATCGCCAGTTGGCGATGGTCTTCGTCCACGGCGCCCGAGAGCCCCCGGGTCGCGCGCGCGGATTCGGCCAGGAACGCCGACATGGTGGAATCGCCCGCGACCGAACCGGCCAGCTTGTTCATTTCGGCGATGTCGGCGCGAAGCTGGGTCAGATCCGACTGGGCGCTGTTGAACTGCTGCACCAGAATCGGGTTGCCGGGCGTGGTGCCGACCTGAAGCCGGGTGACGACGGCGGCGATGGTGCCGTGATAGCGCTGCGAATCCTGCACCAGTTTGGCGCGGATTTTCTGCAGTTCGCCGTTATGGCCGGAGATCGAGGCCTGCATCTTCTTCAAATCTTCGCGCAGATCGGAAACGCGCTTGCCGACGGCGGTGCCGGTCGGCGCGCCGGGCGTGACTCCGGTCGGCTTGAAATCGGTGGTGCCGAGCGGCGGCTGGGACGAAACGACCCGTGTCGGTTCGGCCGGGGCACCCGGCTTCGGCGCCGCCGACTTAGGCGGCTGCGCCTGCGCCGACGACTTGCCGGCCGGATCCTCGCCGGTCAGCGACGGCAGCAAGGCATCCTCTGTGAAGGAGCAGCCGGGGAGCAGAATGGCGGCCCCAACCAGGAATGTCCGAAATTTCGCGCCAAGCATGTCGGATGAACCCTAAAGGAACCGTTGAACCCCCTGAAATGCCGCCGATTTCGACGACACGCACCCTGCCGTGTCCGGCGGATGCCGTTACTTTCCCCCGCCCCTAAAGAGCGTTGCAGATATTACTCAATGGGCTATCACGGTACAAGTTCCTATTTTTCAGCCTTGTACGGGGAAATCCGCCCCTTGCGGGCATCGCCGACGCTCTAAAATCCGCGCTCGAAAACGGCCCTCGTACCCTTGCCTGAGGCGGAGGTCTGCGTTAGTGTCCGCACCCTTCCAGGGGCGGCGACCGTCGCGATTTCGTACCGCCCCAGCATGCGCGCCCGTAGCTCAATTGGATAGAGCATCTGACTACGGATCAGAAGGTTAGGAGTTCGAATCTCTTCGGGCGCGCCATTCTTCCCGTTCTCGCGGGACCCCGTAAACCCAGCGGAAACTAGAAGCCGGCCATCGCACCGGCGAGCGCGCGGACGTAAAGCGCAGGATCGACGTTGCCGCCCGAGGCCACGGCGACCACGGTCTTGCCCCGGAAGCGTTCCCGTTCGCCCAAGGCCACCGCCAGGCCGACGGCGCCGCTCGGTTCGACCACGATCTTGAAATGACGGAACGCGACGGCCATGGCCGCCAGCACGCGCGGGTCGGGCACGGCGAAGCCGCCCGCCAGCAATTTTCTGTTGATGGCGAAGGTGATCTCGCCCGGCTGCGGCACCAGCAGCGCGTCGCAGAGCGCGCTGCCGCCCGATTCGTTGGCGACCGGCTTGCCCGCCTGCAACGAACGCGTCGTGTCGTCCGACCCTTCGGGTTCGACGGCGTAGACTTTTGTGTCCGGCGATTCGGCGCTCAAGGCCAGCGCCACGCCCGACACCAAGCCGCCGCCGCTGGTCGGCACCAATACGACGTCGGCCTTGGCGTTGCGGGCGCGCATCTGGTCGGCGATCTCCAGGCCGATGGTGCCCTGGCCGGCGATCACGAAACGATCGTCGAACGGGCGCACCAGGGTCGCGCCGGTTTCGGCGGCGATCTTGCGGCCGATTTCGGTGCGGTCTTCCTTCAGGCGATCGTACAACACCACCGTGCCGCCATAGGCCTTGACGTTGGCGACCTTCATTTGCGGCGCGTCCGCCGGCATCACGATGGTCGCCGGCATCTTGAACATGCGGGCCGCGTAGGCGACGCCCTGGCCATGATTACCGGACGAAAACGCGACCACGCCCTTAGGCCGCGCGGCCTCGGGGATGCGCGAAATGCGGTTATAGGCGCCGCGAAACTTGAACGAGCCCGACCGCTGCAACACCTCGGGCTTCACGATTAGCCGGAAGCCCAACTCCTCGTTCAACAGTTCCGATTCCAGCAGCGGCGTTTCGACGGCAAGGCCCGCCAGGGCTTTTCTGGCGTCCCGCACGTCGGCGACGGTCGGGACGACGGCGGACTCGGTATCGGTCATGGCAGCTTTCCGGGCAAGAATGGCAGGCGCCGGATCGTAGCCGCAGCGCCACGGCCCGGACAAGGCCGGAACCGCGCAAGGCGCGTTCAGTCCGCCCTGACGAAATGGAACGATTTCACCTTCGGTCGCGCCGCCAGCTCCTTCATCAAGGTAATGAGCGGCGTCGAGGACAGGGGATAGTCGGTCTTGATCGGTCCCGCGGCCTTCAGCGCGTCGTATTCGGTGCGATTGTAGAACGCGGCTAGCAACAGGTCGTCGTCGCTGGCGAACGGGCCGCGTTCCTTGCGCAGCCGGGCAATCGCCGGCGGCACGTTTTCGCCCGGGCGGCTGGTGAACGGCGCCGCGCCCTTGGTGATGCGATCGTAGAGGTTCGGGTCGATCTTGCCGGCGATTTCGCCGTAGCCGCCGAGCACGTAGCGGCGGACTTCGTCAGGAACCACGGCGTAGCGTTCCGTGTTGACCACGTTCAAGGTCGCCTGGGTGATGATGTACTGGGCGAACGGGCTGACGACGATGGGATAGCCGAGATCGGCGCGCACCCGGCCCGCCTCCTCCAAAATTTCTTCCATGCGGTCGCCCAGGCCCACGGTGTCCAATTGGACGCGCAGGTTCGAAATCATGCCGCCCGCGACCTGATGGTGGAAGTGAAACTCGTCGTATTCATTGGGCTTGCCGGTCGGCTTGCCTTCGCGCTCGGCGATATAGGCAAGCCGCTCGGCCACGTCCTCGATGGGATCGAGGTCGATCTCGACCGTGTGCCCGCGCCGCCGGCAGTTCCGGGTAAACAGTTCCGTCGGCGAATGGGACGCCGCGTTCGCCAGCGTGGACGTCGCCGTATGCACGATGTCGACCCCGTGCTCGACCGCCTGCAGCGCCGCGTAGGGCCCGAGCCCGGACAAGCAATGAGAATGAAGCTGCAGCGGCAGTTTGCCGACCACCGCCTTCAAGGCCGGCACCAAGGTCGCGACCCGTTCCGGCGTCAGAAGGCCGC
>CAZDFF010000075.1:0-13782 GCA_964504425.1 uncultured Hyphomicrobiales bacterium
GTGATATGTCGGTGATATGCATAAGCTAACATAATCGGACGTTTTCCATATCGGATCGGCTCCGTCATTTGCTGTTGAGGGGGTAAACCATGGATAGGCTCGTGAGTCGCAACGTGACCGTGAACGGTCATCGGACGAGCCTGCGTCTCGAGATCGAGACGTGGGACGCGCTCGACGAGATCTGCCGCCTCGAAGGCCTCACGATCCATCAGTTCTGTTCCCGGATCGAGGGGCAGCGCAACGGATTGGGGCGGACCTCGGCGGTCCGCGTCCACATCGTCAACTACTTCCGCAACGCCGCCACGTTGGCCCGCGCCGCGAGCGAACGGATCGGCGCCGGCCCGCGGATATCCGCCGCCGTCGAGCGGGACGAAGACCGGCCGCTTTAGCCGACCAGCCTTATTTTCCGGTGTAGTGTTCCGGCCAGCGCCGGGCGACGACGGGACCGTCGCCGGCGAGCGCGTGGCAGGTGTCGATGACGCGGGGCCTTTCGCCGCTCGACCCGTCGCTGCGCTTCTCGCGCGCCGGGCTGACCGTGTGAAAGGCGGCGACCGCGATCGGGCCGACCAGCATGTCGGTCAGATGCGTGCAGCCGGCGACGCCGCCGACCTTTTGGTGCACCGCCTTGCGCCAGCCGGGGCCGATTTTTAGCCCGATCAGCGCGCGGTAGGCCGCGGCGACGTCGCCGCAGATCGAGAACGGGCTCGCTTCGGTCACGGCCTCCGCGTCCTTGACGACCAGGTCGTCGTCGACGGTGATGCGCAGCGCCATGCCGTGCAGCGGCTCGCCAGCGGCGATGCCGCCGCGATCCTGGTTGTCGAACGAATAGGTTTTGGTGTCGGCCAGGCGGGCCTCGATGTCCCACAGGCCGTCGTCGCGCTTGTAGCCGCGGCAGACGATCTCGCGTGTGTGTAGGTGCTGGCGGGGCGCGGGCTTGGACAGCGGCATGACGGGCCTCGTTTCGGAAGGACGGCGCGCGGACGGTATCCGCGACCGGGTGCATACCGCCGATATGTGGGAACGGCCGGGGCGCGGTCAATCGGGCAATTGCCGGCCGGCCCGTCGCTATTGCCGGCTGGACCGGTCGATGCTATAACAAACAATCGTTTGTTATTAGGTGTCCGATGCCGAGTGCCGCCCGCGCCGTCAAGCATACCCCGCCATCCTCGCCGCCCGGCGGGCGCGGCGGGCCCAGCCGCCTGAAGCCGCTGTTGGACGCGGCCGCCCGGCGTTTCCGCCAAGCCGGCTACGACGGCGCCTCGATGCGCGACATCGCCGGCGACGTCGGCATGTTGCCGGGGTCGGTCTACTACCACTTCCCTTCCAAGGAGGAGCTGTTCGTCGCGGTTCTGGCCGAAGGCATCCGCTGCATCACCGAGGCGGTCGAGGCCGCCGTCGGCGGTGCCGTCGATCCGTGGGACCGATTGGCCGCCGCAGCCGGCGCGCACATGACCGCGCTGCTGGACGGCGGCGATTACGCGCAGGTCGTCATTCGCGACGCCAGGCCGCACGGCACCCATCCGGACCGATCGATCGCGCTGCGCGACGCTTACGAAGACATCTTCCGCCGCCTGATCGACGACCTGCCGCTCGCTGCCGACGCGGACCGCACCCGCGTTCGCCTGATGCTGCTGGGGGCCTTGAACGCCTCGCCCGGGTGGTACCGGCCGGGCGGTGCGACGCCCGACGAACTGGGCCGGGATTTCGTCGCCATGCTGAAAAAATCGTTGTCGCTCTGATGCCGAAGGAAACAGCCATGCCCGCCATGCCCGCCATGCCCGCCGCGTTCGACCGCCCGCCGAAAGTATTGGTCACCAAGATCGGCCTCGACGGCCACGATCGCGGCTCTCGTGTCGTTGCGTCGTTCCTGCGCGATGCCGGCATGGAAGTCGTCTACACGCCGCCGTGGCAGCCGGTGCCGGCGGTGGTGAAGCTGGCGATCGAGGAAGACGTCGACGTCATCGGCATCAGTTCGCTCGCGACCGATCATCTGCTGGTGCCGAAACTGATGGACGCCTTGGTCGCGGCGGACGCGAGCGACATCGCCGTCGTGGTCGGCGGCATCGTGCCCGACGCCGACGAAGTCGCGTTGAAGAAGGCCGGTGTCGCCGCCGTATTCCATCCCGGCAGCGCCAAGGAAGAAATCGTATCCATCGTTACCGCGCTGGCCGCCAAGGCCCGAGCGCAGCGCGCAGCGACGTGAAGGACCGTGCCATGACCCAGAAGACCGATACCGATAACGAATTCGACGACGCCCGCGTCCGCTGGCAGGCCGAATACGCGGCCGGGATCGGCAACGACCGGCCCCGCGTCAACCGTTCCGGCATCCCGCTGAAGCCGCTTTACACACCCGGCGACTGGGACGGCTCGCGCTACATGGAAGACCTAGGCTTTCCCGGCGACTTGCCGGCGACGCGCGGCATTTACGCGACGATGCACCGGGGCCGCCCGTGGAGTCAGCGTCAGCTCGTCGGGCTCGACACGCCCGCCGCCTACAACGCACGGATGCGCGGCCTGATGAACGCCGGCGCGACGGCGCTGAGCATGATCCCGTGCAATTCCGTCTATCGCGGCTTCGACGTCGACGAGGTCGATCCGGTGCTGCTCGGCACCTGCGGCACGACGATCAATACCGTCGACGACATGGCGACCTGCCTGGACGGCATTCCGATCGAGCGGGTTTCGATCGGCCTCAACGATCCGTTGCCGTTCACGTTGCTGGCCCTGCTCGCCGCGACGGCGAAACGGCGTGGCGTGCCCCTGTCGGCGATATCCGGCACGTCGAACCAAAGCGACTATCTTTCGCACTTCATCGCCAATCACATGTTCTTCCGCCTGGCGTTACCGGGGTCGCGGCGCGTGTTCGTGGATCATGTCGCCTTCGCGCGCGACCGCCTGCCGAAATGGAACCCCGTGTCCGTCGTCGGCCAGCACATGCAGCAGGCGGGCGCGACGCCGGCCGAGGCTATGGCCTTCACGCTGTCGAGCGCGATCCAATACGCCGAGGACTGCATCGCGCGCGGCCTCGATCCCGACGAGTTTCTGCCCCGGTTCACGTTCTTCTTCGACATCTCGATCAGCTTCTTCGAGGAGGTCGCCAAGTTCCGCGCCGGCCGTCGGATTTGGGCGCGTTTGACGCGGGAACGCTTCAAGGCCAAGGATCCGCGCGCCTGGCGGTTCAAGTTCCATGCCCAGACCTCGGGCGTCGACCTGACGCGCCAACAGCCGCTCAACAACGTCGCCCGGGTCGCGATCCAGGCGATGGCCGGCATCCTCGGCGGATTGCAGTCGCTTCATACCGATGCCTATGACGAAGTGCTGAGCACGCCGACCGAGGAGGCGGCACGGATCGCCGTCGCCACCCAGAACGTGCTGCGCGAGGAAGCGCATCTTGCCGACGTCATCGACCCCTTGGGCGGGTCTTATTACATCGAAACCCTGACCAACGAGATGGAAGAGAAAATTCTCGCCGTCATGGCCAAGGTCGAGGAGGCGGGCGGCATGTTCCGTGCCGCCAGCGCCGGCCTGGTGCAGCAGATGATCGGCGAGTCGGCGGTCGCCTTCCAGGAGAAGGTGGAGCAGGGAGCCGAGACCATCGTCGGCGTGAATGCCTACAAGGTCGAGGAAGACGCGCGCCACCGTCCGGTCCTGCAGCGCCCCGACACGATCGAGATCGACGGGCAGATCGCCCGTCTCAGGGCCTACAAGAAGGATCGCAGCGGCCGGGCCGTGGCGGCCGCGCTCGACGGCCTGGCGCGGGCGGCGGAAGACGAGCGGCTGAACGTCTTCGCCGCCGTGGTCGAAGCGGCGGATGCCGGCGCGACCCATGGCGAAATTTGCGCCCGGCTGCGCCGCGAAGTGGGCTTCGGCGAACCGCTGGTCTTCGCATGACGGAGGCTGAGATTGCCGAGGACCGCGTTCGCGGTCTTGCCGGCGCCGACGGCCTGGCGAAAATTCTCGGGATCGAGTTCGTCGCCGGCGGGCCGGGCACGGTGACGTTGGCCATGACCGTGACGGACGATCACTTGAATTTCTTCGGCAAGGGGCACGGCGGCGCGATCTTCGCGCTGGCTGACGCGGCCTTCGGCCTGGCGTCGAATTCGCACGGCCGGGATGCCATCGGCATCGACGCGCACATCGCCTACGTGGGCGGGGTGGAAAAGGGCACGCGTCTCGTCGCCGTCGCGACCGAGGTGTCGCGCGCCAACCGCGTCGCCGTCTATCGCATCGAGGTCAAGGGCGAGAACGACGCGGCCGTCGCCACGTTCACGGGCACGGTCTACATTCCGAATAGATCGCCGTAGAGGTCAGGCACCGTACCGGTCGCCGAACACGAAGGCTTCGGTCTCGTGGATTTCCGCTTGGAGCGCTTCCTGAACCGCCGCATAAAGATCGCGGATCGACACCATGGCGACGCACCGTCCGTCTTCCGCCACGGGAAGGTGGCGGAAATTGCGCGATCGCATCAATTCCAACGCGTCGGCGGCGGAGTCGTCGGGTTTCAAGGTGTCCGGGTTGCGCGTCATGATATCGGCCATCGTGGTAGTCTTGGGATCGAGTCCCTTGGCCAGCACGCGCTGAACCATGTCGCGTTCGGTGACGATGCCGATCAGCTTGCCGGCATCGTCGACCACGATCATCGCCGCGACGTGCAGATCTTTCATCGTCTTGGCGCAGTCGAGCACGGTATCCTTTTCGGTTACCGCGCGAATGTCGCGTCGGGGAACCACGTCGGGAATGATCTTGCGGTGCATGATGGTCCTCGCCGGTGTTCTGGTATTGTTTTGTGCATTCTACCAGGGACCCGGGTCGCGGCAAAGCGCGGTGCCGGACCTATCGCGCCGAAGGCGGCGGCGGGGTGACCTTGATCTGGGTGATCTGATGGCGCTGGCGACGCATGATTTCGAACCGAACTCCATGAAATATAAAGGCTTGTCCGACATCGGGAATGCGCCGCGACTCGTGCAGGATGAGGCCCGCGACGGTCGAGGCGTCTTCGTCCGGCAGGCCCCATTCGAACTCCCGGTTCAGGTCGCGGATGGTGACGCTGCCCTGAATCAGGTAGCTGCCGTCAGGTTGCGGGCGGACGCCGCGGACCACGGTATCGTGCTCGTCGGAGATGTCGCCGACGATCTCTTCCAGGATGTCCTCGAGGGTGACGATGCCGAGCAGGATGCCGTATTCGTCGACCACGAGGGCGAAATGCTCGCGCCGCTCGCGGAAGGCATGAAGTTGATCCAGCAGCAGCGTGTATTCCGGAATGAACCAGGGCGCCGATACGATCGCGGCGATGTCCAATTTCGAAACGTCACCGCCGGCGGCGCGCATGGCGCGGAACAACTCCTTTCCGTGCAACACGCCGACGATGTTGTCGGGCTCGCCCTTCCAAAGGGGAACGCGCGTGTGCGGGCTGGCCAGCATCTGCTCGACGATCGTTTCGGGCGGCAGGTCTATGTCTATGGCCGTGACGTTCTTGCGGTGCACGACGATCTCGCCGACTTGAACTTCCGCGAGCTCGAGCACGCTGCGCAGCATCGCGCGTTCGTGGCGCACCGAACCGTCCTCTCCGGCGTGGAGATCGATCGCGCCACGCAGTTCGGTCGAAGAGGGAAACCCGCGCTCGGACCGGAAGTCCGCGCCGAAAATACCGAGGATCATGTTGACCAGCCCATTGATCAGCCGCGTCAGCGGCGACAGCAACATGACGACGATCCGCACCGTGGGCGCGATGGCGCGCGCCGTGGCGTTGGGATCCTTGAACGCGTAGGTCTTGGGCAGGATTTCGGCGAAAATCAGGATGGCGAGGGTCATGCCGAGCGTGGCGTAAGCGATGCCGGCGTTGCCGAACAGCGCGATCAGAACACCGGTCGCCAGCGAGGACGCCATGATGTTGACCAGGTTGTTGCCGAGCAGAAGGGAGCCGATTAGCTGTTCCTTGCGCTCGCGTAGTGCGTTCACGATGGCCGCGCGCTTGTCGCCATTTTGCTCCATTTGATGCATCGCCGGGCGCGACGCCGCCGTAAGCGCCGTCTCGGCGCCCGAGAAAAACGCCGAGCATAGGAGGAGCATCAAGATTATCGAAATCGAAAGCACCATGGATCGGACCCCGATATCTGGAAGGAGACGCGCGCCTGTCGGCTGGATCGTTAGGCCGCGAGCGCGGCGTCGAGAACCGCGCGGACGCCGTCCAGGGCGACGTCGCGGGTGATGAATGCCTTGCCGATGCCGCGGACGAGGATAAATGTCATCCTGCCCCCGGAAACCTTCTTGTCCTTGCCCATGTGGTGCAGTAGCCGGTCTGCAGTCCAGCCTTCACCCTTCAGGTTCGCCGCGATTCCGGCCGGCAGGCCGACGGCGGCGAAGTGGCGGCGGACCCGGGCCGCGTCCTCGGCGGGGCAAAGTCCCATGCGCACCGAAAGATCGAACGCCATGACCATGCCGATCGCGACGCCTTCGCCGTGCAGCAGGGCGTCGCCGTAGCCCGCTTCGGCCTCGAGCGCGTGGCCGAAGGTATGGCCGAGGTTGAGCAGGGCGCGGCGGCCGTGTTCCTTTTCGTCCTCGGCGACGATGGCCGCTTTCGCCCGGCAGCTTTCGAGGACGGCGTGCCGGCGCAGCGCGCGGTCGCCGGCCAGCATGGCGGCCCCGTTCGTTTCCAGCCATCGGAAGAAATCGGCGTCGCCGAGCAGGCCGTATTTGACGACCTCGGCATAGCCGGCCATCAACTCCCGCACCGGCAGCGTGTCGAGCACGCCGGTATCGGCGAGAACCAGGATCGGCTGATGGAACGCGCCGACGAGGTTCTTTCCTTGTGGCGTATTGATGCCGGTCTTGCCGCCGACGGAACTGTCGACCTGGGCCAGCAGCGTCGTCGGAATTTGAACGAAGGGCATGCCGCGCAGCGTAATGGCCGCGGCGAATCCGGTCAGATCGCCGATCACGCCGCCGCCGAGCGCGATCAGCGCCGCGTCGCGCTCCACGCCCAGGTCCAGGACCCGAGTGGTGAGGCTTTCCAGGTGGGCGAAATCCTTGCTGCGCTCGCCGGGCGGCAGCACGATCGCCGCGTGCTCGATCCCGGCGGCGCCGAGAGACGCCTGTAGAGGGGTGAGATAGCGCGGCGCCACGTTTCCATCGGTGACCACGATGGTTTTGGGGCGGCGGAGCAGGGGACGGATACGACCGCCGGCGCCGGCGATCAAATCCTCGCCGACGACGATGTCGTAGGCCCTGTCGCCCAACGCCACGGTCAGGCACTCGGCGTCGTGCGATGTCTGAGAAACGGGCGCGTTCATGTTGCCGTCGCCCTTTTTGTCTCCGCGCCGCCGGCGTGATCGCACAGCGCGGCGAGAATGCGTTTTACCGTGGCCTCGGTTTCCTCGTCGCGGGTATCGACCACGATATCGGCCTCGGCATAGGTGGGATGGCGCTCGGCCATCAGTTTCTCGAGCGTTTGGCGCGGGTCGCCGTTCGCCAGGAGCGGCCGTCCGCCGCGTCGCGTACGGTGGACCAGGAGATCGAGATCGGCGCGCAGCCAGATCGAGACGCCGGCTGCCTTGATGCGTGCGCGGGTCCGGGGATTCATGAATGCGCCGCCGCCGGTCGCCAGCACGATCGGCGGGCCTTCGAGCAGGCGGGCGATGACCCGTTCCTCGCCATCGCGGAAGGCGGCCTCGCCGTACAGGCGGAAAATATCCTCGACCGAGCAGCCGGCCGCCTTCTCGACCTCCTCGTCGGCGTCGACGAAGGCCATACCGAGCTTGCGCGCGAGCTTGCGCCCGACGCTGGTCTTGCCGCTGCCCATCAAGCCGACCAGGACCAAGGTTCCGGGTCGGAGCGCCGCTTCGGTCTGCGGGGCGGGCTTCGACGGTGTCTCGTTCATCGTTCGAAAAGCCTCGATTCAACCGTTTCGGCATCGTCCGGGGCGTTGAAAGGCCTCCCCCCAGTCGATAGACTGCCGAAAAATCGCCATAGTGGCTCTCTAGCATACAGGCAAGCGGTTCTCAAACGTACCTGCTTCCTCATAGAACAGGCGGAATTCGGCGTTCGCGCATGAAAAAGATCTCGGTCATCGTCTTCGGTATCGTACTGCTGGCTATCGCCGGCGGCGGCATTTTTCTTGCCACCTGGAATATCCCGGCGCCGGTCGCCGATGTCGAGAAAGCCATCCCCGATGACCGCTTCCCGCGCTGACGTGGCGACGAAGGCCGCCCTCTTGGCGGCCTTCGTCGTCGGCATCCTGCCGTTCGTGGCAATGGCCCAACAGAATCAACCTTTGCGGCTGGCGCCGCCGAAGCAAGTTCAGCCGGTCGAAAATCGGCCGGCATCGGCGACGTCCGAGCCGCCCAAGACCGTCATCATCGGCGGGGCGGACGTCAAGATCGACCAGCTTCAGTCCGTCGACCCCGATACCGCCGGCGCCCTGGCGCCGGCGCAGGGCGGATTCGGCCTGGACATGTGGCAAGGGACCGGCCGCGTGCTGGTCGAAAAGCTGTTGCCGCGCCTGCCGGCCGGCGCCGCGTCGCCGACGATGCGAAATCTGATGCGACGGCTGCTTTTGTCGACCGCCGCAGCCCCCGCAGGGAAAGGGAGCGGCAAGGTGTCGAGCCTGGTCGCGCTTCGCGTCGAACTGCTGGCTAAAATGGGCGATCAGGCGGCGGTCAACTCGTTGCTGGGCGCGGTCCCGGGCCGCGCCACGAATCCGGGCCTTCTCAAGCTGGAAGCTGACGCCCTGTTCCTGGCCAACGACAACGCACGGGGCTGCGCGCTCGCCGCCGCTCATATCCGCGAGCAGAAGGACGTCTTCTGGCAGAAGGCGTTCGCGTTCTGCCAGGCGCTCGCCGGCGAGAAAAACAAGGCGCAGTTCGGGGTTTCGCTGCTGAGCGAGCTCGGTACCAACGATGCCATCTATTTCAAGCTGATGGATCGTCTGCTGGGCGGCAATGCGCCGATCGAAAGCCTTTCCAATCCGCAACCGCTGCATCTGGCGATGGCGCGCGCGGCCAAGGTGCAGTTGCCGAAGGATGTGGTCGATGCCGGTAATATGGGCGTGTTGCGTGCCATTGCCGTCAGCCCGAACGCGCCGGTCGATGTCCGTCTGGAGGCCGCCGAGCGCGCCGAACTGGCGGGTGCGCTGCCGACGGACGCATTGCGCCAGCTTTACATGAGCGTGTCGTTTTCCGAGAAGGATCTCGCCAACCCGCTGTCGAAGGCGGAGGCGGAAAGCGGTCCGTTGAGCCGGGCGCTGCTGTACCGAACGTCGCTGGCCCAGAACGTGCCGTCGGCTCAGGCGGAGCCGGTCGCCCGCGCGCTCGCGCTGGCGCGGCGCGGCGGCCGCTTCCCGTCGGCGGCCCGCGTGTTCCAGCCGGTGCTGCAACGCCTGCCACCGTCGGCGGAACTGGCATGGTTTGCCCCGGACGCGATCCGTGCGGGGCTGATGAACAACGATCAAGGAATGGTCAAGGCCTGGGTCGGCCTGCTGCGCGCGAGCGCCCTTTTTAACAAGGAATCGGCGGCGCACTTGGCGCAAGTGATGCCGATGGTGCGCCTTGCCGGATCGCCCGAGGCGGCGGCTTGGAAGGAATCCGACCTTCAGGCGTGGTGGGAAGCGACCCAGGATGCCGAACGCCCGCGCGGACAGGCCGCGACCCTCTTTGCCCTGCTGGCGGCGACCGGCGATTTGGTGCCGCCGACGATGTGGGAAGCGTTGATCGACGCTTCCGAGCGCACCACCATCGCCATGCCGACGCCGGCGCTATGGTTCAAGCTGGAATCGGCGGCAAGGGCGGGGCGCGTCGGTGAAACCGTCCTGATCGCGCTGCTCGCCCTCGGCGAAGGCGGGACCGTCCAAACCGATCCGATCATCGCAGCCAAGGTGCTCGAGGCGTTGGGAACGGTCGGTCTCAAGGACGACGTTCGGGCGATGGCGCTCGAAACCGCGGTGGCGGCCGGCCTATGACCCGCGGTCGCGCCGGGGCCAAGGCGACCGGCACGACGCCGGCGCCGGTCTCGCGCTGGACCGAAACTTTCCTGGAAATGCTTGCCGCCGAACGCGGCGCGGCCGACAACACCATCGAGTCGTATCGACGCGACCTGGAAGACTTTACCGCGTTCGTCCGATCCCGGCGCGTCCAGCCCGAGGATGCCGGCGTCGACTTGCTGCGGCGATATTTGGCGAAACTGTCCGAAAGCGGCCTGGCGGCATCGACGGCGGCGCGGCGTCTGTCGGCGCTGCGCCAATTCTTCCGCTTCCTATTCGCCGAAGGCCAGCGCCAGGACGATCCCACGGCCAAGATCGACAGCCCCCGGCGCGCGCGACCGTTGCCGAAGAACCTGAGCGAAGAGGATGTTTCGCGTCTGCTCGAAGCGGCGCACGCTTGGTCGGGTCCGGAGGGCATTCGTCTGGCGGCGATGCTCGAAACCTTGTACGCGACGGGCCTGCGGGTTTCGGAACTGGTCGGGTTGCCCCTGTCGGCCTTGCCGCGCGAGGGCGGCATCCTCATCGTGCGCGGCAAGGGCGGCAAGGAACGCATGGTGCCCTTAAGCGAACCCGCCGAGGCGGCGCTCGGGCGTTACCGCGAGGTGCGCGAACGGTTCCTGCCGAAAGGGCGGGTATCGAAGCGCGGCGGGCGCGGCGCCGATCAATGGCTGTTTCCGTCGCGCGGCGCGGGCGGGCACCTGACGCGCGCGCGGTTCGCGCAATTGCTCAAAGAACTGGCGATGGAGGCCGGGCTCGACCGGTATCGCGTGTCGCCGCACGTCTTGCGCCATTCCTTCGCAAGTCACTTGCTGGCGAATGGCGCCGATCTTCGGTCGCTACAGCAGATGCTCGGCCACGCCGACATCGCGACGACCCAAATCTATACCCATGTGTTGGACGAGCGCTTGAAGTCGCTGGTTCAGGCGGGCCATCCGCTGGCCCGGCGGACGCGCCGCTAGAGGCGATATAGGTTAAGACGACGAACTGCGCGTGGTGCTGCCGTGGCCGCGCTTCAGGGTGCGCCAGAAATCGTAGACCGCCATCGCTAGGACGATGACGACGACCACCGTCAGGTTGATTTCCTTCACGAAGCCGATGACGGTCCCCATGAAGGCGATCAGCATCGCAAGCGAGACCGTCGCGAGAATTTTGTCCAGCATTTCGTCCGAACTCCGTCGATGGATTAATTTACCGCTTCCGTTTCCCGGAACACAAGACCCTATAAGTCAATCGCCGCCGTTCGCGGCGATGTGATCGCAAAGCCAGCGCGCCGTGCGCAGCAGCCTGGCGTCGCCGCCGCGTGGGCCGATCAGTTGCACGCCGATCGGCAAGCCGTCGTTGCCGGCGAGCAGCGGTAGGTTCACCGCAGGCATGCCGGTCAACGACCAAAGGGTGCAGAACGCCGGGCTGCCGGTCTTGCCCAGCCCCGTGGGTGCCTGTCCCGCCGCGGATGGGGTGAGGATGGCGTCGAACTCGGCGAACAACTCGTCGAAGCCGCCGACGTAGGCCTTGGCCCATTCCTGCGCCATCATGTAATCGACGGCGAGACACCGTTGGCCTTCCTCGATCATTTCGACGAGCGTCGGGCTCAACTTGTCTTTGCCGCGCTTGTAATAGCCGCCGTAATTCTTGGCGATGTCGGCGCAGACGATGGTGCGATGGTGCTTCAAGGCATCGTTGTATATGTCCGGCAGCGCGACCTCGAAGGCTATATCGGTGCCGAGAAAATCGGTCAATTCGGCGAAGGCTTCCTTCATGTCGTCCTCGCCTTGCGGCCACACCGGCGTCTTGACGAAGGCGAGGCGGGGCGCGACCGGCGCTTCCTGCGCGGCGACCAACGAAAGCGGCGGGCGCGGATCGGGCCGGGTATCCAGATCGCGCGGGTCGTAGGCCATCATCTGTTCGGCCAGCAGCGCCACGTCCTCGATCGATCGGGCGAAGACGCCGACGACGTCGAGAAAGCGCGACTGGTCGAGCACGCCCGGCCGCGGGATCAGGCCGTGCGTCGGCTTGTAGCCGAACACGCCGCAGAACGCCGCCGGGCGGATGACCGAGCCGTTGGTCTGCGTGCCGATCGCGCCGGGCACCATCATCGAGGCGACGGCGGCGGCGGAACCGCTGGACGATCCGCCGGGCGTGCGCGTCGGATCGTGCGGATTGCGCGTCTTGCCGGGCGCATAGACCGCCAGTTCGGTGGTCACGGTCTTGCCCATGATCACGGCGCCCGCTTGGCGCAGCAGGTCGACCACCGCCGCGTTGTGGCCGGGCGTTCGGCCCGCATCCAGGATCGTGCCGTTCTCGGTCGGCATGCCGACGGTGTCGACGATATCCTTGATGCCGATGGGAACGCCGAGAAGAGGCCCGGAGGGCAGGCCCCGGGAACGGATTTCGTCGGCCATGCAGGCTTGTTCGATCGCCTGTTCGGAGTCGAGATAGGCCCAGGCCTGGACGACCGGTTCGGCATCCTCGATCCGTGCCAGGCAGGCGCGGACCAGCGCTTCGGACGTCGTTTCGCCGTCGCGGATCGCGCGCGCGGCCTCGGCGATGCCGAGGCCGCTGAGCATGATGTCGTTCTCGTCCATGTTCGACCGATCAGACTCCGGCCGACGTCACTTGCCGTACGCCAAATCCGGAAGCCATGTGGCGATTTCCGGGAAGACGTAAAGCAGGGCCATCGACAGGAACACCATCGACAGGAACGGCATCACGCCTTTGAATATCGTTATCAACTGAACGTGCGGCGGCGCCACTCCCTTCAAGTAGTAGGCCGCCATCGCCATGGGTGGAGTTAGAAACGACGTTTGCAGGTTCAGCGCGATCAGGATGCCGAAGATCAATGGGTCGACGTGGAAGTGCGGCAGCATCGGCAAGAAGATCGGCACGAAGATGATGATGATTTCGCTCCATTCCAACGGCCAGCCCAGCAGGAAGATGATCAATTGCGCGAGGAGCATGAACGTGATCGGGCTCAAGTCCATCCCGAGAACCCAGACTTTGATGATGTCGTGGCCGCCGAGATACGAAAACACCGAAGAGAACGTCCATGAGCCGACGAACAGCCAGCAGACCATCGCCGACGTGCGCACCGTCAGGTAGACCGATTCCTTCAGACGGTCCCACGTCAGCGCGCGATACGCGGCGGCGAGGATCAGGCCGCCGAGTGCGCCCATCGAGGCGGCCTCCGACGGCGTCGCAAGGCCGAACAGGATCGCGCCCAGAACGGAAAGGATCAGGAACGCCAGCGGGAAGAACGATTTCAGCATCATGACGAAGACTTGACCGCCGGTCAGGCCCTCGCTGTCCTCGATGCGCGGCTTAGGCGCGATCTTCGGGTTCAACATCGAGCGGCCGACAACGTAAAGCATGTACAGGCCCGCGAGCATGAATCCGGGTAGCAGAGCGCCCGCATAAAGCCGAACGACCGAGACGTTCGCGGTCGCGCCGTACACGATCAGCATGATACTGGGTGGAATGAGAATGCCGAGACAGCCGCCGGCGCAAATTACGCCCGCGGCAAAACTGGTGTCGTAACGGGCCTTCAGCATGGCCGGAAACGCGAGCAAACCCATCAACGTGACGACCGCGCCGACGATGCCGGTCGCCGTCGCGAACAGCGCGCACGTTCCCAATGCGGCAACAGCCATCGAGCCGGGCACGCGCCGGGCGGCGATCTGCATGCTGAAGAACAGGCGGTCGACGATATTTGCGCGTTCGACGATATACCCCATGAACAGAAACAGGGGCACGGCGGTCAGCACGTCGTTGGCCATGACCGAATAGGTCTGATTGACCAAAAGGTCGAAGACCCG
>CAZDFF010000076.1:0-13675 GCA_964504425.1 uncultured Hyphomicrobiales bacterium
TGATCTCGTTCAGCGACTTGCGGCCGAAGTTCGGCGTGCGGAGCATTTCCGCCTCCGTCTTCTGCACCAGGTCGCCGATATAGATGATGTTGTCGTTCTTCAGGCAGTTGGCCGAACGGACGGAAAGTTCCAGTTCGTCGACCTTGCGCAGCAGATTGCGGTTGAACGGGAACTCGTCGCGCAGGTCCTCGGCGGTCGCGGCCTTCGGCTCCTCGAAATTGATGAAGAGCTGCAACTGGTCCTGCAGGATGCGCGCCGCGAGCGCCACCGCGTCCTCTGGCGTCACGGCGCCGTTGGTGGTGACGTCGAGCGACAGCTTGTCGTGGTCGGTGACCTGGCCGACGCGGGTGTTTTCCACCTTGTAGGCGACCTTGCGCACCGGCGAGAACACGGCATCGACGGGGATCAGCCCGATCGGCGAGTCCTCGGCGCGGTTCTGCGTCGCCGGGATATAGCCCTTGCCGGTTTCGACAGTCATTTCCATCGACAGCTTGGCCTTCTTGTCGAGCGTGCAGATCACGAGATCGGGGTTCATGACCTCGATATCGTGGCCGGTCTCGATCATGCCGGCGGTGACTTCGCCCGGGCCTTCGGCGCGCAACGTGATGCGCTTCGGCCCTTCGCTGTGCATGCGAAGACCCATCGACTTGATGTTCAGCACGATGTCGGTCACGTCCTCGCGGACGCCCGGGATCGAGGAGAACTCGTGCAGCACGCCGTCGATGTGAACCGACGTCACGGCGGCACCCTGAAGCGAGGACAGCAGCACGCGACGCAGCGCGTTGCCGAGCGTCAGGCCGAAACCGCGCTCGAGCGGCTCGGCGACGATCGTGGCGCGACGCGCCGGATCGCCAGCGGGGACGATGTCCAACTTGGTGGGTTTAATCAGCTCTTGCCAATTCTTATGGATCACAGGTCGACCTCACGTTCGGCACGTTGATGATCGGCTCTTGCGCCAAGAGCCTCTACTCGAAAGTTTCGGCGCCGCGGGGGGCGCCTCGGAAACCGCGGGTTCCCGACAGATTCAAGATGCCGTCAAACGCGACGGCGCTTGCGCGGGCGACAGCCGTTGTGCGGAATCGGCGTCACGTCGCGAATGGCGGTGATGGTAAATCCCACCGCCTGGAGTGCCCGAAGGGCGGATTCGCGGCCCGAGCCGGGACCTTTGACTTCGACCTCGAGGGTTTTCATGCCGTGCTCGATCGCCTTCTTGCCGGCGTCCTCGCCCGCCACCTGAGCGGCGTAGGGCGTCGACTTCCGCGACCCCTTGAAACCCTGACTGCCCGCCGATGACCAGGCGATGGTATTGCCTTGGGCGTCGGTGATGGTGATCATGGTGTTGTTGAAGCTCGCGTTGACGTGCGCGACGCCGGAAACGATGTTCTTGCGTTCGCGGCGACGCGGGCGCTGCGTGGTCGGCTTGGCCATGATCGGTCCTTGAATTTCCTACTTGGTGACTTTCTTCTTGCCGGCAATCGCCTTCGCCGGACCCTTGCGGGTGCGGGCGTTGGTGTGGGTGCGCTGACCGCGCACCGGCAAGCCGCGGCGATGGCGCAGGCCGCGATAGCAGCCGAGATCCATCAGACGCTTGATATTGATCGACGTCTCGCGGCGCAGGTCGCCTTCGACCTGAATATCGCGATCGATCGTTTCACGAATGCGCAGCACCTCGTCGTCCGTCAGCTGATGGACGCGGCGCTCCGGTGGGATACCCACGTCAGCGCAAATCTTCTTCGCCCGGGTCTGCCCGATACCGAAGATGTATGTCAATGCTACGACCACCCGCTTCGCGGTTGGGATGTTCACGCCAGCGATTCGCGCCAAGGCTGGTTCTCCTTAGACTTTGAATTTTCAGTGATAATCCTGCCGGCCCGGAAGCGGGGAGGCGCGATTATAGTGTCTTGGCCCCTCAAGTCAACCGGCTCCCTTTGCGGTCAGTATAGCCCGCATCTGGCGCCCCACGTCGTCGATCGGGGCCATCCCGTCGACGGTCTTCAAGATACCCTTGCGGGCGTAAAACGCCGATATCGGGGCGGTCTGGGCATGGTAGGCCGCCAGGCGCGCCCGCACGGTTTCGGCGTTATCGTCGGCGCGCCGGGAAAACTGCGTGCCGCCGCACTTATCGCAAACGCCGGCCTTCTTGGTCGGCTGAAAGGTATCATGATACCCAGCGCCACATTTGGCGCACGTAAACCGGCCGGTGATGCGCGTTATCATGGCCTCGTCGTCGACCTTGATCTCGATCGCGTGGTCGATGGTGATGCCGCGATCCTCGAGCATCCCGTCGAGCGATTCGGCCTGCGCCACGGTGCGCGGAAAGCCGTCCAGGATGAACCCGTTGGCGCAATCGGCCTGATCGAGGCGCTTGGAAATCATGGCCATGATCAGACTGTCGGATACCAGACCGCCGGCATCCATGATGCCCTTGGCCTGCTTGCCCACGTCCGAGCCGGACGCGACTTCGGCACGCAACATGTCACCGGTCGAGAGTTGTTGAATATTGAAAAATTCCTGCAGCATTTTCGATTGTGTGCCTTTTCCGGCGCCCGGTGGGCCCAAAAGGATCAAATTCATTTCCTGCCCCGTAATTTCGATTTTTTAATGAGTCCCTCGTATTGGTGCGCCAGAAGATGCGACTGAATCTGGGCGACCGTGTCGAGAGTGACGGTAACGACGATGAGGAGGCTGGTGCCTCCGAAATAAAACGGCACTGAATAACGCGAGATCAAAATTTCCGGCAGGATGCAGATCGCCGCCATATAGCCCGCCCCGATGACGGTCAGACGGGTCAGAACGCGGTCCAGGTATTCGGCCGTGTTCTTGCCGGGACGGATTCCGGGGATGAAGCCCCCGTACTTCTTCAAGTTGTCGGCGGTTTCGGTCGGATTGAAGACCACCGCCGTATAGAAGAACGCGAAGAAAACGATCAACGAAATATAGATGGCCAGATAGACCGGCTGGCCGTGACCGAGATAGGCCGCGACCGTGGTCAGCCAATCCGGGCCGCTGCCCGCCTGGAAGCTGATGATGGTGACCGGCAGCAGCAGGATCGAACTGGCGAAGATCGGCGGAATGACGCCCGCCGTGTTAATCTTTAGCGGCAGATGCGAGCTTTCGCCGCCGAACATCTTGTTGCCCTGCTGGCGCTTCGGGTATTGGACCACGATTCGTCGCTGCGCGCGCTCGACGAACACGATGGAGTAGATCACCGCGAACGACATCGCCAGCATCGCGACGATCACGATCGTCGACAGCGCGCCGGTGCGTCCGAGTTCCAACGTTCCGACCAGGGCCTGCGGCAGATTGGCGACGATGCCGCTGAAGATGATCAGCGAAATGCCGTTGCCGACGCCGCGGGCGGTGATTTGCTCGCCCAGCCACATCAGGAACATGGTGCCGCCGACCAGGGTGACGACGATGGTGAAACGAAAGAACATCCCCGGATCGTGCACGGCGGCGCCGGCACTGGAACGCATGCCTTCGAGGCCGACCGCGATGCCGTAAGCCTGGAAGGCGGTGATGATCACGGTGCCGTAGCGGGTGTATTGGTTGATCTTCTTCCGGCCGGATTCGCCTTCCTTCTTCAAGGCTTCCAGCTTCGGCGAAACCGTCGTCATCAACTGCATGATGATCGAGGCGGAGATGTACGGCATGATGTTCAGCGCGAAAATCGTCATGCGGCTGAGCGCGCCGCCGGCGAACATGTCGAACATGCCGAGAATGCCGCCCGCGTTCTGCCGGAAGATGTCCTGAAGAACCAGCGGATCGATGCCGGGCAACGGAATGTAGGTGCCGAGACGATAGACGATCAGCGCACCCAGCGTGAACCAGATACGCTTCTTCAGTTCGGTCGCCTTGGCAAAGGCGCCGAAATTAAGATTGGCGGCGAGTTGTTCGGCTGCTGAAGCCATGAAGTCGGATCTCCGCCCTTTGGAACGCTATTCGGCGCTCTCGGCGTCGTCCTTCGCCTTGGTCTTGGTCTTTTCCTTCTTCGGCTTGGCCGCTTCGATCTTGGCCTCTTCGGCGGCCTTCAGGCGCGCGAGCTTGTTACCGCGCGTCGGCGTCTTTTCCTTCGGCGTCGGCAACATGATTTCGCCGCCCGCCTTCGCGACCGCTTCCTTGGCGCTGGCGGACGCGCCGGCCACCGAGATCGTGACCTTCGCGGTCAATTCGCCCTTGCCGAGAAGGCGCACGCCGTCGCGACCCTTCTTGCCGACGAGGCCGGCGGTCTTCAACGTCGCTTCGTCGATCGGCTTCTTGGCGTCGATCTTGCCCTCGTCGATCGCCTTCTGCAGGGCGCCCAGGTTCAGCTCGGCGAATTCCTTGCCGAACGGATTGTGGAACCCGCGCTTCGGCAGGCGCCGGTACAGCGGCATCTGGCCGCCTTCGAACGACTGCACGGAGACGCCGCTGCGCGCCTTCTGGCCCTTCACGCCGCGTCCGCTGGTCTTGCCGGTGCCCGAGCCGATGCCGCGCCCGACCCGTTTGCGGTTCCGGACGGCACCCGGATTGTCGCGAAGCTCGTTCAGTTTCATGGCTTCCGTTCCTTAAATCTCTGGCATTCGGCCGGGAGGTCGGCGTTCAGCCGGCCTTTTCGACGCGAACGAGATGGCCGACCTTGGCGATCATGCCGCGCACGGACGGGGTATCCTCGAGCACGCGGCTGCGATGCATCTTGTTCAGACCGAGCCCGACCAGCGTCGCGCGCTGATCCTTCTCGCGCCCGATGGGGCTTCCGATCTGCGTCACCTTGACGGTGCCCTTCTTGGCATCGGCCATGGCCGTTACTCCTTGTCCGCGCCGGGCGTGTCGCCACGCCGAGCAATCAGGTCGCCGACCTTCTTGTTGCGCCGGTTGGCAATCGAACGCGGCGACATGCAGGTCAACAGGGCCTTGAACGTCGCCTTGATCATGTTGTGCGGGTTGGCGGTGCCGACCGACTTGGCAACGACGTCATGGACGCCCATGGTCTCGAACACGGCGCGCATCGGGCCGCCGGCGATGATGCCGGTACCCGCCGGGGCCGCGCGCACGACGACGCGACCGGCGCCGTAGCTGCCCTGTACGTCGTGATGCAGCGTCCGTCCTTCGCGCAACGGCACGCGGATCATGCCGCGCTTGGCTTGATCGGTCGCCTTGCGGATGGCTTCCGGCACTTCGCGTGCCTTGCCGGTGCCGTAGCCGACCCGGCCGCGACCGTCGCCGACGACGACGAGCGCCGCGAACGAAAACCGGCGGCCGCCCTTCACCACCTTGGCGACGCGATTGATGCTGACCAGCTTGTCGAGCAGGTCGGAATCTTCGCGTTCGCGCGGTGCGCGGTCGCCGCGCTGCGGACGATCGCCGCCCCGCCCGCCCCGCTCGCCGCGCGATCCGCGGTCGCCCCGGGGGGGCCTGTTCGACGTGGTCGTTGGGGTATCGGACATTCAGTTGGCTCCTTAGAACGAGAGGCCGGCTTCGCGCGCGGCATCGGCCAGCGCCTTGACCCGACCGTGATAGCGATAGCCGCCGCGATCGAACACGACGGCCTTGACGCCGGCCGCGATCGCGCGCTCGGCGATTTTCTTGCCGACGGCACCGGCCGCGGCGACATCCGCGCCGGTTTTCAACTGGCCGCGCAGGTCCTTCTCCAGGCTGGAAGCGGCGGCCACCGTGACGCCCTTGCCGTCGTCGATCAACTGCGCGTAGATGTGCCGGCCGGAGCGGAACACCGACAAGCGCGGACGGTCGCCCGAACGCTTGGCGATTTTGAAGCGCGCGCGCTGCTGGCGCCGATCGAAGAGTTCCCTTGCTTTTGCCATGGCTTACTTCTTCTTGCCTTCTTTACGCAGGATCTTCTCGTTGGCGTACTTGATTCCCTTGCCCTTGTAGGGTTCCGGCCCACGGAAACCGCGGATTTCCGCAGCCACCTGGCCGACTTGCTGCTTGTCCGCGCCCGAAATCGAGATATGCGTCTGGTCCGCGCACTGAATCTTGATTCCCTGCGGGACCGGATAGCGGACCTCGTGGCTGAAGCCCAACTGCAGCACCAAGTCCTTGCCCTGAACCTGGGCGCGATAACCGACGCCGTTGATCTCGAGTTCCTTGGTATAGCCCGCGGTGACGCCCTCGATCATGTTGCGGATATTGTTCCGCACCGTGCCCCACATCTTCCGCGCCTGAATGCTTTCCGTCGTCGGTTTGACGGAGATGGCATCGCCGTCCTTCTTCACCGAGACGTCCGCATTCGCATGGGTGCTGAGCTGGCCCAGCTTACCCTTGGCGGTAATGATATGGCCGGCGATCTCGACGGTGACTCCGCTCGGCACCTTGACCGCATTTTTTCCGACGCGCGACATAAAACGTTCCTCTTACCTCTTCGATCCGGCGCCTAGAACACCTGGCACAGGACTTCGCCGCCGACATTCGCCTCGCGGGCTTCGGCGTCCGACAACACGCCACGCGGCGTCGACAGGATGGCGATGCCAAGGCCGTTGTAGACCCTGGGCAGATCCCTGATCTTCGAATAGACGCGCCGACCCGGGGTGGACACGCGGCTGATCTGACGGATGACCGGATCGCCTTCGTGATATTTGAGCTCTATCGTGATCTCGCTGATGCCGGGGCGCACCTCCGCGACGCTGTAGTCGCGGATGAAGCCTTCGCGCTTCAGAACGTCAAGCACGCCGGAACGAAGCCGCGACGCCGGCGCCCTCACGGAATCCTTCCGCGCGCGCTGGCCGTTACGGATGCGTGTCAGCAAATCACCGACGGGATCGGTCATGGACATACGCTTGTTCTCCCTTACCAGCTCGACTTGACTAAGCCGGGAATCTGGCCGGCGGAGCCGAGCTCGCGGACGGCGATGCGCGACAGCCTGAACTTACGGTAATTGCCTCGCGGACGGCCGGTCAGCTCGCAACGCAGCCGAAAACGAATCGGCGACGCGTTCTTGGGCAAGGTCGCCAGCTTCATGCGCGCGGCAAAACGCTCTTCCGGCGAAAGATTCGGATCCTTTGCCATCGCCTTCAGCTTGGCACGACGGGCCGCGAACTGCTTAATCAGCCGTTCCCGCTTCTTGTTCTTTTCGATCGCGCTTGTCTTAGCCATTCAGCATGTCTCCTGGGCGTTCTCTTGACGCCCGGTCAATTCACGAAAGGCATGTCGAACGCCTTGAGCAACGCCTTCGCTTCGGCGTCGGTCCTGGCGGTCGTACATACGACAATATCCAGACCCCGGATCTTCTCCATCTGGTCGTAGTCGATTTCCGGGAAAACAATCTGTTCCTTCAAACCCATCGCGTAGTTGCCGCGTCCGTCGAAGCTTTTGCCCGACAGGCCGCGGAAGTCGCGCACGCGCGGCAGGGCGATGTTGACCAGCCGATCGAGAAATTCGTACATCCGCTCGCGCCGCAGTGTGACCATGCAACCGACCGGCATGCCTTCCCGCAGCTTGTACGTCGCGATCGACTTCTTGGCCTTGGTCACCACGGGCTTCTGGCCGGCGATCATGGTCAGTTCCTTGACCGCGCCTTCGATCTTCTTGCGATCCTGCGAGGCCTCGCCGACGCCCATGTTGATGACGATCTTGGTCAGCCGCGGCACTTCCAGGGGGCTTTTGTAGCCGAATTCCTGGATCATCGCCGGGCGGATCGTCTTTTCGTAAATTTCCTGCAAGCGGGACATAGCGCGCCTCTTATTTATCGATGACTTCGCCGGACTTCTTGGCGAAGCGGACTTTGCGGCCACCGTCGAGAATCTTGAATCCGATGCGGGTCGCCTTGTCGGTCTTGGGGTCTATATGGGCGAGATTGGAGACGTGAATGGTCGCCTCCTTCTCGACGATGCCGCCGGCTTGGCCCGTGCTTTGGCGCTGGTGGCGCTTCACCGTGTTGACGCCCTGGACAATGGCCCGGCTGTCCTTCGGGAACACCTTCAGGACCTCGCCGGTCTTGCCCTTGTCGCGACCGGTGGTGACCATCACTTTGTCACCCTTTTTAATCTTCAATTTAGCCATGGTTCGATTTCCGACCTAAAGCACTTCGGGCGCGAGCGAGATGATCTTCATGTACTTTTTGCCCCGGAGTTCGCGGGTCACGGGGCCAAAAATACGGGTGCCGATCGGCTCGCCCTGCTTGTTGATCAGCACCGCGGCGTTGCGGTCGAACCGGATCGCCGAACCGTCGGCGCGACGGATCGCCTTCGCCGTGCGCACGACAACCGCCTGAAGGACTTCGCCCTTCTTCACGCGGCCGCGCGGAATGGCATCCTTGACCGAGACGACGATCACATCGCCGACGGTCGCATACCTACGCTTGGAGCCGCCCAGCACCTTGATGCACTGGACCCGGCGCGCGCCGGAGTTATCGGCCACTTCCAAGTTCGTTTCGACCTGGATCATCGTTCTTGTTCCTTAAATCCTTGCCGGTCGCCCGATCAGGCGCCTTCGGTCACGACTTCCCAGCGCTTGCGCTTGGAAATCGGATTGCATTCTCGAATCCATACCGTATCGCCGGTCTTCGCCGTGTTGCTCTCGTCGTGGACGGCGTACTTCTTCGACTTGCGGATGATCTTCTTGTAGACAGGATGGGTAACGCGCCGCTCGACCCGAACGATCACGGACTTATCCATCTTGTCGCTGACCACGACGCCCTGCATCAGACGCTTAGGCATTCACATCACTCCTTCGGCCTACTTCGCGGCGCCGGCGGCGGACCGGCGGCGCTCGCCCAGAACGGTCTTGATCTGGGCGATGCCGCGGCGCACCTCGCGAACGCGGGCGGTGTTTTCGAGCTGACCGCTCGCACGCTGGAAGCGAAGATTGAAAGCTTCCTTGCGCAAGTCGATCAGCTGCTCCTTGAGCTGATCTTCGGTCTTGGTCTTGATATCGTCGATTTTCATCGCCTAACCCTCTTCGCCCAAGCGGGTGACGAAGCGCGTCTTGATCGGCAGCTTGGCCGCGGCCAGCGCGCAGGCTTCGCGCGCGAGCGCCTTCGGCACGCCGTCGAGCTCGAACAAGATGCGCCCCGGCTTCACGCGGCACGCCCAGAACTCGGGCGTGCCCTTGCCGCTGCCCATACGCACTTCGGCCGGCTTCTGGCTGACCGGCACGTCCGGGAAGATGCGAATCCACACACGCCCGGCGCGCTTCATGTGGCGCGTCATCGCACGGCGCGCGGCCTCGATCTGGCGCGCGGTGATGCGTTCGGGCTGCAACGCCTTCAGGCCGAAGGCGCCGAAGTTGAGCATGAACCCGCCCTTGGCTTTGCCGTGGATACGGCCCTTGTGCGCCTTGCGGAACTTCGTTCGTTTTGGACTAAGCATGACTTTCGGCTTTCTTGCGCGTTCTCGTGAACCGGGCGCTTAGCGCGTCGGCTGCTGCTCCTGCGCCTGCTTGTCGAGCGCCATCGGATCGTGGGCCAGGATGTCGCCCTTGTAGATCCAAACCTTGACGCCGCAGGTGCCGTAGGTGGTCTTGGCCGTCGACACGCCGTAATCCACGTTGCCGCGGAGCGTGTGCAACGGTACGCGGCCTTCGCGATACCAAACCGTGCGGGCGATTTCGGCGCCGCCCAAACGGCCGGCGCAGTTGACGCGAATGCCCTCGGCGCCCAGACGCTGCGCCGACTGCACCGCGCGCTTGACGGCGCGGCGGATCGAAACCCGACGCTCGAGCTGCTGGGCGATGTTTTCGGCGACCAACTGGGCGTCGATTTCCGGCTTACGGATTTCGACGATGTTCAGATGCACTTCCGAATCCGTCATTTTCGCAATGTCGACGCGAAGCTTTTCGATATCCGCGCCCTTCTTGCCGATGACGACGCCCGGGCGCGCGGTGTGGATGGTCACGCGCGCCTTCTTCGCCGGACGCTCGATGATGATGCGCGACACGCCGGCCTGCGCCAGGCGTTTGCGCAGCACGTCGCGAATCTTGATGTCTTCGTGCAGCAGGTTCGCGTATCCGCTGCCGGCGAACCAGCGCGAATCCCAGGTGCGGTTGATGCCGAGCCGCAGCCCGATCGGATTGACCTTCTGACCCATGTTAGGCGTTCTCCTGGGCGACGTCTTCGCGCTCGCGCACGACCAGCGTCAGGTGGCTGTAAAATTTGGTCACGCCGGCGACACGGCCGCGCGCGCGAGGACGAAAACGGCCCAAGGCAAAAGCGCGCCCGACCGACACTTCGGAGACGTAAAGCTTGTCGACGTCGAGCTGATGATTGTTCTCGGCGTTGGCGATGGCGGACTGCAGCACCTTGCGCACGTCGTTCGAGATGCGCCGGCGCGAGAACGCGAGTTCCGCGAGCGCGCTTTCGCACGACTTGCCGCGAATCAGGCCGGCGACCAGGCCCAGCTTGCGCGGGCTGATGCGCATGTTCTTGGCGATCGCCATGGCCTCGGTTTCCCGGGCCCTCCGGGGGGCGGATTTCTTGCCCATGGATTAATCCTTCTTCGCTACTTTCTTGTCGGCGGAGTGGCCGTGGAACACGCGGGTCGGCGAGAATTCGCCCAGCTTGTGCCCGATCATGTCCTCGGTCACCAGCACCGGCACGAACTTGTGGCCGTTGTAGACGCCGAACGTCAGCCCGACGAATTGCGGCAGGATCGTCGAACGCCGCGACCACGTCTTGATCACCTGCGTGCGCCCCGACGCGCGGACATCGTCGGCCTTCTTCAAGAGATAGCCGTCGACAAACGGGCCTTTCCAGACGGAACGAGCCACTCTGCTTCTCCTACTTCTTCGCCTTGGCGTGACGGCGACGCATGATCATGCGGTCCGTCCGCTTGTTGTTGCGGGTCTTCTTGCCCTTGGTCGGCTTGCCCCAGGGCGTGACCGGGTGGCGGCCGCCGGACGTGCGGCCTTCGCCGCCGCCGTGCGGGTGGTCGATCGGGTTCATGGCCACGCCGCGCACGGACGGACGCTTGCCCATCCACCGCGACCGGCCGGCCTTGCCGATCTTGATATTCTGTTGATCCGGATTCGAAACCGCACCGATCGTCGCCATGCATTCGGCGCGAACCATGCGCAGTTCGCCCGAGCTGAGGCGAAGCTGGGCATAGCCCTGGTCCTTGCCGATCAACTGGGCGTAGGTACCGGCCGACCGGGCGATCTGACCGCCCTTGCCGAGCTTCATCTCGATGTTGTGGATGATCGTGCCGACCGGGATGCTCTGCATCGGCATGGCGTTGCCGGGACGAATATCGACGGCTTCCCCGGAAACGATCTTGTCGCCCGCGCGCAGACGCTGCGGCGCCAGGATGTAGGCCTGCTCGCCGTCCTCGTAATTGATCAGCGCGATGAACGCGGTCCGGTTCGGATCGTACTCCAGGCGCTCGACCGTGCCGACCACGCCGAACTTGCGACGCTTGAAATCGACGACGCGATAACGGCGCTTATGGCCGCCGCCGCGACGGCGCATGGTGATCCGGCCGTTGGCGTTGCGTCCGCCCTTGGACCGCAGGCCTTCGGTCAGGCCCTGGACCGGCTTGCCCTTCCATAATCCCGAACGATCGACGAGGACGAGGCCGCGGCGGCCGGGGGTAGTCGGATTGAATTGTTTCAGCGCCATGGGTCAGATTCCCGTCGTGATGTCGATGGCGTTGCCTTCGGCCAGGGTCACGATCGCCTTCTTGGTATCGATCTGACGACCCGGCGTACCGCGGAAACGCTTGGTCTTGCCTTTGCGGCGCAGCGTGTTCACTGCCGTCACCTTGACCTTGAACAGGATTTCGACCGCGGCCTTGATCTCGAACTTCGAAGCATCGAGCGGCACGCGGAAGCTCACCTGATTGTGCTCGGACAGCAACGTCGCCTTTTCCGTGACGATCGGCGAACGGATCAACTCGTACATCCGTTCCTTGCTCGGCGGCGCCTTCGGCACAGCGTACTTTTTCATGACAGCCGCTCCACCAACTTGGCGACCGCGTCCTTGGTCAGAACCAGGGTATCGCGACGCAGGATGTCATAGACGTTGGCGCCCTGACTGGGCAGCACGTCGATTCCGATGATGTTGGCCGCGGCGCGCTTCATGTTGGCGTCGACCTCGGGACCGTCGATCACGAGCGTGTTGGTCCAACCGAGCTTGCCCAGCGTCTTGGCGAAATCGGCGGTCTTGGCGGTCTTCAGCTTGGCATCCTCGAGCACGATCAATTGCCCGCCGGCCAGCTTCGCCGACAGCGCCGTCTTCAGCGCCAGCGCCCTGACCTTCTTCGGCAGCTTGGTTTCATGGCTGCGCACGTGCGGCCCGAACACGATGCCGCCGCCGCGAAGGCGCGGCGCGCGCTTGGTGCCCTGACGGGCACGACCGGTGCCCTTCTGGCTGTGCGGCTTCTTGGTCGAACCGGAAACTTCGCTGCGGCCCTTCACCTTGTGAGTGCCGGCGCGGCGCTTATCCAGCTGCCAATTGACCATGCGCGCCAGGATGTCGCGACGGATTTCGAGGCCGAACACGGTCTCCGGCAGGTCGATATCGCCGACCTTCTTGTTGTCGAGGCTGATGACGTCGAGTTTCATGGCCGCTTATTCCTTGCTTTCCTCGGCCGGCGCCTCGGCAGGCGCAGCCTCGGCCGCGGCCTGGCCACGGAGCGCCGCCGGCAGCGGCAGATCCTTCGGCTGCGGCTGCTTGACCGCATCAGCGATCAGCACGTAGCCGCCATCCGAACCCGGGACAGCGCCCTTGATCATGACCAGATTGCGCTCGGCGTCGGTCGAAACGATTTCCAGGTTCTGGGTGGTGATGCGCCGATCGCCCATGTGACCGGCCATTTTCTTGCCCTTGAACACCTTGCCCGGGTCCTGGCGGTTGCCGGTCGAACCGTGGCTGCGGTGGCTGACCGAAACGCCGTGGGTGGCGCGCAAGCCGCCGAAGTTCCAACGCTTGAGGACGCCGGCGAAGCCCTTGCCGATCGAGGTGCCGGTGACGTCCACCTTCTGACCGGGCAGGAAATGAGCCGCCGACAGTTCGGCGCCGACGTCGACCAAGTTTTCCGGGCTGACCCGGAATTCGAACAGTTTCCGCTTCGGCTCGACTTTCGCCTTGGCGAAGTGACCGCGCTGAGCCTTGGTCACGTTCTTCACCTTGGCCTGGCCGATCCCAAGCTGCACCGCGGTGTAGCCGTCTTTTTCCTGCGTCCGCTGCGCGACGACCTGCACGTTGTCCACGTGAAGCACGGTCACGGGCACGTGCCCTCCATCTTCCATGAAGACGCGGGTCATGCCGACCTTGCGGGCAATTAAACCGGTTCGCATCGTCTCAAGTCCTTTAACTTTACGGTCCTTAGAGCTTGATCTCGACGTCGACGCCGGCGGCGAGGTCGAGCTTCATCAGCGCGTCCACGGTCTGGGGCGTCGGGTCGACGATGTCGAGAACCCGCTTATGGGTGCGAATCTCGAACTGCTCGCGGGACTTCTTGTCGATGTGCGGCGAACGCAGCACCGTGAAACGCTCAATCCGCGTCGGCAGCGGAATGGGACCCCGCACCTGCGCTCCCGTGCGTTGCGCGGTGCCGACGATCTCACGCGCGGACTGGTCCAGCACGCGATGATCGAACGCCTTCAGGCGGATGCGGATATTTTGATTTTCCATCTTTTCAATGCCCATTCAGCCGACTGACCGGCGGCACCCGCCGGCCATAGACCACGTTCTCTCTTACTCGACGATCGAGGCGACGACGCCGGCGCCGACGGTCCGGCCGCCTTC
>CAZDFF010000077.1:0-13277 GCA_964504425.1 uncultured Hyphomicrobiales bacterium
TTGGGCTCAGGTTCTTCGATATCAGCCCGCAGCAGCTTCTCGAGAACTTCGGCGAGACGATTCAACGCATTTTCGCCAAGCTGTCGTCGTTCGTCGCCTGGGGGCTGGAATACGTCATCCTGGGCGCCGTTATCGTCGTCCCGATCTGGGGAATATTCGCCGTCCTGCGCCTGCTTCGGGGCAACAAGAAGAGCGGCTGAACGTCGCCGGTTTTCCGCCTTTTCAGCCATCCCGTTTTTGACAACCGAGTTACGCTCGGGCACAATGCTTTCGCGAGTGCAGCAAATCCGCGAAAAACGAGGCGAGGCGCGGGAATGACGGCCAAGGCGAACGGTGCGTTCGCGCATTACGACCCTGGCGGCTTTTTCTGCGAAATGCTCGGCAAGAGCAAGGCGGGCACCAAGCACACAGCCACGATCCGCCGCCGTCTCGAAAAAAAAGGCATCGCCGAATTGAAACGCCGCGCCCGCGACGCCGAACGCGAGCTTTTCAATCTCGGCATCACCTTCACCGTTTACAGCGAAGCCGAAGCGATCGATCGCATCCTGCCGTTCGACGTGATTCCGCGCGTTTTCTCGGCCGAGGAATGGGCCAAGATCGATGCTGGCGTGAAGCAGCGGGTGGCCGCGATCAACCTGTTTCTGCATGACATTTATCACGAACAGAAAATTCTTAAAGATAAGGTCGTGCCGGCCGATCTGGTCATCGGCAACGCCAATTACCGTCCCGAAATGCAGGGCTTCGAGGTTCCGTTCGGCACCTACGTACAAATCTGCGGCACCGACATCGTGCGCGACCGGGACGGCGAGTTCTTCGTCCTCGAAGACAATGCGCGCACGCCGTCGGGCGTGTCCTATGTCGTCGAAAACCGCCATTTGATGCTGCGCGCGTTTCCCGACCTGATGGATGGAATTGGCGTTCGCCCGGTCGAGGATTACGGGATGCGCCTTCTGCAGGCGCTGTCGGAGCTGGCGCCGAAAGGCGTCGACGATCCGCAGGTCGTGCTGCTGTCGCCGGGCATCTACAATTCCGCCTATTTCGAGCACGTGTTCCTGGCCCGCGAAATGGGCGTGCCGTTGGTCGAAGGCAGCGACCTGACCGTCCAGAACGATCGCGTCTATATGAAGACGACGAAGGGGCTGGAGTCCGTTCACGTCATCTACCGGCGGATCAACGACGACTTTCTCGATCCGGAGGTTTTCCGGCCCGACAGCATGCTGGGCGTCAAGGGCGTCATGCGAGCGTACCGTAAAGGCAACGTGGCGCTGGCCAACGCCGTCGGCACCGGCGTCGCCGACGACAAGGCGGTCTATGCCTACATGCCCCGGATCATCAAGTATTACCTGTCCGAGTATCCGATCCTGAACAACGTCGAAACCAACCTGTGCCGCGAAAAGGAAGGGTTGGAACGAACGCTCGACCACATGAAGGAGCTGGTCATGAAACCGGTCGGGGAGGCCGGCGGTTACGGGGTCGTGATCGGTCCCAAGTCGAGCGCGGCTCAACTCAAGGCCTGCCGCAAGGCCATCAAGGAAGACCCCGAAAATTACATCAGCCAGAAGACCATCGGTCTTTCGGTGTGCCCGACGCTGATCGACAGCAAGGTGGAGCCCCGGCACGTCGATCTGCGCCCGTTCGCGATCACCGGCAAGAAGACGTGGGTTCTGCCGGGCGGGCTGACGCGGGTCGCCTTGCCGCGAGGCTCGATGGTCGTCAATTCGTCCCAAGGCGGTGGATCGAAGGATACCTGGGTTCTTGAGTAATCTCGTCGCCCGGTTCGCGGAAAGCGTTTTCTGGCTCGCGCGCTACATGGAGCGGGTCGAAAACATCGCCCGCATCCTGGACGTCAACGAGACCTTCGCGCGCGACAGCATGGGCGGCAAGGACTGGCTGCCGATCCTGCAACTGAACGCCGACGAGAAGCGATTCTTCGCGCGCCACGAAAAGGCGACGCCGGAAGACATCCTTCATTTTTATATCCTCGATCGCGAAAATCCGACATCGGTCGCCTATGGGGTCGCCGCGGCGCGCGAAAACGCGCGCGGGCTTCGGCACTTGATCAGCACCGAAATGTGGACGCACTTGAACGTCTTTCAGTATTACGTCCGAAGCCTGAAGCGGCGCGACATCCGCGTGTCGAACCTGTCGCGCCTATGCGGGATCGTTCGCGAGAACTGCCAGACCCATGCGGGCATCACCGAGGGAACGCTCTATCGCGACGAAGCATGGTGCTTTTACTACATCGGCAAGTACATCGAGCGCGCGGATCAAACTTCGCGATTGCTGGACATCAAGTATCAACATCTGGTCGGGCCCGGCGCCGACCCGGATGCGGCCCTCGACATCAACCAGTGGAACGCGGTCATCCGTTCGGCGGCCGGGTATCAGGCATTCCGGCGCACATATCAGCGCGGCTTCAAGGTGGAGAACGTCGCCGCGTTCATGATTTTCGATCCCGATTTCCCGCGTTCGATGTCGGCCTGCCTGTATCGGGTTCAGACCCTGATCGGTCAGTTGGACACCCGATTCGGCCTGCCCACCGGCAAGGTGACGCGCGGGGTGCTTGCCGACGTCGCCAAGGTATTGGACGCCAAGGACACGCGCGCGGTCCTGAAGCCGAGCCTGCATCGGTTCATCGATAACGTGCAGATGCAGTTGGCCGGCATTACCGACGAAATGACCAAGACGTTCTTCGCCCGGGTGCCCGTTCCGCCCGACAAAAGCTGACCGGAGGCGAAAGGTCGATGGTTCTTCATATCGCGCTCAACCACGTTACCAGCTACACCTACGACCGACCGGTGTCGCTCGGGCCGCAGATCATCCGGCTTCGGCCGGCGCCGCACTGCCGCACGCCGATCCTCAGCTATTCCCTGACCATCGCGCCGAAAAAGCATTTCCTCAACTGGCAGCAGGATCCGCAGGGCAATTTCCTCGCGCGCTTGGTGGTGCCCGACAAGACGACCGAATTCAGGATCGAGGTCGACCTGACGGCCTCCATGCCGGTCATCAATCCGTTCGATTTCTTCCTCGAGGAATATGCCGAGGAATGGCCGTTCCGTTACGAAAGCTGGATGGAACGCGATCTCGCGCCGTATCTGATTAAGGAAGCGGTCGGACCGAAACTGGGTGCGTGGCTGGCCTCGGTCCCGCGCGAGGCCGTCCATACGGTGACTTTCCTCACCGACGTCAACCGCCGGCTACAGCAGGAGATCGCCTATCTGATCCGCATGGAACCCGGCGTGCAGGCCTGCGAGGAAACGCTGACGAACCTTAGCGGCTCGTGCCGGGATTCCGCCTGGCTGATGGTGCAGATATGCCGCAACCTCGGGCTCGCCGCCCGGTTCGTGTCGGGTTATCTGATCCAACTGGTGCCCGACGTCAAGCCGCTCGACGGACCGCAAGGGCCGTCGTCCGATTTCACCGACCTGCACGCCTGGTGCGAGGTCTATCTGCCGGGCGCGGGTTGGGTCGGGCTCGATCCGACATCGGGTCTGCTGACCGGAGAGGGACACATTCCGCTCGCCTGTACGCCGGAACCCATGAGCGCGGCCCCCGTGACCGGCAGCGTCGACGACGCAGAGAGCCGGTTCGACTTCTCGATGTCGGTGACGCGCGTCCGCGAATCGCCCCGGGTAACCAAGCCCTACACCGAAGATCGCTGGCAGGCGATCGAGGCCCTGGGTTACGAGATCGATCGCGAATTGGTCGCCGGCGACGTGCGTCTCACCATGGGCGGCGAACCCACTTTCGTCGCCGTCGACGACATGGACGGCGCCGAATGGAACACCGCCGCCGTCGGTCCGACCAAGCGGCGTTTCGGCGACGAATTGATCCGGCGCCTGCGCGAACGCTTCGCGCCGGGCGGCATGCTGCACTACGGCCAGGGCAAATGGTATCCGGGGGAATCCTTGCCGCGTTGGGCCTTTGGGCTTTATTGGCGGGCCGACGGCAAGCCGATGTGGCGCAATCCGGATCTGATCGCGGCCGAAAAGAAGAATCTAGAGCCGACGGTCGAGGACGCGGGCAGCCTGGCCGTCGGCGTGGCGAAACGGCTCGACATCGAAGAAGAGTGCGCCCAGCCCGCTTACGAAGACCCGTGGCATTTCCTGGCCAAGGAGCAGGGCCTGCCGGAAAACCTCGATCCGCTCGATTCCAAGCTGGAAGACCCGGAGGAACGCGCACGCCTTGCCCGCGTCTTCCAGCGCGGCCTCGGCAATCCTTCGGGCTTCGTGCTGCCGGTGCAGCGCTGGAACGCGAAGGACGGACGCCCGCGCTGGAAAAGCGAGCGCTGGAAATTCCGCAAGGGGCGCATCTTTCTGGTGCCGGGCGATTCGCCGGTCGGCTTTCGCCTGCCCTTGGGCGGACTGCCGCATATTCCGCCCAGCCGCTATCCCTTCGTCGTGCCGGCCGATCCGTTTGCGCCTCGTCCGCCGCTGCCGGACCAACCCGATCACCGTCGCCAGCCGTTTCTGACCGGGCGCAATCCGGAGGCCAACGAGCGCCAGGAGATCGTCGAGCAAGGCGGGGAAGGACCGGGCATCCGCACGGCAATGTCGATCGAACCGCGCGACGGCCGGCTTTGCGTGTTCATGCCGCCGACGGAAACCCTGGAGGATTATTTCGATCTGCTCGCCGCTGTCGAAGACACCGCGGCGGAAATCAACATGCCGTTGCATATCGAAGGCTATCCGCCGCCGCCCGATCCGCGCTTGAAGACGATCAAGGTCACCCCCGATCCGGGCGTCGTCGAGGTTAACGTGCAGCCGGCGGCGTCGTGGCCTGAACTGGTCGACATCGTCACCGGTCTTTACGAAGATGCGCACCGGACGCGCCTCGGCACCGAAAAATTCATGCTCGACGGGCGCCACACCGGCACCGGCGGGGGCAATCATGTCGTCGTCGGCGGTCCGACCGCGCCCGACAGCCCGTTCTTGCGCCGTCCCGATCTGCTGCGCAGCCTTGTCGCTTACTGGCAGAACCATCCTTCGCTGTCCTACCTCTTTTCCGGGATGTTCGTCGGCCCCACCTGCCAGGCGCCGCGCGTCGACGAGGCCCGCGACGACAGTCTTTATGAGCTTTCGATCGCCTTCGCCCAAGTGCCCGAACCGGAGGACGCGCCAAAATGTCCGCCGTGGCTGGTCGACCGGATTTTCCGCAACTTGCTGATCGACGTCACCGGCAACACGCACCGCGCGGAAATCTGCATCGACAAGCTCTACTCGCCCGACGGGCCGACCGGGCGGCTGGGGCTGGTCGAATTCCGTGCCTTCGAGATGCCGCCGCATGCGCGCATGAGCCTGACGCAACAGTTGCTTTTACGCGCGCTGATCGCGCGCTTCTGGAAGGAACCCTACCGGCACGCGCCGATCCGCTGGGGCAACGACCTGCATGATCGATTCATGCTGCCCCATTTCGTCTGGCGCGACATGACCGATGTGTTGGCCGACATGCGTGGCGTCGGATACGCCTTCGAGGATTCCTGGTTCGCGCCGCATTTCGAATTCCGCTTTCCGCTTTACGGCAGCGTCAACCGTCACGGCGTCGTCATCGAACTGCGTCAGGCCCTGGAACCGTGGCACGTGATGGGCGAGGAAGGGGCGGTCGGCGGCACCGTGCGCTACGTCGATTCCTCGGTCGAACGTCTGCAGGTCCGCGTCGAGGGCATGACGGGCGATCGCTTCGCCGTCGCCTGCAACGGCCACCGGGTACCGCTCAAGGAAACCGGCACGCCGGGCGAATCGGTCGCCGGAGTACGCTTCCGCGCGTGGCAGCCGGCGGCTTGCCTGCATCCGACCATCGGCGTTCACGCGCCCCTGACATTCGATCTGGTCGATACCTGGACCGGCCGATCCCTCGGCGGCTGCACCTACCACGTGGCGCATCCCGGCGGACGCAATTACGAAACCTTTCCGGTCAACGCCAACGAGGCCGAAAGCCGTAGAATCGCGCGGTTTTTCGATTATGGCCATACGCCGGGCCCGATGTCGCCCCCGCCTTTGGCGATCAACCCCGATTTTCCCGCGACGCTCGACCTCAGGCTCGGCCGGGGTGGATAAGGCGCGCCCGCCAAGGAAAAAATTCGGTTGTCCGGAAGGCCTGGATCGGGCATCAAATTGGGTGTGAACAACACCACTGCCAGTACGCGATTCACCGAAATGCCCGGAGAAAACTCTATTTCCGCAGGCTATTCGGCGCCTGCGCAGGGCTACGATGAACTGCTGGGGCCGGATGGCTTGATTCGCGAACCTTGGCGCCGACTGATCGCCGGGATCGACGGACTCGGCGCGGTCGGCATTAAGCGGCGCTGGCAGGCGGCCCGACGGCTGCTGCATGAGAACGGCATTACCTACAACATTCACGGCGATCCTCAGGGCCTGGAGAGGCCGTGGGAACTCGATACCATGCCGTTGGTGCTGGGTGCCGATGAATGGCGCCGGCTCGAGGAAGGCCTGGTCCAGCGCGCGCATCTGCTGAACTTGATCCTCACCGACGTCTATGGTCCGCAGAAATTGATGCGCGAGGGCCTGTTGCCGCCCGCCTTGGTGTTCGGCAATCCGAATTTTCTCCGCCCCGTGCACGGCACGCAAGTGCCGGGCGACAGCCATCTGCATTTCGTGGCGTTCGACCTCGCGCGTTCGCCCGACGGCAATTGGTGGGTTCTGGCGGACCGCACCCAGGCCCCGGCGGGTGCGGGGTACGCGCTCGAAAACCGGATCGTCATGTCGCGCTGCCTGCCGGATCTGTTCGCCGACTGCAACGTTCGTCGCCTTGCACCGTTCTTCCAAGCGATGCGCGAGACACTGCACAGTCTTGCGATGCGCACCGATAACCCGCGCACAGTGCTGCTGTCATCGGGCCCTACCGACGAAGGCTATTTCGAGCACGCGTATCTGGCGCGTTATCTCGGCTTTACCCTGGTCGAGGGTGCCGATCTGACCGTGCGGGACAATCGCGTCTACATCAAGACGCTGAGCGGTCTCAAGCAAGTCGACGTGATTCTGCGTCGGGTCCGCGACGAAGCAATCGACCCGTTGGAACTGCGCGACGATTCCGATTTCGGCGTCGCCGGCATGGTGCAGGCGGTCAAGGCCGGTAATGTCGTCGTTGCCAATGCGCTCGGCAGCGGCATCGCCGAATGCGAGGGGCTGTGGGGCTTCCTGCCCGCGATCAGCCGCAAGCTTCTGGGCGAGGATCTCAAAATTCCCAGCGTCGCTACCTGGTGGTGCGGCGAGCCGGCGGCGCGCGATCATGTACTGGCGAATCTCGACGACTTGGTTGTGAAGAAAACGTTCGATTCGTTTTCGATATTCACGCAGGGCGTGGCCGCGGAAGGCGTCGGTTTGTCGCCAGAGAACCGCCGCGCCGAACTGACCCGAGCGCTGACGCATCACGGTTATAAATACATCGCTCAGGAGGTCGTTCACCTTTCGACCACACCGGCCACTTCGGACGGTCGTCTTGTGCCCCGGCCGATGGCGTTGCGTGTTTATCTGACGGCCTCGAGCGGCAGCTACACGGTCATGCCCGGCGGATTGACGCGGTTTACCGACAGCGACGACGCGCGTACCGTCGCGCTTCGTTATGGCGCCGGCAGCAAGGATACATGGGTGCTGGCCGACGGCCCGGCCGGCAATTTCAGCCTGTTGAGGCCCGCCGACGCGCAAATTCAGTTGCGTCGCGTCGGTTCCGATCTGCCGAGCCGCGCCGCCGACAACCTATTCTGGCTCGGGCGCTACGCCGAACGGGCCGAAGGCGTGATGCGCCTGCTGCGCGGCCTGATGGTGCGCATGACCGGCGACACGACATTGCCCGGCACGCCGGAGGACCTGAACAAGCTGCTGAACGTGCTGATTTTCGAGGGCCAAATTCCGGGCAAGGTCGGGCGCAAGCGCCGGGACCGCGGCGCGGTCGATGGCGCGCCCCCCATGTTCGATCCCCGCTATGCCGAAGGCCTGCGTCAGACCCTTGGCCACCTTCACAGGACGGGGACATTGGTTCGCGATCGTCTGTCGCTGGATGCATGGCGTATCCTCAATCGGTTGAACGAGAACGCGGCGTGGAAGCAGCCCGAGGCCGGCCTCGACGTCGGGCGCGGACTGGAACAACTTGACGACATGATTCTCACCATGGCCGCTTTCAGCGGCATGGAAATGGAAAACATGACCCGCAGCCAAGGCTGGCGGTTCCTCGACATGGGACGCCGGCTCGAACGCGCGCTGCATATGGTCGTGCTACTGCGGGTGCTGCTGGCCAACGGCGATCCGGAGCGTGACGGTGGATTGGAATTGGTGCTGACGCTGGCGGACAGCTTCATGACATACCGGTCGCGCTATTTGACGTCGCTGCACCTCGCGCCGGTGCTCGACCTGCTATTGACGGACGAGAGCAATCCGCGTTCGGTCGCGTTCCAGATCGCGGCGTTATCCGATCACGTCAAGAACCTGCCGCGCGACGCCGACTTGCCTTCCATGGCCGCGGACCAGCGGATCGTGACGCGGACGCTCACGGATATTCAGCTTACGACCGTGGATCGGCTATGTGTGGCAAATGCAAAGGGCGAGCGCGTTGAATTGAACCGTTTCTTGAATCGGCTGAGCGGTGCGCTGCCGGAGTTTTCCGAAGTCATCGCACGCATCTATTTCAGCCACGCCGATCGGATTCAAGAGCGTCGGTCGCAACCGGGGGGCATTCGTCGCGAGAACGAGCCATGATCTTCAAGATAAGCCATCGGACGACGTACTCCTACAGCCAGCCGGTTTCCATATCGCGCCATGCGCTTCACATCACGCCCCGGCGGCATCGGCGGCAGGCGTGCCGACGCTCGGTATTGACGGTCGATCCGCAGCCGGCCGTGAACATGGGCGATGTCGACTATTTCGGCAATCCGGTCACGTTTCTGACGATCCAGGAACCGCATAACAAGCTGGTCATCCATGCCATGAGCGTCGTCGAAGTCGACGCGGCGCCGACGCCGGATCCGGTCGCAACCGAATCCTGGGAGCACGTGAAGGAAGGCCTTTCCGGCGACCTTTCGAACGAAGGATTGGATGCCTTCCAGTTCGCCTTCGAATCGCCGTTCACCCGCGCGAAGCCCGTGGTCGGCGATTATGCGCTGGAAAGCTTCCGGCCCGGCCGGCCGGTGCTCGAAGCGGCGCTGGACCTCACGCAGCGGATTTTCCGCGATTTCGCTTACGATGGCACGGCGACGACGATTTCGACGCCGGTCGATCAGGTGTTCCGGGAACGGCGCGGCGTGTGCCAGGATTTCGCCCATCTGCAGATCGCGGCGATCCGCCAGATCGGCCTGCCGGCGCGCTACGTCAGCGGCTATCTGTTGACCTATCCCGCACCGGGCACGGAGAAGCTGGTCGGATCGGATGCTTCGCACGCCTGGTTGTCGATCTGGTGCGGTCGTGCGGGCTGGGTCGATTTCGACCCCACCAACAACAAAATCCCGACCACCGAGCATATTACGCTCGCCTGGGGCCGCGATTATGGCGATGTCAGTCCGATCCGGGGGGTCATGATCGGCGGTGCCGACCATACGATCGACGTCGCGGTCGACGTCACCCCCATGGAAGGGGCCGCCGAACCGATTACGCCGCTGTCCTGAAAAGGGACGAAGCGGCGTAGAAGGGAAGACCGGGAGGCCGCCACCCTCTACGCCGCTCGCGTCGGGCGGGTCAAGCCGCCTTGGCGAAGTACAAGTTGGCCGCCTGGGCGCCGCCGGCCTTGTGCGGGATGCCGGCTTCGTCGAGGCCCATTTCGATGCCGGCCAGAACGCCGGCCATCATCAGGTCGTTGCAGTCGCCCATGTGGCCGACGCGGAACACCCGGCCGGCAAGCCGGGCAAGCCCGCCGCCCAGCGCCATGTTGTGACGCTTGAGGATGATGGCGCGCATGGCGTCGGCGTCGTGGCCTTCCGGTACGAAGACTGCGGTGACCGAGTTGCTGTATTCGCGAGGATCGGCGCAAACCGTTTCCAGACCCCACGCCTTCACCGCGATCCGGGTGGCCGTGGCCAGCCGGGCGTGGCGGGCGAAGACGTTGTCCAGACCCTCGTCTATCAGCATGGTGAGGGACTCTTTCAGTCCGTAAAGGTGCTGGATCGCCGGGGTATAGGGGAAGAAGCCATTGACGTTGTTTTCGCGCATCCAGGCCCAATCCCAGTAGCAGCGCGGCATCTTGGCCGTTTCCGAGGCCCGCTTGGCCTTGGCGCTGACGGCGTTGAAGCTCAGACCCGGCGGCAACATGAGGCCCTTTTGCGAGCCGCCGACGGAAACGTCGACGCCCCATTCGTCGTGGCGATAGTCCATCGACGCCAGCGACGAAATCGTGTCGACGAAATAGAGCGCCGGGTGCTGGGCATTGTCGATCGCCTTGCGAATGTCGGCGACGCGCGCGGTGGTGCCGTTCGCGGTCTCGTTGTGGACCACCATCACGGCCTTGATCTTGCGTTCGCGGTCTTCGGCCAGACGCGCCTCGATCGCGGCCGGATCCGGGCCGTGGCGCCAATCGGTTTCCATCACCTCGACGTCGAGCCCGAACTGGCGCGCCATCTTGATCCACAGGAAGGAAAACTGCCCGCTGTCGAACATCAGGACTCTATCGCCCGGCGAAAGCGTGTTGACGATCGCCGCCTCCCATGCCCCGGTGCCCGACGACGGGAAAATGAAAATCTCTTCCGAGGTCTTGAATACGGTCCGGAGGCCGTCGAACAGCTCGAGTGCGAGGCGCGAGAACGATTGCCCGCGCTGGTCGATGGCGCCCTGGGCCATGGCACGCAACACCCGCGAAGGGATGTTGGTGGGCCCCGGAATCTGCAGGAAATGCCACCCCGCCTGCGGCGGGGCGTTATCGGAAAATGATTTGGCCGTAAAATTATTCATGTGCTGCGCCCTCCCGGTTATCAGCGCTTCAACGATGCTGCGACTATCCGTCCGCCGGCCGGTCCACAGAACACCCTCGGGGGTACGGGTCGAAATCATTTGGATAGGCCTGCAACCTACCCGTTCGGATGGGTGACGGAACCGGCTCGACGCTTGCCGAGCACGGCCGCACTGGTTACGGTCCTGCCCGGCGGTTTTGGGCCGAAATCGGCGGATTCGCGGACATTCCCGCGACCCCGGACAGGGAGGAAAGGCCGGATGGCGGGCAAGAAATTCGACGTGGCGCTGGTTCCCGGCGACGGCATCGGCAACGAGGTGGTACCCGCCGCCGTGCGCGTGTTGGAAGCCGCCGGCCGTCGTCACGGCATCCAGTTCAAGTGGCACTCGTTTCCCTGGAGCTGCGAATACTACGTCAAGACTGGCCGCATGATGGACGCCGACGGCGTCGAAAAGGTGAAGGATCTGGACGCGATTCTTTTGGGCGCGGTCGGGTATCCAGGGGTGGCGGATCACGTGTCGCTCTGGGGGCTCTTGATCCCGTTTCGGCGCGAGCTTCGCCAATACGTGAACCTCAGGCCGGTGAAGCTGATGCCCGGCGTCGCGACGCCGCTGGCCGGCCGGACCGCCAAGGACATCGATTTCGTCATCATCCGCGAAAACAACGAAGGCGAATATTCTTCCATCGGTGGGCGCATGTATGCCGGCACGGAGGAGGAGTTCGTTTCCCAGGAAAGCGTGTTCACCAAGAAGGGCTGCGACAGGGTGATGCGCTACGCGTTCGAGCTGGCGCGCAAGCGGCCAAGAAAGAAGGTGACGTCCGCGACCAAGTCGAACGGCATCGTCCACACCATGCCTTATTGGGACGAGCGTTTCGCCGCCATTGCCCAGGAGTATGCCGACGTAAAAACGGACCAATTCCACATCGACATCCTGGTCGCGCATTTCGTTCAGCATCCGGATTGGTTCGACGTGGTCGTGGCATCCAACCTGTTCGGCGACATCCTTTCCGATCTGGGCGCGGCGGTTGCCGGCAGCATCGGGCTGTCGCCGGCGGCCAACATCAACCCGGAGCGGGATTATCCGTCGATGTTCGAACCGGTGCACGGTTCCGCCCCCGACATCGCCGGCCGCGGCATCGCCAACCCGATCGCGCAGATCGCGTGCGGCGCCATGATGCTCGATCATCTGGGATGCGAGGACGCGGCGCGGGAGATCGACCGCGCGATCGAAAGCTTTCTCGCGGCCGGAACATCCTTGACCCGCGATCTCGGCGGTCAGGCGACCACGGCCCAGGCGACCGACGCGATCCTGGCGGCCCTTGAGGGCGCGTGAATACCCACGTTAAGATCGACTGGAAAAGGCAGGGCTCATGAGCGCGGAAACGAAAACCGACACTTATTTACTGTTTCCGACGGTTCTTCAGGTTAGCCGCGTCGCCGACTGGGAAAGCCTGAACAAAAAGCTGCTCAGGGCTGTCTACGACATCAAGGGCTCGACGCCCAACAGCTTGCCGGCCACCTGGGTCTGTCATGTCTATACGACCATCGCCAGCCCCATCGAAATGCTGGCGCGGCAGGAATTCCAGGATCTGAAGACGCATATCATGACCGAAGCGAATCGTTTCGCCGATACGATGGCGCTCGACCGCCGGCGCAATCCGCTGCGAATCACCGAATGTTGGCTGAATGTTTACGGCGCTGGCGACGCCCAGGAAGTCCACAACCACCAGAACAACGTCATCAGCGGCGTCTATTACGTGAAGGCGCCGAAAGGATCGGCGCCGATCACGTTCCACTCGCCGATGGGCGATACAATGCTTCAGCCGCCGCTTTTGCAAGTCAACGACGCGAACACGGCCGCCGTCGCGTTCGAACCGCAGGAAGGCCAAATGGTGATGTTCCGCAGCTACCTGAAGCACAGCGTCAAGACCAGCCGGATCAACGAGGACCGGGTCAGCATCGCCTTCAACCTGACCATGTGACCGGCATGCATCTGATTGCCGTCATCGAATCGCGAATCGCCGCCGAGGAAAGTCTGTTTCGCCGGCAATTGATGAAGGAAGACGTCGCGCGCCTCCGACAACTGGCTGACTTGAAAGTCACGGCGAAAAGCCGAGACGAATTTATGCGCGACGGCCGCCATATCGGCTGGACCCAGGGCGATTTCCGGACTCATGAGGTCGAGGGCACGCTGGCGCCGTTCCTGGAGGCCGTGTTCGATGGCGACGAAACGGCGATCGAACGCCTTTGGGGCCCGTTCGAGGCGGATCGGCTGGAGAAACTGACCGGCTGCCTGTCGACCCGGCCGAGGATGTCGCCCTAACGGCGGCTCCATTCCTCGACAACGGCAACCATCGTATCGGTCAGCATCGCCAAGTCTTTTTCGCAT
>CAZDFF010000077.1:13287-13617 GCA_964504425.1 uncultured Hyphomicrobiales bacterium
GACGAACGGCGGGGTCGTGTAGACCAGCTTGCCGAACGGGCGCAGCCAGACTCCCAGCTCGACAAAGCGCCGGCGCAGCCAGTCGAGATCGCGCATCGGCTCCAATTCGACCACGCCGATGGCGCCCTTCACACGCACATCCTTGACGCCCTTCATGGTTCGGCACGGTTCCAGGGCCGTCGGCAGATGCCGCTCGATGGCCGCGACCTGGGCCAAGCGGGGTTCGGACTCGAACAAATCCAGTGACGCGTTGGCCGCCGCGCAGGCCAGCGCGTTCGCCATGTAGGTCGGTCCGTGCATCAAGGCGGCCTCGGGCCGGTCGGACAGGAA
>CAZDFF010000078.1:0-13580 GCA_964504425.1 uncultured Hyphomicrobiales bacterium
TCTCGAACCGGGGCAATTTCCACACCTCGCAGAGGAGGTAATAAAGCCCCAGCCACATCGCGAGGCCGACGAACATCAGGTAGGGGGACGGCGTCTGCAGCTTGCGGCCGAGACGGTGCAACGTGAGGCGAATACCCGTCGGGGGGGCACCGGCCGTCGTTCCGGTCGAGACGGTTTGGCTCATTTTTATTGAATCCTGCTTCCTTCATCCATTCGACCGCCGATCGATTGGCGGCGTTCCACCGGCCGTGCCGCCTAAAAGCAGCGATCCCGACCGAAAATCAAATCGACAAAAAAATTCGAAAACCAATCTTGTCGACCGGGGCGTAAAACCGCCCTTCGTCGGAGGGCGGGCCTCGGCGCGTATGCCGAGGCCCGCGTCTCCATGCGGTCTATCGTCTTACTTGAAGTTGCTCAGCGGCTGTTCCTTCACCGAGCCGATCGGGCTCTTCAGTCCGCGCTTGGCGAGAATGTCACGGGCCACTTGGTCCATGATCGCCTCTTTGCGGAGCTGCGCCGCCGGAACGACCTTGCGGCCGTGCAGGAACTTGGTCGCCGCCGACACCAGCGTCATGACGTCGTCGGTGAAGACGTAGTTGAACGTATTCTTGTTCTCGCCGCCGCCGATCGCCTTGTCGTTCTGGCCGTAGAGCGAGGCCCACAGCACCTTGCGGTCCATGCCCTGGGTCTGCTTTTCGGCCATCTTCGAGATTTCCGTCGCGTTCTTCAGGTCGATCATGAACAGCTGCGCGTCGAGCTCGGCTTCCAGCCAGCCGCGATGGACGTCGGGCCGGTCCTTGATCAGCTCGTACAGCATGGCCAGAAATCCGGCATCGCCGCCGTCGGTGCCCTTGAAGCTTTCGCCGCTGGCGACGCGCCGGGCGATGCCTTCGAGCTGGATCTTGGAGGCCGTCGGCTCCCAGATGACCGCCGCGTCGAGCTTGTCGTTCTTGAAGCTCGACGTGATGACTTCGATGTTCATGTTCAGATACTTCGACGGCTGAATTTTGGCCTGATCGAAGGCCCAGCGCGCGAAGCGGTCGGTGCAGGCGCCGTGCGGGGCGGCGACCAGCTTGCCGTTCATCCACTTCACGGCTTCGAAGCCGTCCTTGAACTTCGGCGCGCTGTTCTTGACCAGGAACACGTTGCACTGTTGGCGCGACGTGCCGAGCACGGCGACCATGCGGATGTCGACGGTCGCTTCCTTGGTGGTCGAAACGATCGCGGGCATGTCGCCCATGTAGCCGATGTGGTTCTTTTCGCCGAGCATCTTGCCGACGACAATCGCGCCCTGCAGGCCGACCTCGAACTTCGCGGTCGAGCCCTTCGGCAGATGCTTCTTCCACAGTTCCTTGCCGTGCACGACGACGCCCGACCAGGACTGCGTGTAGTACGGCTGATAGCCGACGACCAGGTTGACCGGCTCGCCCGGCTTGCCGAAGCCGACCTTGGCCATGGCCGGCAGGGTCATGCCCGCCGTCATTGCCGCCGCAGCGGTCGCCAGGAACAGTTTACTCCGCGAGGTAAGTCGAAACATTTGTGCAGCCTCCCATGATATTGGTGTTGGTGGTTACGAAACGGGCCCCCATGCCCGGAACAACGTCTGCTCGAACGCGCGTCGAACGATAATGCCTTTCCTGCTCCGCCGTTTGATGACGGCAACGCCTCCGACATCCTCGCCGAGGATGCGCCGCTTAATATACAAGGAAAGGAAGCTTTTCGCCCCTTCCTCCCGTCCGTTCGGTTCTATCCCGAACGTTCCAGTTTCTTCTGCTGCCGCGTCGTTGCGACGAAACCGTTGCCGCAGGTTCGCACGGTCGCCCTGCCCGAGACTGTTCCCCCCTATGGCAAACTAATCTGAGTGATTTGTAAAGGTTGGCAATTTAATGATTTGATAGTTTCAATCAATCATACGCGGGGATGTGATCGACAAATTCCGCCGATGACCCTGAAAATCCCGCGATTTTTTTTGTTACTTTCACTCGTTTCGGGACGGTGGCTGGATGAAAAATTTTTTCCGGCGGTCTCGGCGCTGGTCGGATTTGCGGCCGAGACGCGCACGCGGCAGGGCAAGGAACCCAGGCATTCCCCGGAGAATCCGGTATCTGTCCATGGCTGGAGCAAGGGTGTCCGGCCGCCGTGGTGCCCATGGCTGGGGTTGAACAGGGACGGACAACGTCATTTCATGTGAATTATCTATCATTCGATAAATTTGATAGATTTTACAAATAAGGAAATAACGCCGATAATTTCCATTGCGACGCGATCCGGCGCGATGGAGGTGCCCGGTTCGGCCGAATTCGGAACATCGCCGGCGGTCAGGGCGCGTCCGACGACGACGGAGCGGTTCGGGTGTTGAATGAATGGGCGGGCGGTGGGCCGTTCGGGTGCGAATCCACTGGAACGGCGCGGCGGTTTCGGTAAAGGTTGGCAAGAATCGAGCCCGCCTTTTCCTAATCGCCGCATCCTCGATACCGACCGGATCGAGCGGCGTAGAGGCGAGGACAGAAACAGAAATAGTAACGGGACCGTGCGGCGCGGCCTGCGGCATCCCGAAAACGAATTCGACAGCCAAGGAGATGAAACATGCCGTCGAGAAATGCAGTTGAATGGGCAGCGACGCCCACGCTCAAGCCCGACGAATGGGTCGACAGCCGTATCTACACGGACGAGGCCATTTTCGAGGAGGAACTGCAACGGATCTGGAAGAAGGTCTGGCTTCCGATGTGCCATGAATCGGAGATGCCGGAACCCTACGATTTCCGCACCTTCACCATCGCGCGCGAGCCGATCATCGCCGTGCGCGGCCCGGACAACAAGATTCGCGCGTTCCTGAACGTCTGCCCGCACCGCGGCATGATGATCGAACGCCGCCCGTCGGGCAGCTTCAAGGAAGCCCAGGCATCCGGCAACGCCAAGCACATGACCTGCATGTTCCATTCATGGCAGTTCGACATGAAGGGAAATTGCGTCGACATCACGCGCCACAAGGAAGGCTACCAGGACCGGCTCGACAAGAAGAGCCAGGGCCTGCGCGAACTGCGTTGCGAGGTCGAATTTGGCGGCTTCGTCTGGGTGTCGCTCAACGACGACAACCCGCACTCGGTCCGCGAATGGGCCGCCGGTTCGATGGATTGCATCGATTCCGCGATCTCGACCGAACCCTTGGAAGTGTTCCACTATCACAAGGCGATCATCGGCTGTAACTACAAGCTGTGGCACGACACCAACAGCGAATTCTATCACGACTACATGCACTACCATAACCGCGTGACGGGCTTTAACGACGCTTACTTCGCGCGCAAGAACATGCACTTCGACAACGGTCACGTCGTCGTCGGCACGTTCGAGGTGAAGTACGAGGCGTACGAAGGGTTCGAATCGCGCGCCGCGCTGTCGTTCCCGACGTTCCCGCCCAACAACTGGTTCATGGTCGACATGTTCCCGGGCTGCAACTTCAACCTGCGCGGTTCGGCGCTTCGCGTCGACACGATGACGCCGCTCGGCCCCAACCAGGTGATGATCGAATTCCGCGGTCTTGGCCTCAAGGGCGAATCCGCGGAGGATCGGATGACCCGTGTCCGCCATCACAACACCATCTGGGGTCCGTTCGGCCGCAACCTGCACGAAGACCTGATCGGCGTCGTCGGCCAGGGCGCGACCATGAGGCCGGGAACCGAGCCTCGCCGCGTTCTGCAGGGCCGCCGCGAGAACGAAACCATCCACGACGAAATCGGCATGCGTCACTATTACGCCGAGTGGGGCAAGTGGATGAACCGTCTGCCGAGCGATCCGATGCGCTCCTACGCCAACGCCGCCGAATAGGCGTCGGGCGTAAAGACAAGGCCGGCCGCCTGTCGCGGTGGCCGAAGGACAGCCGGACCCCGGGCGCGATTTCGTCGTGCCCGGGGCGGGTTCGGCAGGGAGCGGGCACCGGCCGCTTCGCTCAATCCCGTCCGATACGAAGAATTTTGACAGGAACGACCCTCGGGGGCAGCGCCGCCGGGCCCAACGGCGGCAGCGAATGTGGAGGATAAAGACTTAAAATGAGTGCGAACGGTGCAGACGTTTCGAATGCCGTGAAGGACACGATCTATCGCGCGTGCTTGGCGCTCGACGACCAAAAGTGGGACGATTGGCTGGCGCTTTGCGACGAGAGCTTCGAGTACGCCATCACCGCCTTCAGCCCCGAAATCCGTCACGACATGACCTACCTGTCGGGCAATTTCAAGGAAATGCAAAGCCTCGTGCACATGCTGCCGAAGCACAACACGGATCATTCGCCGCTGAAGCGGCACGCGGTCGTGTATACGGTCGACGTCGGCGCCGACGGCAAGACGGCCAAGGCCGTCAGTTCGGTGCTGATCTACCAGAACATGCTCGACGGCATCCACTCGCATCTCGACGCGGGCGAAAACCGGCTTTTTGCCGTCGGCCGCTACGTCGACAGCTTCCGCATCCAGAACGGCCAGGCGAAGTTCGTCTCGCGCGAGGTCCGGCTCGAAACCCGGCGTCTCGACAAGGGATCGCACTGGCCGCTGTAAGGGGGACGCCGCCAGGCCCCTCGCGGGCGGCGGTTATTTTCGTTTCCGGCTTTCGTCCAACGCCGCCGGACTGTTAGTCTGGGCGCGCGGCGGGACGAAAGCCGTTTTCGGATCGGGTCGCGCCGGATCCGGAAGAATCGATAAAGCGCGGAGGAGACGCATGGGTTGGAAGCGGATTTGCGGCACGGGCGACGTCGCCGTCAATAAATTGCAGAAGTTCACCGTCGACGGCATCGACATCGTGGTCGCGAACATGGGCGGCGAATTCCGTGCGTTTCCGCCGGTCTGCCCGCATATGGAGGAACCATTGATGGATTCCGGCATCTGCGACGGCAACGTGCTGACGTGCAGCAAGCATCTGTGGCAATGGGACCTGACCACCGGCGCGAAGGTCGGCGTCGCCGAGCGCGACATGCTGCTCTACGAGGTCAAGCGCGAGGGCGACGACGTCATGGCGAACATCGAAAAAGAACTCGTTTACGAGTGGGAAGACGAATAGCCGGCCGACCATGGACGGTGGATACGGGGCTTCTGCGATGAGCAGTTACAAGACCATCGACGGCAAGCGCGTCGCCGCCGACATCCTCGCGGGTGCCGCGGAGAAGGTCGGCGAATTGCGCGCCAGCGGCTGGACGCCGAAGATCGTGTCGGTCTCGATTGGCGGCAATCCCGCGGTCGAACTGTACGTTCGCAATCAGCGCCGGGCCGCCGAAACCGTCAACATGCTCTACGAAGAGCGGCTCTTCCCGAAAGACATCACGGAAGCCGAGGTGCTGGCCGCGGTCTCCGCCATGAACGTCGATCCGAACGTTACCGGCATCATCGTCCAGCGCCCGGTCTCCGAGCACATCTCGATCAAGCGCCTGCAGTCCGCGATCCATCCCCTGAAGGACATCGAGGGCATGCATCCGGCGTCGATCGGCAATATCGTCTACAACGAACTCGAATTGGGGCCGTGCACGGCGATGGCCGCGGTCGAGCTGCTGCGCAAGACCGGCCTCAATCTGAAGGGTCTCGAGGTCGTCATCGTCGGCCATTCGGAAATTGTCGGCAAGCCGATCGCCTTCCTGCTGATGGCCGAGGGCGCGACGGTCACCGTCTGCCACCACATGACGCGCAATCTTGCCGTCCATTCGCGCCAGGCCGACGCGGTCTTCGTCGCCGTCGGCAAGGCGGGCCTGCTGACCGGCCAGATGATCAAGCCGGGCGCGGCGGTGATCGACGTCGGCATCAATCGCATTCCCGGGCCGGACGGCAAGCTGATCACGGTCGGCGACGCGGATTTCGCGTCCTGCGCCGAGGTCGCGGAATGGATCACGCCGGTGCCCGGCGGCGTCGGCCCGGTAACGGTCGCGATCCTGATGCGCAACGCCGTGATCGCGGCCGCTCGCCAGCGCGACCATTACCGGCGCGACTTCGGCCAGCAGCACGTCAGCGCCTGACGGCACGGCCGGAACCCATGACCGTCAAAATCGACGTCAATACCAAGAACGCATCGTTCGCCTTCGAAAGCGATGACGGCGAAAAAATCCTGTTCGCGGGCCTGCGCGCCGGGCTGTCGCTGCCCTACGAATGCGCCACCGGCACCTGCGGCACCTGCAAGGCCAGGGTCGAATCCGGCGAAATCGACTTGGGCTGGGAACAGGCGCCCGGCCGTTCCTACATGAAGGCCGAAAAGCGGGAATTCCTGATGTGCCAGGCCCGCGCCAACGGCGCGTGCGCCATCTACGTGCCGGGCAAGCAGCCGCTCGACAAGAAGCCCGCGATTCTGCCCGGCTACCACAAGGGTACGATCGCCAAGGCCGCGCGGCTGACCCACGACGTCGTCGCCTTCACGCTGGAACTGGCCTCGCCGGTCGATTTCGAGGCCGGCCAGTTCGTGGTGCTCGAGGCCGAAGGCGTCACCGGCGGGCGCGCCTATTCGATGGTGAATTACGCGCGCGCCACCCGAACGCTCGATTTCGTCGTCAAGAAGAAACCCGGCGGGAAATTCTGCGACTGGCTGTTCGAGGACGGCATCGTCGGCCGCGGGCTCGGCATGTTCGGGCCGTTGGGGCGGGCGACGTTCCATCCCGAGGAAGGCAAGAACGTGCTATGCATCGGCGGCGGCTCGGGCATCGCCGGCATGATGTCGATCGTGTCGCGCGCCTGCCAGGAAAACTATTTCGCCGACCGCAAGGGCTACGTCTTCTTCGGCGTGCGCACGGCGAAGGACACGTTCTATCTGGACGAATTGTCGGCTCAAGTCGCCCGGTTCCCCGAAGGGCTGTCGGTCACCATCGCGTTGTCCGACGAGGAGCCGCCCGCCGATCTGGTGCAAAAGTACGCGAATCTGAATTTCGCCACCGGCTTCGTTCACGCGGTGACGTCCAGCCAAATGGCCGGAAAGTTCGAGAACATCGTCGCCTACGTCGGCGGTCCGCCGCCGATGGTCGACGGCGCGCTCAGGATGCTGGTGCTGGAAGCCAGGCTTCCGGGGACCGACATCCGTTACGACAAGTTCGGTTGACGCAAACGGACGTCCGCTCGAAGGGCGGCGGTCGAAAAAGGAAGAGTGCCATGACAGTCAAGGACATGTTGAAGCAGGCCGAAATGTTCGCGGGCCTTTCGGACGACGTTCTCGACCGGATTGCCGCGCTGGCGAAACGAGAAACCTTCGAGGAAGGCGACAAGGTCTACGAGCTGGGCGACGACGCCATCGACATGTTCGTCGTGGAAACGGGCCGGATCCGTTTCGCGCTCGGCGTCGGCAACCGGGACAGCGGCTCCGTCATCACCAAGGGCATGGCGTTCGGCTGGGCCGCGCTGCTCGAATCCGATCCGCGCCGGGTCGCGACCGCGGTTTGCCTCGAGGACTCGATCGTCTATCGCATTCCGGCCACGCCGCTTCTGGATCTTTTCGCCGGCGATACCAAGGACGGTTATCGGGTCATGCGCCGCCTGGCGACCATCGTGGCGCGCGACTTCATGTCGGTGTTGGCCATTTAGAAGTCTGCGCCGGGTAAAATCCGAAAGCCTCCGAACCGTCGGGTTCGGAGGCTTTTTTCTTTCGTTTCAGCGTGTTCTTGACCTTGGTCAAGGAACCTTCCGGGGCTACGGCGCATTTTCCGGGCACGTTTCGACGATGGAGGAAGCCATGAAATATCCTCGCAGTTGCCAAACGCCCGAATGCGGCGACGGTTGCGCCTACGCCTGGAGTTGCCACAACCTCCGGATCGGTCGGTTTTCGGTGAGCTGGGGTTTGGTCGGGCTCGGCGTTCTGGCTGTCTTCGTTGCCCTGGCGCTTTGGTTGCGCTGACACGGGGTGGTTTCGCGACACCGGTGACAGCGTCGGCGTTTTGCGTTCTTGTCACGCTAAACCCATCGAACGATTGATCGCGTCTATTCCGCAGAGCGATTTTTTCTTTTCATCCCAGACTCTTCTTGACCTTGGTCAAGGATTCCAAAAACGCCTCGGGGGTACGTTCGAGCATTCGGATTCATCCGGATACTTGAATTCCGCGCCTGTGCCTCGGGCGGGTGCAGCAAGAAGGCGATAGCAACGGAGGAACGTGAAACATGCCATCGAGAAATGCAGCGGAATGGGCGGCGACGCCGAAGCTGAAACCCGAGGAATGGGTCGATAGCCGTATCTATACGGACGAGGCCATCTTCGAGGAGGAATTGGAGCGAATCTGGAAGAAGGTCTGGCTGCCGATGTGCCATGAATCGGAGCTGCCGGAACCGTACGATTTCCGCACCTTCACCATCGCGCGCGAGCCGATCGTCGTTTGCCGCGGGCCCGATAGAAAAGTCCGCGCGTTTCTGAACATCTGTCCGCATCGCGGCATGATGCTCGAACGGCGGCCTTCCGGCAGTTTTCTCGAAGGTCAGGCGTCGGGCAACCCCAGGCACATGACCTGCATGTTCCATGCGTGGCAGTTCGACATGAAGGGCAACTGCGTCGACATCACGCGCCAAAAGGAAGGCTATCAGGATCGGCTCGACAAGAAGGAACAGGGGCTTCGCGAGCTGAGGTGCGAGGTCCAGTTCGGCGGCTTCATCTGGGTATCGCTCGACGACGATAATCCGCGCACGGTCAAGGAGTGGGCCGCGGGCGCCTTGGATTGCATCGACGGCGCGATCTCAACCGAGCCGCTGGAGGTGTTCCACTATCACAAGGCCATCATCGACTGCAATTATAAGCTGTGGCACGACACCAACAGCGAATTTTATCACGATTACATGCACTACCATAATCGCATCACCGGCTTCAACGAAGGCTACTTCGCGCGCAAGAACATCGCCTTCGATCATGGCCACGTGAACGTCGGCACCTTCGAAGTCAACTATGAAGCCTACGAAGGATTCGAATCGCGCGCCGCGCTGTCGTTCCCGAATTTTCCGCCCAACAACTGGTTTATGGTCGACATGTTCCCCGGCTGCAATTTCAATTTGCGCGGCTCGGCGTTGCGCGTCGATACCATGACCCCGCTGGGGCCCAACAAGGTCATGATCGAATTCCGCGGCCTCGGCCTGAAGGGCGAGTCGAAGGAAGACCGCATGACCCGCGTCAAGCACCACAACACCATCTGGGGACCGTTCGGCCGCAACCTGCACGAGGACTTGGTCGGCGTCGCCGGCCAGGGCGCGACCATGATGCCCGGCAGCGAAACCCGACGCATCCTTCAAGGCCGTCACGAACACGAATTCATCCACGACGAAATCGGCATGCGCCACTATTACGCCGAGTGGGGCAAGTGGATGAACCGACAGCCCAGCGATCCGATGCGATCCTACGCCAACGCGGCCGAATAAACGCCGCGGGGAACGGAGACAGAGATGAATTTGGAGAACGGCAAATGAACGCGAACGGAAAGGATGTTCCCAACGTCGTCAGGGACACGATCTATAAGGCGTGTCTGTTGCTCGACGATCAGAAATGGGACGAATGGCTGGCGCTTTGCGACGACGGGTTCGAATACGCGGTGACCGCCTACAGTCCGGAAGTCCGGCAGGACATGACCTACCTTTCGGGCAATCGGAAGGATCTATCGAGCATGGTGCACATGCTGCCGAAGCACAACTCGGATCACTCGCCGCTGAAGCGGCATACGACGGTCTATAGCGTCGACGTCGGCCCCGACGGCAAGACCGCCAAGGCGGTGAGTTCGGTGCTGATCTACCAGGACATGCTCGACGGCATCAATTCGCACCTCGATTCGGGCGAGAATCGCCTGTTCGCGGTCGGTCGCTACATCGACAGTTTCCGTATCGACGGGGGCGAAGCCAAGTTCGCCTCGCGCGAGGTCCGGCTCGAGACCCGGCGACTCGACAAAGGGTCGCACTGGCCGCTCTAGACCGGAACCCGCACATTAGGAAAGGAGAAGTGCCATGAAAAAGGTATTCGCGTGTCAGACCCCCGGTTGCAGCGCCGCTTGCGCCTATGCTTGGAACTGCCACAATCGCCGAGTTGGTGAGTTTTCCGTGAATTGGGCGGCTATCGGTCTTGGCCTCCTGTTGGTCGCCGGCGTGATCGCGCTCTGATCGCACGGGAGACGACGCTCCGAAACGCCGGCCGGATGGCCGGCGTTTTGCGTTCTTGCGACTAGGCCACGAAATCCATCGAACGATTGATTGCGTCTATCCCGCGTCCGGTGCAAAACGACATGAACAAAAATATCTTATCTTCGCCGCGACGATGATCTATCAAGGCGTTTCTGCAACACGGGGGTAACGATGTCGGAAGCGAAGATCATCGACGGCAAGGCGTTCGCGGCGGGATTGCGCGGGCGGATCGCGACGCGCGTCGCCGACCTGAAGGCGAAGCACGGGTTGACGCCCGGCCTCGCGGTGGTTCTGGTCGGCGAGGACCCGGCCAGCCAGGTCTACGTGAAAAGCAAGGGCAAGCAGACGGTCGAGGCCGGCATGGCCTCGTTCGAGCACAAATTGCCGGCCGAAACCCCCCAGGCCGATCTCCTGGCCTTGATCGAGAAGCTCAACAAGGACCCGAAGGTCCACGGCATCCTGGTGCAGCTGCCGCTGCCCAAGCATATGGATTCGGATTTCGTGCTGACCGCGATTGACCCCGACAAGGACGTCGACGGATTCCACATCGTCAACGTCGGACGCCTGACCACGGGTTCCAAGGATCTGGCGTCGATTCCCTGCACGCCGCTCGGCTGCCTGATGCTGCTGAAGGACCATCTGGGCGATCTTTCCGGCGCGCGGGCGATCGTTCTCGGGCGTTCCAACATCGTCGGCAAGCCGATGGCCAGCCTGCTGATCGCCGAAAGCTGCACGGTCACGGTCGCGCATTCTCGCACCAAGGACATCGCCGAGGAATGCCGCCGCGCCGACATCGTGATCGCCGCGGTCGGCCGTCCGGAAATGGTCAAGGGTTCGTGGATCAAGCCGGGTGCCACGGTGATCGACGTCGGCATCAACCGGATCGAGCGCGGCGGCAAGAATATCCTGGTCGGCGACGTCGACTTTGCCGACGCTGCGAAGGTCGCGGGCGCGATCACGCCGGTGCCGGGCGGGGTCGGGCCGATGACCATCGCCTGCCTGCTGCGCAACACGGTTGCGGCCGCCTGCCACCGGGCCGGCATTCCGATGGATCCGATCTGATACGTCGGCGCCGCGTCGCTTTTCGGTACGTCCGTCGTTGGTTCCCGCATGTGCGAACGCGCGCGTGCGAGTCGAAAGCTATCAATTCATAGAATTAATAGATTGTACAAATTGAATACGCGGCGCGATAATTTCCTTCATAAGTAAAAAAGTTGTCGGCGGCGCGTAAAAACAAGACCGCCGACACGGGACAGGGGACGAAACGTCGGCATTCAATCGACACCATGAATCCGTTCCCGCCACGGCGTGCGTTCGCGCATTCCGGCGAAGAAGGCGCATTCGATCCCGGCGGATGCATCGATGAACAACACGGGAAGCAGTCGAGACTTGTCGCATACAAGCAAAATCGTCCGGACGAAGGCATCGCCGTCGCCCGCAACCACATCGCGGCAGACCGATTTTTGGAGGAGACGCTAGAATGAGTCGACAGCCACCTAAACCAGACACATACGTAAAAGACATGAGCGACGTTCTGTCGGGCGTGACGCGCGAGGAAGCGCGGGCATTGTCCAGGCAGAAGCCGTACGCCAAGGAAGAACGCCTGGTGGGCGACATTTCCACCAGCGGCTTGGCGCGACGCCGCTTTCTGACCGGTGCGGCCGCGGCCGGCGGCGCGATCGCCGCGGGCGCTCTCGCGGGCGGCGCGACCGGCGCCAAGGCGGATGCGCTGAAGGTTCCCGAATGGTCGAAGTCCATGGGTCGTCCGATCGATCCCAAGGTCTACGGCATGCCGTCGAAGTACGAAGCGCACGTCACGCGCAATCGCACCGACGTGCTGGTGAACAAGCAGAACTTCTCGGACTGGAGCATGACGCCGCTTCAGCACCAGGAAGGCATCATCACGCCGAACGGGCTGATCTACGAACGCCATCATGCCGGCATCGCCGATATCGATCCGGCGCAGCACCGCCTCGTGATCCACGGCATGGTGAAGCGGCCGCTGGTGTTCACGATGGAAGCCCTGATGCGCTATCCGTCGGTCTCCAAGTTCCACTTCATGGAATGCTCGGGTAACGGTCTTACCGACTGGCTGGCGGTCAAATCCAAGACCGTGCAGCAGACGCACGGACTCCTGTCCTGCACGCAATGGACCGGCATTCCGCTCTCCTGGCTGTTGCAGGAAGCCGGCATCGACCCGCAGGGCAAGTGGCTGCTGTTCGAAGGCGCCGACGGTTCGGCCCATGCGCGCTCGATTCCGGTCGAGAAGGCGATGGACGACACGTTGATCGTCTACGGCGCCGGCGGCGAAATGCTCCGGCCCGAAAACGGCTATCCGTTACGCGCCTTCATCCCCGGTTGGGAAGGCAACGTTTCGGTCAAGTGGCTGCGGCGCATCAAGGTTTCCGACAAGCCGTGGCACCTGCGCAGCGAAACGGCGCGTTATACCGATCCGATGCCGGACGGCAAGTGGCGTCAGTTCTCCATGGAAATGGAGTGCAAATCGGTCATCACCAACCCATCGGGCGGCATGAGCCTGAAGGGCGGGCCGGGCCTCTACGAAATCCAGGGCTTCGCGTGGTCCGGCCGCGGCACCGTTCGGGCCGTGGACGTCACCACCGACGGCGGCAAGACGTGGCAGACCGCCGATCTGGAAGGACCGATCATGGACAAGTGCCTGACGCGGTTCCGCTATCGGTGGAACTGGGACGGCGCGCCGACCAAGATCGCCAGCCGCGCGGTCGACAGCACCGGCTACGTGCAGCCGACCGTCGCCGACATCGCCAAGCATCGCGCGATCGTCGGTTTCGTCCAGCACCACAACGGGATATTCCCGTGGTCCGTCAGCGATAAGGGGGAGGTGAAGAATGCGATCGCTTAAATTCGTACTCGCGGCAGCGGTCGCGTTCGGTTTCGCCGGCATTGCGGTTGCCGAATCCGATCTTTCGCGTCCCGGGGTCGGCTACGGCAAGCCGATCACCGACGCCGAACTCGCGGCGTGGAACATCGACGTCAGCACCACGGACGGCGTCGGCTTGCCGGCCGGCAAGGGCTCGGTCGCCGAAGGCAAGAAGGTCTATGCCGAAAAATGCGTCGCCTGCCACGGCGAAGCCGGCAAGCGCGCTATGGGCAAAGTTGACGGCGAAGCTTTCAGTTGGGTGCTCGATTACGACAAGCTCGTCTCCACCAAGCTGCTCGCCGCCAACGACGAAGAGAGCGAGATTTACACCATCTGCAAGTCCGGCGGCATGCCGCGCGACGTGGCCAACACGCGCAAGCGCGTGAAGTTGCCGCAGGAAGACCTCGACCTGATGCTCAACTGGATCAAGGCCGGCGCGCCGAAGTGGGACCCGGACGCCAAGTCGCTGCCCGCCCCCAAAGTTGCCTGGACTGAACTCAAGATCAAAGGCCCCAGCGAGCGCGCCGACGCCGCCATGTGCGAGGGCCCGGGCGGCACGGTGGTGCTGCACTGCGGCAACATCGGCGATG
>CAZDFF010000079.1:0-13571 GCA_964504425.1 uncultured Hyphomicrobiales bacterium
TTCGCCCCCTGGCCAGGGCGAATACCCGCCCTTGGCCCCATTTTAAAGGGCCCCTCGACACTGCACGGCGGCGAAGCGAGCCGTTACGCGGCCAGCCAAGGGTACGGCGCGAGCAGCGAAACGGGCTCGGAGATTTCGTAGACGCTGGCGACCGCGAGCTGCTCGTCGAACGGCACGCCTTCCTTCTCCGCCCGCTTCCGCAGACGTTCTTCGTGAATTTCCATGACGTCCTTGGGGATCGGCATGAAGCCGGCGTCGAAGATGCGCAGACACCCGTCGGCGTCGCGCGCCGGCATGACGCGCGACTTGATGAAGCGGCTGGGCGACCACGGCACGTCCAAAATCCCCGCTTCGCACGCGCGCACGGTGCCGAGCGCGACGTCGCCGTCGCCCATTTCCAGCACCTTGTCGACCACGGAACGGGTTTCGCGCCGGATCAGATCCTTTTCGAATTCGTAATCGGGCAGCCCGTCGAGCCGGATATGGCGCGCCAGATAAATGGCCATCCGCGTCATGCGAAGACCCTCGGCGTTCGCTTTGGCCGTCGGAATCCCGAACGCTTCGTGCGTGCTCTTGGTCGTCACGCTGACGGCGCCGCCGACGGCCGCGAGCGTGCCGCCATAGGCGATCAGCGTCGCGCACTGGGCTTCGTCCTGCGGCCACGCGCCCATCCAATGAAGCGACGTGACCGGCGTGAAGACGTCGTTGTATCCGGCCTTTTTCAGGTATTCCTGGCACAATTCTCCGCACGCCTGGATCGCCGCCGCATCCTGCACCAGATGCAGGGTCTGGCCGAGTTCGAGGCCGTAATTGCGCACGCCCTGTTCGGCGGCCAGCAGCGCATCGAGCACGGCGACAGCAATGGCGACCGACGGCGGAATGTTGGTGCCGGTCAGGAAGCTCGGCTGGCGCCGATGGAGGTCCACGCCCTTTTCGGCGTAGCGCGCGGCCAAACGATCGAGATACTGGTAATTGCGGATGCCTTCGGCGATCGAAACATCCTTGGTGTAGGACGCCGTGTAGGCGATGCCCGACCCGAGGTAGCCGGAATATCCCGCCGCAATTCCGGTCTCGGACGTAAGGCGCGGCATCGCCGTCCCGGACAGCACGATTCCGGGCTTGTCGATGGCTTCGATCAGGCGCCGCGTCGTCTTCGGCCCGTAGTTGACCATCGGATAGCCGTTCAGCATCGAACGGCCCATGCGCTTGGACTCCTCGATGCCCACGGCGGCCTGCGTCCAGCGTTCGTTGCGGGTGTAGCTGTCCGTCGTGGTCGGGACGATGTCGGCCAAGCCCTCCTTGTCGAGCGACCGCATCAAATCCATCTGCATCTCGAGGGTGCCGAAACCGCCGCGCGGTTGCGTCAGGCAACGGCGCTCGGCGGCGGCCTGACGCATCACCCAGCCCAACTGCTTATGGCGCGGCATCGCCTTGTGGTAGGCGACGGCTTCGTCGAAATCGATTTCGGCGCCGGTCGGCCAGCGCGCGAGATTTTTGGCCCGCATCCCGTCGAACACATCATCGGGGAAGCGCTCGGCGGAAAAGGCCCAAGGCGAATCGTCGAACTTAGGCAGCGGGTTCATGGCTTTTCTCCCGATCCACAGATTGAAGCGCTTCGAGGCCCAACGTCAAGGCCGCGCCCGGTGCGACCTCGGCGAGAAGGCCGCAAGCGAACAGCACGTAGTCCTTATCCAGCATCAGACGCGGCGATTTCGGCCGAAGCGACATCGGCTCGGCCGGGGACGCCAGCGCCGCCGACAGCACCGCCGCCGCGTCGCCGCCGTGGGCCAGCGGTCCGCCGGTGCCGATCACGGTTCCGACGTCCGACAGGTCCTTGCCCTTCTGCATGGTGACCGGTCCGGTATTGGTGTGAACGACCGACAGCGTTCCAGCGTGCCTCGAAACCGCAATCCGAACGGCGGCCCGCGCCAACGCCCGGTCGATGCCCCGCCCGGCATCGTCGTTAGGAAGGCTGGCGACGTCGTCATGCAGTGCCTCGATACGAGCCTTAGCGGCCGCGACGAGAACGCCCGCGTCGGCGGCGATGGCTTCGGCGCCGGCGGCCTCCATGATGGCGAGCGCGTTGTGGCGCATGCCGAGATCGCCTTCGACCGTCCGCTTCGCATAGGGTTCCGGCAAGCCGTGAAATACGACGTCGTCGCGGCTGGGATTGCCGGCGGTGATGGAATGGACGTCGGTCGTCGCGCCGCCGACATCGACCAGCAGCAAGGGGCCTAATCCCGCACGCCCCGGCACGCCGTCGGCCAGCAGCCGGGCGCCGTCGAGCACCGCCGCCGGGGTCGGCATCAGCACGCTGTCCACGTACTCGGCGGCACGGTCGATGCCCTTGGCCTCGACGATACGCTCGATGAACACTTGGCGAATCGCGGCGCGGGCCGGCTCGATGTTCAGCACGTTGAATTCCGGCATCACGTTTTCGGCGACGATCACGTCCTTGCCGGCCATGATGAAGGCGTATTGAACCTTGTCGACGGCGTTGCGGTTGCCGGCCATGACGACCGGGCAGGCAAGGCCCGAGCCGGCGATCTTCATGGCGTTCGCCGCCACGACGTCTTCGTTGCCGCCGTCGGTACCCCCGGCCAGCAACAGAATATCGGGCGCCAGCGCGCGAATGGCATCGACATCGCCGTCGGTCAGGCGATAGGCGAAGGCCCCGACCAGCTTGGCGCCGGCGCCCAAGGCGGCCTGGCGCGCGGCTTCGGCCGTCAGTTCCCGGACCAGGCCGACCGTGACCATGCGAAGCCCGCCCGCCGCGCTGCTGCTGGCCAAGCGATGGCGGAAGTCCGGCAGTTTTCCCATCCGCCGCTCCAAATCGAGCAGCGCCTTCTCCATGCCCTCGACGATGTCGGTTTCGACGGTCGACGGCCCCTGCCCGCTGCCGACGATACGGCCGGTTTCCAATTCGACGGCGCGAAGCTTGGTATACGTGCTGCCGAAATCGATCAGCAGTGCGGTCGGTCCGGTATTCACGGCTCGGCCATCCGATTGCCCTGGGCGCGGGCGGCGAAATCCCGATCCAGGACGTCGACGACGTCGGGCGTGCGCGTGCCCGGCGGAAAGGCCCGATCGAATCCCATGTCGATGAATCGCTTCTCGACCTCTTCCCACGGCTGCTTGCCGACCACCAGATTGCCCCCGACATACAGGAGAATGTCGTCGATGCCGGCTTCGATGCAGAGCTCGCGGAAACCCCGGCAGTCGAGCTCGCCCTGTCCGTAGAGCGACGAAACGAGGATCGCGTCCGCCGCCGTCTCGATCGCCGCCTTGACGAATTCGTCGGCCGGCGTCAGCGCGCCTAGGGAGACGATCTTGAAGCCGGCCTTTTCCAACGCCATGCTGAGCACGCGGTTGCCGACGATATGGGTGTCGGCGCCGATGACGCCGGTGACGATCGTTCGTTTATTGCGGTCTTCGGGGCTCATCGGGCGTAGGAACTCCTGAGTCTTGCCGGGGCAGCCGCATCGTGCGTTCTTTTCGCTGGACGCGGGGCGGTCGGGGATTGGAAGATTTTCAATCCCTTGCCACAAGTTTGGCAAGTGGCGCGTTACGTACCGTTCCGCCATGCCGGAATGCCACCGAACGAAAGGGCCGCCGCCATGGCCGATGCCGACAAGCAACCGGGGACGAACCCCTTCGTCGGCACCGGCGCAGCGTATCTGGGCGGCCTGAAAGACGGTATTCTGCCCGCCATCGTGCTGATCGGATCGATGACCGGGTTCGGATCGATGGCCCGCGAGAGCGGCGTCGACATGGCCGTCGCCGTGATTTCGTCGGCCAGCGTCTGGGGCCTGCCCGGCCAGATCGCCATGGTCGAGCTGTATGCGCTGGGCGCGCCGCTGCTGGCCATCGCCGTCGCCGTCGGCGGCGCCAACATGCGCTTCATGCCAATGGGTATTTCAATGCTGCCTCTTTTCCAGGGCGCGGTGAAACGGTGGGCATGGTGCTACCCCCTGATTCACCTCATGAGCATCAGCATCTGGGCCGTCTTCATGCGCCGCGGGCCGAGCATACCCCTGGAACAACGCGTGCCCTACTACTTGGGGCTATCGACGATCTGCATAACGTCCGCCGTGATCGCCACCACCGCAGGCTATCAATTGGCAGGAACGCTGCCGCGCATGCTGACGCTCGGGCTCGTGTTTCTGAATCCGATGTTCTTCCTGATGGTGATGGCCGCCGTCGTCCAGCGCGCCGCCGTGATGGCGATTTTGTCGGGCGCGGTGTTGGGGCCGCTGCTGCATCTGGCGACGCCCGAATGGGGCCTGCCGCTGACCGGCATCATCGCCGGCAGCTTAGCCTTCCTGGTCGATCAAAGGATGGAAAAGAATGGCTGACGAACGCATGTGGCTTGCGTTGCTCGCCGCCACCTTGGCGACCTATTTGTGGCGAGCGCTGGCCGTCGCCGTTTCGAACCACATCAGCCCCACCGGCCCGGTATTCAAATGGTTCGGCTGCGTCGCCTACGGCATGGTCGCGGGCCTGATCGCGCGCATGATCCTGATGCCGGTCGGCGTGCTGAACCAGGCGCCGACCGTGGACCGTCTCGGCGCCGCCGCGTTCGGGCTGGTCGTCTTTTTCGCGCTTCGGCGCAACGTGTTCCTGGCGACGTTTTCCGCCGTCATCGCCTTCATTGCCATCGCCTACACCCGCCAGCACCTGTAAATTAGCGGCGAAACAACGACGGAATCGGAACGATGCTGCGGTTCTTTTTTGCAACGGCCGTTCTCGTCTGCGCCGCGTCGGCGCAAGCGCAGGCACCCGCCTGCAAGGCCCCCGTGCCCGTCTGCGACGCCGCCGCCGACGTATTCGCCATCGCGTCCTTCGATCCGGTGACGAGCGCCGTGCGGATCGCGCCGGGGCTTCTCGTCACCAACCGCCACGCCGTGGCCGATAACGATGCCGCCGAAGTGATTCTTCCCGATGGCAAGCGCGCGAAGGGCGAGATCGTGCCGACCGCCTACCCCGGCGATCTGATCTTGGTGAAGGCACCGGCCGTCGGCGCGCCGGCGAGAACCGCGACAGGGACGGCGACACGCGAGGCAACGCTTTACAACATTGGCGCCGACATCGGGCGCGGCGCCATTCGCGTCTACGCGCCCGGCAAGGCGATCACGCTGCCGGTCGACGGCAAGCCGCTGTCGCGCATCCATCACGATGCCGAAAGCCAGCCCGGCAACAGCGGCGGCGCCGTCGTCGACGGCGAAGGCCGACTGGTCGGCATCGTCGCCTCAGGCGGCGAGGGCCGCAACGAGGCGATCCCGGCCGCCGAAATCGAAAAACTGAAGGCCATGTCCGGACCCGAGCATGCGGCGACGAGCAAGACCATCGGCAAGGCTTATCGACAATGCACCGAAACCGCCGAAGCGGTCCGCAGCCAGCGCGGCAAGGCACAGGAAAGCGAGTTGCGCACCCTGGTCGCCGCCTGCACCGCGACCGGCAACCGCCAGATGATGGACGTCGCCGGACAAACCCTGGGCGGCATGGGCAAGCCGGCGGCGGCGATCGCGATGTTTGAAAAGGGCCTGGAGATGGATCCGATGGCGCCGAACGGCCTGTTGTCCCTGGTCGTCGCGCTCGGTCAGATGCGCCGGCAGGCCGACGCGCTGCCCTACCTCAAGCGCCTGATCGAGACGATGCCGGCGGATTTGCAGGTGCTTCGTCTGTCGATTCATGCCGGCAAGTTCGGCGGCGACAGGCCGTTCGCGGACAAGGCGATGGCGCTTCTGGAAAAGCATCACCCGAAGGTCGCCCCGGCAGCGCGGCGGTTCCTGGAGGCCGAACCCCGCCGCTAATCAATAATCGTCGGTCGGGTCGGGAATCCACCCCACGCGCACGACCGGCGTCTTCTGATAGGGCGACACGCGCGCCCGCGCCAGGATCGCCTTCTTCAGATCCGACGCCATCCAATCAGGATTTTTGGCAAGCAGCCGCGCCGCCATCGCCGTCACACGAGGCACCGCGAAACTCGATCCTGATGCCCGCCCCTCGGCGCCGCGATGATCCGTCACGACGACGCGTTCGCCCGGCACCATCACGTCGACGCTTTTGACTCCCCAGTTCGAGCCCTCGGCCAATCGGCCGAAAGAATCCGCCGACGTGACGACGATCATGTTCTCGAGCGCCAGCGACGCCGGCCACACGGGACGCGCGTCGATGTCGCGGCCGTCGTTGCCCGCCGAGACGACGAACAGGATATGCGGCGTTTTCAACGCGGCCTCGGCGAAGGCTACCCAATCGCGCCGGTCGTTGCTGCCCATCGCCATGTTGACGATACGGATTTTATTCGCGTCGATATCGGCGACCAGCGCGGCCATCCGATTCATGTCGGGGCGGGGAAAGCGATAGGGCGCGATCCGCGCGGTCGGCGCCTCGGCCAGGACGATGCTGACAACGGCAGTGCCGTGGTGCAGCGGGAAAAAGGGCGAGCGCCCGGTGTCGACGTCGAACGGCCGACGGTCATCGTCCCAGAAATCTCCGCCGATCGGATTGTCCGCTGCGTCCCGTGCCAAGCGTTTAGCGATCTCGGGCAGCAGATAATTGACCCCGGTATCGACGTGGGCGACGGCGACGCCGCCCAGGTCCTTGCCCGGCGGCACCGGCGGATCGAGGTATTCGCGGCCAATTTCGGCGGAAAGATCGGGGGCGAAGCGCACCAACTCCGGGCCCATCGGGCCGCCGCGATCGATGCGCCGGGCTTCGATCGGCGCGCAATCCGCGCTCAACGTCACGACCGCGAGCGGCGTTGGCGGCGACGGCGTCGGGTCCCAAAGCTCGAGCGACAATCGACGCAGACGCCCGGCGACGACAAGGCGCTTCAGGCGGGCCTCGCCACCCGCCAACGGAAACGTCTCCGTGCCCGCCCCTTCCTTCGCGCAAACGGCCTTGGCGGCATCGAGCAGCGCCGGCAGCGGATCACCGGCAAGGGCCGGGGAAGACGGGACGACGGAAAGCGCGACGAGAAAGAACGGCGCGCCAAATCTCACGCGCCGCGACCCGGCTGGCGCAGAAGATAGCAGCCGTCCGTCCGCCAGGAGCCGTCCTCCATGCGGATCATCGGGTAAAGCGCCATGTAAAGGTTCCCGTCCGGGCCTTCGACCAATACGCGCTGGATCAGCCGGCCGTCTTCCTCCACCAGGTCGAGGAATTCGACGCGACGCGGCCGATAGACCGGCCGGTAGCCTTCGATCACCATCTTCATGAAGGCGTCCGACGAACCGAAGCTGCGTTGAATCCCGGGCGAGGCCAAGCCGAACGCGGCGGCGCCGTCGTCCCGGCGAAAGGCTTCGATCTGGCGTTCGATGACGCCGGCGACGGCGGCTCGCATGCCGTCGTCGATTTTTTCGGCGGCCTTGACCGGTAACGCCGCCAAAAGCACGAACGCGAGAAGGAGAACGCGCATGGTGGCCTCCTCTTGCCTCGATCACATTCTAGGATTCGCCGCACCGGCCCGCCATCGGAATTTACCGGATGCCGTATATATAAAGTGTCCTGGCATCGACCATGTACCTGCCCGTATCATCGGCGTTGCACTCTTCGTTCAATACCTCGGGATCGGACGCCGCGCATGCTCAGCACGATCTCCGCGCTCGGTCCCATATTCCTGATGATCGGCGTCGGCTATGTGCTCCGCCATCATACCCCGATGCCGGCGAAGGCGTGGTTGATACCCGAGAAGCTGAGCTTCTACGTCTTCATTCCTTCGCTGATCGTCCACAAGCTGTCGACCACCAGCCTGGGCGAGATCGAGGCCGGATCGCTGGCGACGGCGATGGTCGGCGGCGTATTGGCGCTGGCGTTGCTGTTGGTGGTCCTGCGCAAACCGTTGTGCCGGATCGGGCACTTCGAAGGCCCGGGGTTCACCTCCGTGTTCCAGGGCGCGACCCGTTCGAATTTCTTCATCTCGCTGGTCGCGATCGACGCGGTCATCGGTCACGACGGCACGGTGCGGGCGATCATCGGCTTCGCGCTACTGCCGCCCCTGTCGAACGTGCTCTCCGTCGTCGCATTGGCCCGCTATGCCGGCGAAACGCCCGCCGACGCCAAGACGATCCTTTCGATCCTGGCCAAGAATCCTTTCATTTACGCCGGCATTGTCGGCGTCACCCTCAACCTGACCGGCGTCGGCTCGCCACCGGTCGTTGGCCCCGCTCTGGCATTGCTATCGCTTGCCGCATTGCCGGTCGCTCTGGTGTGCGTCGGCTCGGGATTGGATTTTTCCAAGCTACGCGGCGGCGGTCGCGGCGTGATCATGGGGGTCGCGCTGAAACTTGCCATCCTGCCGGCCATTGTCTTCGTGATCTGCCGCATTCTCGGCATGGACGCGCTGGATACGGCCGTCGCCGTGATCTTCCACACGCCGCCGGCGGCCGCCGTTTCGTACGTGATGGCGCGGCAGATGGGCGGCGACTACACGATGATGGCGGGCATCCTGACGCTGCAGATGGCGCTCGCCGCCGTCACCATTCCGGCGATCATTTTGATGGTCACGCCGTGACGGATGCTATCCGTCGAGCCGTTCCATTACCATGGCGAGGCCCTGACCGACGCCAACGCACAGGCTGACCAGCGCATAGCGCCCGCTCGTGCGTTCCAACTGCCGGAGCGCCGTCAGAACCAAACGAGGCCCCGAAGCGCCGAGCGGATGGCCGACGGCGATAGCGCCGCCGTTCGGATTAACGCGCGAGTCGTCGAAAGCGACGCCCAGGCCTTTCAGGCACGACAGCACCTGGGCGGCGAAGGCCTCGTTGATTTCGATCACGTCCATGTCGGAGAGCTTGAGGCCCGCGCGTTCCAGGGCCTTCTGCGAGGCCGGCACGGGCCCGATCCCCATGATGCGGGGCGGTACGCCGGCGGCGGCGCTGGCGATGATGCGGGCGCGCGGCTTCGCGCCCGCTTTTTCGCCCGCCTTGCGGCTGCCGAGCATTAGCGCGACGGCGCCGTCGTTGATGCTGGACGCGTTGCCTGCCGTGGTCACGCCGCCGTCGCTGAGCGCACGCAGCTTGGCGAGTTTGTCGAGCGACGTGTCCGCGCGGGGGCCTTCGTCGGCGGCGACCGTCACGTCCGGCCCCTTCTTGCCGCCCGGGATGACGATGGAGTGGATTTCGTCCTTGAAAAATCCGTCCTTCAGCGCGGCGGCATAACCCGCCTGCGAGCGCGCCGCGAACGCGTCGCAATCCTCGCGCGCGATCTGGTATTCGACCGCTAGGTTGTCGGCGGTCTGCGGCATCGTATCCTCGCCGAATGCCTTGGAAATCTTCGGGTTGGGAAAGCGGGCGCCGACGGTCGTATCGAATACGGTGAAGTCGCGGCTGAACGCGGATTCGGCCTTGGCGACGACGAACGGCGCGCGGCTCATGCTTTCGACGCCGCCGGCTAGGATCACGTCGCCCTCGCCGCAGGTAATGGCGTGCGCGGCGGACACGACGGCGCCCAGGCCGCTGGCGCAGTTCCGTTGCAGCACCGTGCCCGGCACCTCGACCGGCAGGCCGGCGACCAACAAAGCATGGCGCGCGACGCAACGGCCGTCCTCGCCGGCTTGGTTGGCGCAACCGATCATCACATCGTCGATCTTCTTGGCGTCGAACGGGGAGCGGCCAACGATCGCGCGCATGACGTCGGCCAGCAGGTCGTCGGGACGGATGCGCGACAAGCCGCCGCCGTGGCGGCCGAAGGGCGTGCGCAAACCGTCGTAGATGTAGGCGTCGATCATCGGATGCTTCCTTCTATGTCTTATGCTTCTTCGGTCAGCAGCGAAACGCCGAGACGCGCGCGGCGGCGCAGCCACGGATTCGGCCGGTAGCGCGGATCGCCCGAACGCCGGGCGATGGTTTCGAGAACCTGAAGCACCCGCGCCGGCCCCACCGCATCGCCGAAGCCTAGCGGCCCGTGCGGATAGCCGAGGCCGAGCTTCACCGCCTTGTCGATGTCGGCGGGCTTGGCCACGCCGTTCTGCGCCACCGACGCGCCGATGTTGACGACCATGGCGACGATGCGCTGGGCGACGAAGCCGAGGCTGTCTTTAATGCAAGTGACGGGAACGCCATCGGAGGCTAGGAGCCCCCGGGCGGCATCGCGAAATTCGGCCTTGGTGACGGGCGTCGTCATGATCGTGCGGCGCTTGTCGGTCGAGAACAGCGTATCGATCGCGACCGCACGCGTGGCATCGAGCCCGGCGTCGGCGGCAGCCGAGGTCGCGTCGTCGCCCCAGGGCGAGAGTAGGATCAGCGCCTTGTCGCTCGGCGCCTTGCCGGTTTCGACGGTCGCGTTCAGTTTCGCCAGCAACGCCATTAAGACATCGGCGCCGGGCGAGGCCGGATCGACCCACACCGGGCGGCCGTCGAAATTCGGTGCCGGCGCTTCCGGCGGCACCTCGGCCTTGCCGTCCTTGTAGGCGTAGAAGCCCTGCCCGGTCTTGCGGCCGAGCAGTCCGCCTTCCTGGCGCGCCTTCATCAACACGGCGGGACGGAATCGCGGTTCGTCGAAGCTTTGCGCGTAGATCAATTCGGTCGCCGGATGGGTGACGTCGAGCGCGGTCAGGTCCATCAGTTCGAACGGGCCCATGCGGAACCCCGCCACGTCGCGCATGACCCGGTCGACGTCGGCGAACGTGGCGATACCTTCGGAAACCGCGTGCGCGGCCTCGATGGTGAAGCCGCGCCCGACCTGGTTGACCAGGAAACCGGGCGCGTCGTTGACCCGCACCGGCTCGCGGCCCATGCGCTTGCCGACCACATCCAATACGTCGGCGACCCACGGCGCCGTGCGGACGCCGGAAATGACTTCGACGAGGGCCATCAGCGGCACCGGATTGAAGAAGTGGAAACCCGCGACCCGTTCCGGGCGCTTGCATTCGGCGGCGATGGTGGTGACCGAGAGCGATGAGGTATTGGAGGCAAGCACCGTATCGGGGCCCACGGCCGCTTCCAGTTCGGCGAACACCTTGCGCTTGACGTCGAGATTTTCGACCACCGCCTCGATCACGACGGCACAGTCGGAAAGCTGGGACATGCCGGGGACGATCTCGATCGCCGCGACGGCGGCGTCGGCGTCCTCCTTCTTCATCTTGCCCTTCTCGGCGGCGCGGCCGAGCATGCCGGCGATGAACTTCACCGCGTCGGCGGCGACATCGACGCGGGCGTCATACAGCTTCACCTTCATGCCGCCGGTCGCGGCGACCTGCGCAATGCCGCGGCCCATGGCCCCGGCGCCAACGACGCCGACCAATAGGCCCGGCGCGTTAGGATCGAACGGGGCGGTCATTTGCCCTTGAACTCCGGCTTACGCTTTTCGATGAATGCCTTCATGCCTTCCTTCTGATCCTCGGTGTCGAACAGCAAATCGAACATCTTGCGCTCGAGCGTGAGCCCGGCGTCGAGCGAGCCGTCCTCGCCCAGCAATACCGCTTCCTTGGTCTGCTGCACGGCGAGCGGCGACAGCGCCGCGATCTGGCGGGCGATTTCGAGCGCGCGCTCCAGCACCTTGTCGTCGGGCACGACCTCGCTGGCGAGTCCCATCGAAAGCGCCTCGGCGGCGGTAATGGGTTCTCCAGTCAGCATCATCTTCATGGCGCGGAACTTGCCGACCGCACGGGTCAGGCGCTGGGTCGCGCCGCCGCCCGGCATGATGCCGACCTTGACCTCAGGCTGGCCGAATTTCGCGCTTTCGCCGGCGACGATGATGTCGGCGTGCATGGCGAATTCGCAGCCGCCGCCCAAGGCCATGCCCTGCACCGCGGCGATCACCGGCTTCGGGCAGTCGGCGACCACCTTCCACATGCGCCGGATTCCGAGCAGCGTCATTTCGGCCGCGCCCTTGTCGGCCATTTCCTTCAGGTCGGCGCCGGCGGCGAAATTCTTGCCCTTGCCGGCGATGACGACGGCAAGGGTCTCGGTGTCGTCGGACACGGTGCGGAAATGCGCGGTCAATTGCCGCCGCGTCACCATGTTGAGCGCGTTATGGGCTTCCGGTCGGTTCAGGCTTATCAGGGCGACGCCCGGGGCCGGGCGTTCCAGCAGCACTTCGCTCATGGGATGTCGGTGTCCGTCAATTCGATGACAACAAGCCTACCGCGAACCGGCGGACTTTCAAGCACGAAGCATCGGACAAGCACGAAGCGGCCGGCGTCGCCGCCGGCCGCTTGCGTCTTGGTAAGATGTTTCCGTAATGGGCGGATCAGGCCGCGGCCCTGACCTCGCCCATCGCCGTTTCGCCGTCGAGCACGCAGGCGGCGGCATGCACGACGGCCGCGATGCGCAGGATGTCCTGTACCGCTTCGGCACTGGCACCCTTCTCCTTGATCTCCTTCACATGCGCCTTCAGGCACATGCCGCAGCCGTTCACGGCGGTGACGGCGGTCGAATAGATCTCGAAGTCGAGCTTGTCGACGCCCGGATTGGCCATGGCGTTCATACGCAGCCGGGCCGGCATCTTCATCATCTCGGCGTCGCCGATCAGGTGCAGCGAACGGTAATAGACGTTGTTCATCGCCATCACCGCCGAGGCCGCCTTGACCGCCGCGATCGTTTCCGGCGAAACGCGCCGTTCCGCCTCGGCGAGAACCGCCGCCGTCACGTCCGGATGGCGCGAGGCCAGCGCGGCCGCCAACATGGAACCCCAGACCTGCGATTCGGAAAGCGCGGTCGAGGTCTGGATGTTGCCGAGGTTCAGCTTGATGTCCTTGGCGTAGTCGGGCATCCGGCTTTTCAGGGTTTCGATACTCATCTTTTCGTTTCCTTCGTTTTCGGGGGGAAGCGTGAAGGCCGTCAGGCGACCTTCAACACCTCTTCGCCCGGCTGCCAGTTGCAGGGGCACAGTTCGTCGGTCTGCAGCGCGTCGAGGATGCGCAGCGTTTCCTGCGGATTGCGCCCGACGCTGAGGTCGTTGACCGACACGTGCCGGATGACGCCTTGAGGATCGACGATGAAGGTCGCGCGCAGCGCCACGCCCTCGACCGCGTCGAGGATGCCGAGTTCGGTGCAGAGATCGCGCTTCACGTCGGCCAGCATCGGGAACGGCAGGTTCTTCAGGTCCGCGTGGTCGCGCTTCCAGGCCAAGTGGACGAACTCGCTGTCGGTCGAGAGGCCGAGCACCTGGGTGTCGCGGTCCGCGAACTCGCCGTTCAGGTCGCCGAACGCCTTGATCTCGGTCGGGCAGACGAAGGTGAAGTCCTTGGGCCACGCGAACACGACGAGCCATTTGCCGGCATAGCTCTTCTCGGTGACGTCGACGAAGGCCTCGCTCGGGTTCTTCGGATTGCCGGGGGGCACGGCCTTCATGGAAAAGGTGGGGAATTTCTGTCCGACGGTGAGCATCTTCATTCTCCTTGGGTTGCGGGATGGTTGGGGTTAGGGAAAATATTACATTTTAGTAAGTTTAATTCGCAATCACAGGACAAACATAGTTGATCGCCTAGGCCGAGTCAATAGTTTTAGAATAATTCTAGTTATATAGAAAAGCGCCTTAGATTCCGGACTTTAGAGGCTAAAAGCGGGAACCGGGCCCCGTCGCGGGTGGGGGCGCCGCAGCCGCCCGCATCGGGTACGGAAGACTGC
>CAZDFF010000080.1:0-13452 GCA_964504425.1 uncultured Hyphomicrobiales bacterium
CCGCGGGTTTCAGCCGGCGCAAACCAACGTCGGCCTTGCCCACATCAAAGGCGTCGGCGCCGACCAGGACAACGTGCTCGCCTACGTCTGGCTGAACCTGGCGGTCGCGCGTGGTTTCGAGCCGGCGCGCAAGCTGCGCGATCAGGTGGTCAAGACCTTGAGTCCGGCCGAGGTGACCGAGGCCCAGGCCCTGACCCGCAATTGGAAGCCGGGCCACGCACTGCCGGAAAAGCGCGAGCGTACCGGCCCGACGCGGAAGGCCGGCTCCGGCACCGGGTTCGTCGTGTCCGCCGAGGGCCATGTCCTGACCAACGCTCATGTCGTTCGTTCGTGCCGCGAGGTGTTCGTCGGCGCCGCCGACATGACGCCGGCCGAGGCGAAGGTCATCGCCAAAGACGAAGGCAACGATCTTGCCTTGCTGAAGTTGTCCGCGCCGCCCGGCACCGTCGCGCATCTGCGTGGGGGCCGGGGCGTCCGTCCGGGCGACGCCGTGGTGTCCTATGGGTCTCCGTTGGCCGGCTCGCTGTCCTCGCAGGGCAACCTGACCACGGGGACGGTGGCGGCGCTGGCCGGGCTCAAGGACGATACCCGCATGATGCAGATTTCGGCGCCCATTCAAAAAGGCAATTCGGGCGGTCCACTGCTCGACATGAGCGGCAACGTCGTCGGCGTCGTGACGTCGAAGCTGAACGCGCTGCGGGTCGCCCAGGCGACGGGCGATCTGCCGCAGAACATCAATTTCGCCATCAAAGTCTCGATCGCGCGCCTGTTCATGGAAGCGCACGGGGTGAAATACCAGACGCGCGAAGCCGGAAAGGCCATGGACGCCGCCGACATCGGCGAGGCGGCGCGCGCCTTCACGTTGAAGGTCGAATGCCGTCGATAAACTCCGAACGCAAGACATCGGCATGAACACCGTCGCGATCCTTAGCCCCGGCGATATGGGGCACGCCACCGGCCAAGCGCTGCTGCGCCACGGTCACCGCATCGTCACGTGCCTGGCGGGACGCAGCGAACGGACCCGCAAGCTGGCGGAAAAGGCCGGATTCCGCGATCTGCCGGACCTGGAAACCATGCTTGGCCAAGCCGACCTGGTGCTTTCCATCCTGCCGCCGGCCATGGCGATCGACAACGCGACCCGGGTGGCCAAGGCGATGCGCACGGCGGCCAAGGCGCCGCCCTACGCGGACTGCAATGCGGTAGCACCGGAAACCGCGCTGGCCGTCGGCCGCATCGTCGAGGACGCGGGCGCGCCGTTCATCGACTGCGGCATCATCGGGCTGTCGCCGTCGCACGAAAAAACCCGCTTCTACGTCAGCGGCAAAGACACCAAGCCGTTCCTGGCGCTCGACGGCGCCGGCATCCGCGTCGTCGACCTGGGGTCCGAGCCGGGCAAGGCCTCGGCACTGAAGATGTGCTACGCGTCGCTGACCAAGGGGACGTTCACGCTGCACACGGCAGTGCTGCTGGCCGCCGAGATGACCGGCGTCGCGGCCGAGCTGCGCGACGAATTCGACTACAGCCAGAAGGACGCGCTGGCCCGGATGCGGGCGATGGTGCCGCGCCTGCCCGCCGATTCCGCGCGCTGGGTCGGCGAGATGGAGGAGATCGCCAAGACCTACGCGGCGGCCGGCGTGACCCCGAAGTTCCACGAAGGCGCCGCCGCGGTATTCCGCCTGCTGGCCGAGACGCCGTTCGCCTCGGAAACGCGGGAAACCATGGACAGGTCCCGCACGCTGGAAGATTCGGTTCGGGTCTACGCCGAAACCCTTCGCAAGAAGGGCATGTAGGGCCATGCCGAACCTGCTCGCGCGCGCCAAGTTTGCCGTGCCGGTCGAACGTCCGGCAGTCGCCGCCGATTGGGCCGGGCGCGGCTATTCCTGCGAACCGTTCACCGATCCGCCCGGCCGGGAATGGCTCGATTTCGTTCACGACACGGACGAACTGGTGACGGTGATCGAGGGCCGCCTGGAAATCGTCGTCGGCACGGAAGCCCTGGTCGCGGAGGCCGGGGACGAAGTGTTCATTCCCCGTTGCGTCACGCACTCGGTCAAGAACCTGCACGCGGGCACCACCCGCTGGCTTTACGGCTACAACTGACCGCCCGCGCCCGCGCCATGAGCAGCGATCCCAGCGCGCCGCCGCCGAGCCTGTTCGAGCGCTTCTGGCGCGCGCCCTATCTGCTGCTGGTCCTGACCATCGTCTTCTGGGCCGGCAACTTCACTCTGGGGCGCGCGATCCATCAGGACGTACCGCCCATCGGGCTGGCGTTCTGGCGCTGGACCGGCGGGTTCCTGGTCATGATCGCGTTTTCGTGGACGCATCTTCGCCGCGACTGGCCGGCGATCGTCGCTCATTGGCGCTACATGCTGCTGCTGTCCGCGATCGGCGTCGCCGCCTTCAACACGCTGGTCTACATCGGCCTGCACACGACCACGGCGGTCAATGCCTCGCTGCTGCAATCGACCATGCCGCTGGTCATTATCCTTTGGTCGTTCATGTTGTTCGGCGAGCGCCCGATGATGCGCCAGATCGCCGGCATCGTCGTGTCGATGCTGGGGGTCGTTGTCATCGTCGGCCAGGGATCGCCTGCGGCGCTGTTGGCGCTCAGCGTCAATCCGGGCGACGCCCTGGTGCTAATCGCGATCGTTTCCTACGCCGCCTATTCGGCGTTGTTGCGCCGCCGGCCGCCGATCCACCCCTTGAGCTTCGTCGCCGTCACGTTCGCCTTGGGGGCGTTGATCCTGCTGCCGCTGTACGGTTGGGAAACGGCGTCGGGCAATCCCGTGACGATCAACTGGACGACGGTCCTGTCCATCGTCTATGTGGCGATCTTTCCGTCCTGCCTGTCGTATCTGTTCTTCAATCGCGGCGTCGAGCTGATCGGCGCCAACCGGGCGGGGCAGTTCCTGCATTTGATGCCGGTGTTCGGCAGCCTTTCCGCCGTGGCGCTGCTGGGCGAGTCGTTCCGCGCCTACCATGCCGCCGGCATTCTTATGATCGGGTTGGGTATCTGGCTGGCGACCCGAGAGAGGCCTCGGCGGGATTGACTTTCGCCGCCGCCCGCCGCCATCCTTGGCGGTCGGCCGCGGTTCGGACGTGCCGGAATTCAACAGCAATAAGGCGAAAATACCGTGATCGACCTCTATACTTGGACCACGCCGAACGGCCGCAAGGTTGCGATCATGCTCGAGGAATTGGGGCTTCCTTATAAAGAGCATCCGATCGACATCACCAAGGGCGAGCAGTTCCAACCCTCGTTCCTGGCGATCTCGCCCAACAACCGCATCCCGGCCATCGTCGATTCAGAAGGACCGGATGGGAAATCCATTTCCGTGTTCGAATCCGGCGCCATCTTGATCTATCTGGCCGAAAAGGCGAAAAGCCCGATGCTGCCGACCGATCCGCGCAAACGCATCGTCACGCTGCAATGGCTGATGTGGCAGATGGGCGGCGTCGGCCCGATGTTCGGCCAGGCGCATCATTTCTTCCGCGCCGCCAAGGAAGACGTGCCCTACGGCAAGCAGCGCTACCACGACGAGGCCAAGCGCCTTTACGGCGTGATGAACAAGCGCCTGGGCGAATCGAAATATCTGGCCGGCGACGACTACACCATCGCCGACATCGCCACGTTCCCCTGGGTCGCACGGTACGAATGGCACCAGGTCGACTTGAACGACTTCCCCAACGTGAAGCGCTGGTTCGACGAAATCGGCAAGCGCCCGGCGGTCGTGAAGGGAATGGCGACGCTGTCATGAACGCGATGCCCGCCGATGCGATCGTGACCCGGATGCGCGACGCGCTCCTGAAGGCGGGCGTGCCGATTGATCTGCGCATGGTGCCGGAAGGCGCGACGACCGCCGTCGATATCGCCAAGGCGCTGGGCTGCGATCCCGGCGCGGTGGTCCGTTCGCGGATCTACGTCGCCGGCAACAAGATGGCGTTGGCGATGATCGCGGGCGATCATCGCGTGCTGCCGGCGGGGATCGGCCTCGCACTGAACGCCAAAGGGCCGGTGCGCACGGCGGATGCGGGCGAAATTAAGTTCGCGACCGGCGTCGGCATGACGGCGGTCGCGCCGTTCGCGTTGGCCCGGCCGCTGCCGTCGGTGATGGATCGCAGTCTGAAGCGGTTCGACACCGTGTTCGTGTCGGCCGGCCATCCGCGCTGCTTCGTCGCCGTCGCCCCGGCCCGACTCGCGCAGGCCTTGGGCGCCGTCGTTTCCCTTGCGGTCGCGGCGCCGATGACGCCCGAAATCGCGGCCGCTTCGCAGCCGAAACCGAGGCCGCCGGCCGAGGCGCCGAAGCGGCGCACGACCAAGGCCGCCGGTCAGATCCCGATCATGGAACGCCCGCCCGGCAAGGCCCCGCCGCCCGGCGCCAAGGGCTGACGCCGTTGTTTCGCGTCTGCCGTCTTGCCGCGATGCTGGCCGTGGCGACGGCGCCGGCGTTCGCCGCCGATGCCTTCGAAAAAGTGTCGTTCCCGGGCCGCGGGTCTTCCGTCGCGGCGCTCGACGGCTATCTCGCCCGCCCGTCGGAACCGGGACCGTTTCCGGCCGTCGTCTTGATGCACGGTTGCGGCGGCCTGCTGACGAAATCGGGGCGGGTGCAAACCAATCTCGCCGCCTGGGCCAGGCGCCTGGCCGACTGGGGCTACGTCGCGCTCGCGGTCGACGGGTTCACGCCGCGCGGCATCCGCGAAATCTGCACCCTGAAAAAGCGTCCGATATCGGAATTCGACGACCGGCCGCACGACGCCTATGCGGCCTTGGCGTACCTACGCACGCTGCCTTACGTCGACGGCGGCCGGATCGCGCTGGCCGGCTGGTCGAATGGCGCCATGGCGGCGCTTTCGGCCGTCGCCGCGCACACGCGCGAACGATTCAAGCCGCCGTCGCCCGGCTTCAAGGCGGCCTTCGCGTTCTATCCCGGGTGTAACCAACTCCGTCGCAAGGGTTTCCGGCCCACGGTGCCGACGCATCTGCTGGTCGGCGGCGCCGACGATTGGACCCGGCCGCAGCCGTGCCTCGACATGGCGGCGGCGGCGCGGGCCGACGGCGCCGAGATCGCGATCGAGTCCTATCCCGGCGCCTATCACGGGTTCGATCATCCGAGCGCGGCGGTGCGGACACGGAAGGTTCGCAATCCCGGATGGAAGGAAGACAGTCGCGAGATTCATATCGGTTCCGATCCGGCGGCGCGGGAAGCGGCCATCGTCGCCGTGCGCGGGTTTCTCGCCCGTCATCTCGGTGCGATGGCCGGAACCGCGCCTCGGTAGGCGGCCCTCGACTTTTTCTCGGCGCGGCCCCATCTTTTCGGCGCGGCCGACGTTCGGGCCGGCGTCTATTGACCGGGATTTCCTGCATGAGCGACGAGGATCGAGTCTTTCTGGGGGCGGCCGCGACGACTGCACCGAAAGGCAAGGGCGGCAAGAAGGGCGCCAAATCGGACGCCGCCGACCGCCAGTATCTGGATTTGCGCTTCGCCAACCGTCACGGCCTGATCGCGGGCGCGACCGGGACCGGCAAGACGGTGACCCTGCGCGTCCTGGCCGAAGGATTTTCGGCGGCGGGCGTGCCCGTGTTCATGGCCGACGTGAAGGGCGACCTGTCCGGCATCGCGCTGCGTGGCGAGGAGGGCAAGTTCGCCGAGCGCGCGCGCGAGGTCGGCTTCGACGATTTCGCGCCCGAAGGTTTTCCGGTCGTCTTCTGGGACGTGTTCGGCGAACAGGGCCATCCGGTGCGGGCCACGATATCCGAAATGGGGCCGGTGCTGCTGGCGCGGATGCTGGAATTGGGCGAGGTGCAGGAAGGCGTGTTGAACGTCGTCTTCCGGCTGGCCGACGAGCAGGGGCTCCTTCTGCTCGACCTGAAGGACCTGCGCGCGATGCTGACGTTCGTCGCCGATAACACGGCGGCGCTGACCACGACCTACGGCAACGTGTCGAAGGCGTCGATCGGCGCGATCCAGCGTCGCCTCCTGGTGCTCGAGGAGCAAGGGGCGGAACGCTTCTTCGGCGAACCGGCGCTGGCGCTCGGCGATCTCATGCGTGCGGACGACAAGGGACGCGGCGCGGTCAATGTCCTGGTCGCTGACAAATTGATCCAAAGCCCGCGACTCTACGCCACGTTCCTGCTCTGGCTGCTGGCCGAACTGTTCGAGGAACTGCCCGAGGTCGGCGACGTCGACAAGCCGAAGCTGGTCTTCTTTTTCGACGAAGCGCACCTGCTGTTCACCGACGCGCCGAAGGCTCTGGTCGAAAAAGTCGAACAGGTGGTACGCCTGATCCGATCCAAGGGGGTCGGCGTCTATTTCGTGACGCAGAACCCGCTCGACGTGCCCGACCGGGTGCTGGGACAACTCGGCAACCGGGTGCAGCACGCGCTACGCGCCTTCACGCCGCGCGACCAGAAGGCGGTGCGCGCCGCGGCCGAAACCTTCGCCGCCAATCCCGGCCTCGACGTGGCCGACGCGATCACCGGCCTCGCCGTCGGCGATGCCCTGGTGTCCACGCTCGAGGGGCGCGGCACGCCCGGCATGGTGCGGCGGGCGTCGATCCGTCCGCCGGTTTCCCGATTGACGCCGTTGAGTCCGGCCGAACGGCGGAAGATCGTCGACGCAAGCCCGCTGTTCGGGCGCTACGAGGACGCGGTCGACCGCGAGTCGGCCTACGAAAGATTGACCGGCCGCGCGGCGAAGACTTCCGGGGGCGCCCCTGCGTCGGGGCCCTGGGGCTGCCCGGCGGAAGACGGCCGGCCGTCCTCGGGCGGCGTCTTGGGTGGGCTCGGCGACGTGCTGGGCGGCGGCGAAACCGGCCGCGGCGGACGCCGGCGCGAAGGCGTCGGCGAGGCCTTGGCGAAAAGCGTCGTCCGCTCCATCGGCTCGCAGATCGGTCGCCAGATCGCACGCGGCGTGCTCGGCGCCATCTTCAAGGGCCGCTGATTCGAGAATCGTCTGTCGGCGGCTCAGCGGATCGGCAGGGTCTCGGACCAATTGCCCTGAGGCAGGAACTCGGCGTCTTCCTTATAGCGGCGGGCTTCGTCGCGGCGGCCGAGCGAGTCCAGGATCACGCTTTTCAGCATCACCGAATCGCGGTTGTCGGGGCTGAGCCGCAGCGCGTCGTCGACGGCGGCGAGCGCGGGCCGGTTTTTGCCCTGAAGTTGAAGGGCGAGCGCCAGATTGTGGTAGGCCTTCTGGTAACTGGGATCGAGGCGGATCGTGGCGCGGAAATGCGTTTCGGCGGTTTTGTGCTCGCCGCGCTGCGCCAGCACGACGCCGAGGTCATCGTGGGCCTCTGCATTCGACGGATCGATCCGGATGGCTTCAGTCAGGTCCTTTTCGGCGGCAGCGAAATCGCCTTTCCAGATATGGCGCACCCCGCGCTTCGTGAGCGCGACGGAATCGCCCGGGTTCCGCGCGATGAAGACGCTTAGATCGGCGATCCCCTCGTCGACGGCGCCCTTGCGGCCGAGCGCCATGCCGCGCCCGAAATAGGCCTTGTCCAGCGTATCGTCGAGGGCGATGGCGCGGGTGTAGTCGTCGATCGCGCTGTCGAACGAACGAATATCGAAGTAGAGATCGCCGCGTTGCAGATAAAGCTGAGGATCGCTCGGCGTCTTTTCGATGCCGGCGGTCAGCGCGGCGATCCGCTTCAAGGCCTGGGCGAAGGCGTCGTCCTGTCCCAACGACGACGTTCGCCCGCCGAGTTCCGGAAACGCGGCGGTCGGGTCGAGCGCATCGCCCGCGTCGGCGGGCAGGAAGCCGAAGCAGGCGACGTAGGCCTCGCTTTCGAGAACGCTTCGCGGCGTGCCGACGAGCGGGTCCGGGATCGACAGATCGACTTTTTCGTCGAAGTGCGTGCCCCGGCACTGCTCGTAGATGCGGTCGCCCGACGCGTCGAACTGCCGGAACGCGTGCAGGTCCTTGTCGTGGTGATGCAGGTTGACCAGCGTCTGGATCGGCGCGTTGCGATGGACCGGCAGGAAGGTCGCGCTGTAATCGCGCCGGACGCGTCCCGCTTCGTCGTAGAAATAGATTTCGATGGCGTGAAGGTTGGCGGGCCGCTCGCGTTCCCATTGAACGCGGCTGAGCAGCCGGCCGGTCTCGGCGTCGAAGTGGGACTCCTCGCGATAGAACGCCGGCATATTGGCGTAGCCGCCGACGGTTTCGACCATCCGGGTCCGGTGGGCGCGGATCAGGTGGCGATGGACCTTGTACAGTTCATCGGCGAAACGGTTCCAAACCTTGACGCGGGCGTTGTCGACGCGAACCGAGTTGCCGCCGGTCGTTGCCGCGACAGCCGCCGACGCCCAAAGGATACCGATGCCGAGGGCGATCGGGGCAAAGGCTCGGACGATTGCGGCGTTCATGCGTCCCCCATCGGTTTCCCGCCTCTTTCGACGGATGCCCGGTGTCTATCCTAGCGGAATCGATTCCGGCCAGAAACCTGGGGAAAACACGGAGACCGCACGGGCAAGCGACGCCAAAAGCCCTTCGCGCGGCCGGTTTCGCGCCTTGATCGGCGGGGTTGGGCCGGTTACGTCTTAGGCCGCCGGCCACGGCCGTCGACGGAAGGGTGGGTGAGTGGCTGAAACCAGCGGTTTGCTAAACCGTCGTACGGCCTTAAAGCCGTACCGAGGGTTCGAATCCCTCCCCTTCCGCCACCTTGTTTTTCAATAAAATCAACAACTAATCGGACAGCCGTTCGAGAAACATCAGGCCGTATTCCTCGAGCTTTTTCGGGCCGACGCCGTTGATGTCGGCCATCTGTTCAAGGGTGCGCGGCCGGCTCAGGCACATCTCGCGCAACGTCGCGTCGGAAAACACGACATAGGCCGGCACATTGCGCGCTCTCGCCAATTCCTGACGCAGCTTTTTCAGATTGCCGAGCAGGCCGGCAAGTTCCTCGGGCAAGTCGGGTGCCGCACCGCGCCCGGCGCGGGGCCTGGTCTTCGCCGGTTTGCCGGGGGCCGGTTCGCGGATCAGGAATTCGCCCGCGCCCTTCAACACCGCCTCTGCCCGTTCGGTCAGCTTCAAGCCGCCATAGCCTTCGATGTCGATGGACAGATAGCCGCCGGCGACGGCCTGGCGGATGAAGCTTTGCCAATAGTCCTTGGCATGGCCCGCGCCGGCGCCGAAGGTCGGCAACCGGTCGTGCCCGCGGTCCCGGATTTTCTGGGTCGAGGCCCCCCGGAGAATATCGATCAGATGGGTGCCCCCGAAGGACTGGCCCGTGCGCAGCACGGCGGAAAACAGCATCCGCGCCTCGACCGACGCATCGGCCAGTTTCGGCGGGTCCAGGCAGATGTCGCAATTGCCGCAGGGCGACGTCGTTTCGTCGAAATAGGACAGCAGGGTCACCCGCCGGCAGGTCGTCGCCTCGCAATAGGCGAGCAGCGCATCCAGGCGCTTGTGTTCGCGGCGCCGGTGGTCCGCGTCCTCGCCGTCCTGGTCGATGAACTGGCGGCGCATGCGGATGTCGTCCAGGCCATAGACGAGCTTCACGTCCGACGCCGCGCCGTCGCGCCCGGCGCGGCCGATTTCCTGGTAATAGGCTTCCATGCTGCCCGGCAGGTTAAGGTGAAAAACGTAGCGGATGTCGGGCTTGTCGATGCCCATGCCGAAGGCGATCGTGGCGACCATGACCACGCCGTCCTCGGCCATGAAGACCTCCTGGTTGTCGCGGCGCACCTCGGCGGACAGGCCCGCGTGATAGGGCAAGGCCCGATGACCGTTGTCGTTCAGGAACGCGCTGACCTCTTCGGTCAGGCGCCGGGACAGGCAATAGACGATGCCCGACTGCCCCGTCCGCCCGCCGATGAAGCTCAGGAGCTGGCGGCGCCAGTCGCTTTTCGGCTCGACGGCGAGATTCAGATTCGGCCGGTCGAATCCATGCACGATGATCTCGCCCCGGCCGCCGAACAGCTTGGCGGCAATATCGCGGCGGGTCGCGTCGTCGGCCGTGGCGGTAAAGGCCGAGAAGACGGCGGACGGAAAGGCTTCCTTGAGACCCGACAGCGCTTCGTATTCGGGCCTGAAGTTCATGCCCCACTTGGAAATGCAATGGGCCTCGTCGACGACGAACATGTCCGGGCCGAGCTTTTGCAGGGCCTGCAGCATGCGCTCGTTCATCAGCCGTTCCGGCGACATGTACAGCAATTTGCAGGCGCCGCTTTGCACCCGTTTCCAATCGTCCACGTTGCGGTCCCGGTCGCGCCCGGAATGGATGCAGGCGGCATCCACGCCGAGGGCCTGCAGCGCCGCGACCTGATCGTCCATCAGCGCGACAAGGGGGGAAACCACCACGGTCAGGTTCCGGAAAACCAGCGCCGGGATCTGATAGCAGAGCGATTTTCCCGCCCCGGTCGGCATGACGACGAGCGCGTTCTGACGCGCCAGCAGCCGCGCGACGATCTCGGACTGCCCCGGGCGGAACGCCTGGAGCCCGAAAACGGAATGCAGCAGGTCTTCGGCCTTGGCCTGGCGGATTGTCGCGTCCATACGATTGAGAATTTCCCGTAAAACGTCCGCGCGCGGGCCGACCGGCGCCCCCAAACCGGGGCCATCGTCCTGAGATAAGGCCGAACGCGGACGAAGTCAGTTGTTTTTCCCTGTGCGGTCCCACTTTATTGACCCGAGTAAGTTAGTGAACCCATGTATGCTGGGCTGCCGCCCATGCCTTCGGCTTCCAACCGCGAGCGACCTGCAAGCAGATGACCCTCACGACCCTGAAGGCACTGACCTTCGATACCGGCGGCACGATCCTCGACTGGCACACCGGGTTCCGGACGGCGCTGGCCGAGGCCGGCGCCCGGCACGGTCTGGAACGGGACTGGGCCGATCTCGCCAACCAAATCCGGCGCGGCGCGCTCGGCCGCATACGCCGGCTCGGTGAGCACGCGCCGCCCGACCGCAACTTCGACGACGCGCATCGCATGGCCCTGGACGAGGTGATCGCCGCCCACGGACTCGACGCCTTCACGGCGGACGAGCGGCGCGCCATCTGGTGGGACGCGCCGCACAACTTCCGCTGCTGGCCCGACTTTCCGGCCGTGCTGCCGAGGCTGCGCGAGAAATACATCTGCGCCTCCTTCACCATCCTCAGCTTTCGCATCGTCATCGACACGGCGCGGATCAACGGCCTGTCCTGGGACGCGGTGATTTCCTGCGAGGCCATCGGCAAATACAAAACCCTGCCCGAGGCCTACCGGACCTGCGCGCGTTTCTTGCAGTTCGATCCGGCCGAATGCCTGATGGTCGCCTGCCACAATTCCGATCTCGACGCGGCCAAGGCCTGCGGCTTCCGCACCGCCTTCGTGCGCCGTCCCGACGAATGGGGCGGTGCCGACCCGCCGGACCGGACGCCCAATCCCGATCACGACATCATCGTCGACAGTTTCCCGGCGCTGGCGAAGGCGTTGGGGATATGACCCGCGCGGTCGTCGGTGGTCGCCCGTTCCACCGCTGGCGGCGCGGTCGCAATCGCGATAGCTTTGTGTCGGCGGTTCATCGGCGGATGCGGTCGTGTCGGCAAGGAAAACGGTTCGTTCGTTGATGGCGATGGCGGCGGTCGTCGCGGCGGCGCCGGGTGCGTCGGCCCAGCCGCGCGAGGACTTTTCGGCGGTCTGTTTCGAAATCTCGAGGACGCCGCTTTCGTCCCGTCAGCTTCATGTTCTGCTCGCGGTCGACGTCTCGACCCGGGCGCTCGGCGGGCTCGCCAAGCTGCGCGGCGGATCGAAGCCGTCCCAGGAAACGACCAGCCTGATCGCCGGGGATTTCTCCAACATCACCATTTCCGGCCCCGCCCATGTGATCGTCGTCCTGAGCGGCAGCGCCGTCGAGGGTGCGCCCATGATCGTTCCGCCCCCGCCGCCCGGCAGGAAGGGGCCCGGTGTACCGTATCCCGCGCCGGACGCGGCGACCCTGGAGATCAGGATGGTGCTGGACCCGCGCTGGCGGACCGGCAATGCCAACGTGAAGGTCCGGGGCGAAGACGGCGCCTGGCATGCCATTGCCGACGCGCCGGTTCGCGCCGTGAAGTGCCCGGTCTTCTAACCGGGCCGCCGGGCGGCGGAAAGCGGCTCGGATCGGCCTATTTTTCAATGTATTGGGAAAATTGCTCTCGGTCGCCGACCGTGCGATAGTTTCGCCAATATAATAAAGCCGAAGTGCCGTCCCGCTGGGGAGGCGGCCTTCTTCGCCAGGGGTAGGGTCTTCCGGCCGTGCGCAGATGTCTGCCGATTGTCGGCGCCGCGATGTGGGGCGCGGCCGCGCTACTGGGCGGCTGCCAGTCCCCCTTGGCCGTGGCCGACGCGCCGCCGCCGCCCAAGTCGCTGGGCGAAATCGCGAGCGCGATCCCCGAAAGCCGGATCAGCACCGACGCGCAGAAATTCGCCGTCGCCGGGATCAGGCTGCTCGACGAGGGCAAGTACGAGGAGGCGTCGACCGAATTCAACAAGGGGCTCAGCCTCGACGTCACCAATTCGCGCCTGCATTTCCTGAACGGGCTTACCTACCATCTGCGCGCGATGAAGGGGGACGCGAGCGCGCAGGCGCTGGCGCAGCAGGGTTACGAGCTCGCGGTTCAGTTCGACGAATCCAACTGGGTCGCGCGCTATTACCTGGGCCGCATCAAGCTCGATCAGAAGGATTACGACGGCGCCCGCGAACAATTGGCCGAAGCCGTCATCCTGCACCCGGACGAGCCCGATCTTCTCTACAGCCTGGCCGTCGCCGCCTATTACACCCAGGACTTGGAAACCGCCGCCGGCGCGCTCGACCGGTTGCGCCAGATCACGCCCGACGCGCCCAAGGCGCTGGAAGCGTCCTCGATCGTGATGGCCGGGTTGAACCGCCCGGCGATCGCCAAGTCGTTCCTCGATCAATACAAGGAAGTGGCGAAGGACGACCGTCGCGCCCGCTATCTCTCGCGCCGGATCGACGACTGGAAGCGCTTCTACGTCCAAGTCGCCGACAACGCGCCGCCGCCGTCGCCCGCCGCTCCCGAGGACGTGCAGGTGGCGCAGATGCCGGCGGAGGGCGGTTCGGGCTTCGGCGCGGCGGCCGAAGGCAGCGGGTTCGGCGCGCCGCTGTCGCCGACGGGCACCACGGACGCCGCGGCGGCGCCGGCCGATGCCGCCGCGCCCGCCGCGGTCGGCGACGGCGACCAGCACAAGATGGTCATCGTCGACGTGGTCATGATCCGCACGGAAGAAGACCACACGACCGCCAAGGGCGTGAACCTGCTGAACGGGCTGACGCTGCAATTCGGGTCCACGTCGGCATCGACCGCCGGATTCGTCGCGTCGCGAACCAGCACCAAGGTAGTCGGCAACGCCACGTCGACGCTGACGCGGGCGTTGAATATTCCTTCGATCAACTATTCGCTGAACATCGCCAACGCCAATTCCAAGCGCAACGAAATCCTGGCGCGGCCGACCCTGATCGCCATGAA
>CAZDFF010000081.1:0-13388 GCA_964504425.1 uncultured Hyphomicrobiales bacterium
ACCCGATCGTCAAGGGTGGTGCGCTCGACGTGCCGGCGTGCGAGAAGATCACCTCTTTCCTGGTGATGTGCGATTCCTTCAACATTCCGCTGCTGATGCTGGTCGACGTGCCGGGCTTCCTGATCGGCAAGGACGGCGAGCGGATGAAGGCGCCCGGCAAAATCATGAACTTCATGCAGGCGCTGCAAATGATGACCGTGCCGAAGATCGCCGTCATCATGCGCAAGCTCTACGGGCAGGCCTACCTGAACATGGGCGGCGGGCGCAATTCGGACGAGGTCGTGGCCTGGCCGTCGTCCGAGGTCAGCTTCATGGACCCGGATTACGCGGTGAAGGTCGTCACCATGGGCCGCCCGGCGGCGGACGATCCGGCGCAGCTGGCGGCGATCAAGGCCGAGATGGCGCGCGATTCGGCGCCCTGGGACATGGCGGGCGGCTTTTCGGTGCAGGACGTCATCGATCCGCGCGAGACCCGCGCTTGGCTTATCCGCATGTTCGACGTCCATCGTCCGCGCATGACCGGCGGTATCGGCCGGCACCGCATGGCGTACTGGCCGACCACTTTTTGAAGATTGATCGGAGAAGAAGCGACCATGGCACGCATCGAAGTTAAATCCGAAGTCACCGGCACCGTCTGGAAGATCGAGAAGAAGGTCGGCGACCGCGTCGATGCCGAGGATGAAATCATGATCCTGGAATCGATGAAGATGGAGATTCCCGTGCCGGCGCCGAAGGCGGGCGCCGTCGTCGAAATCATGGTCAAGGAAGAACAGCCGATTGCCGAAGGCGACGTGGTCTGCGCGATCGAAACGGATTGACCGTGCGTAACGAGGGGCGGAGAAAGCCGTGAGCTGGCAGGACGAAGTCGACGAACTGGACCGCAGGCGCGCGTTCGCGCGCGGCCTCGGCGGCGCCGAGTCGATCGAACGCCATCATGGCCAGGGTCGGCTCACGGTTCGGGAACGGATCGGTCGTCTTGCCGACCAAGGCTCGTTCGCCGAAGTCGGCCAGTTGACCGGCGACGGCCAATACGCCGAGGACGGAACCCTGACCAAAGTGACGCCCGCCCCCTACGTGATGGGCACGGCGACGGTCGATGGCCGCCCGATCGCCGTCGGCGGCGAAGATTTCACGGTGCGCGGCGGCACCTCGTGGGGCGCGCTCCGGCGCAAGGGCGGCCAGGGCGGCTTCATCGAGGATCTGGCGCATACTTATAAGATACCGCTGGTCAATCTGATCGACGGCGCCGGCGGATCGGCGGCATCGACCCGGACGCGCGGCTATCCGGCGTTCCCCGGCGTGCACGGGTTCGAACGTTCGGTTCAATTGCTGGGCGAGGTGCCGGTCGTCGCCGCCGTGCTCGGCACCGCTGCCGGCGGCCCCGCCGGGCGCGCGATCCTCTCGCACTTTTCCATCATGGTGCGCGGCACCAGCCAGATCTTCGCCGCCGGTCCGCCGGTGGTGAAGCGGTCCCTCGGCGAGGACGTGGATAAGGAGCGGCTGGGCGGTGCCGCGGTTGCCGTCGACATCGCCGGCACCGTCGACAATGCGGCCGCGAACGAGGACGAAGCGTTCGCGCAGATTCGTCGGTTCCTGTCCTTCATGCCGACCAACGTGTGGCAGCTTCCGCCCGTGGTCGCGTGCGACGATCCGGTCGACCGTCGCGAGGAAGAGCTTCTGACCATCGTGCCGAAGCAACGCACGCGTCCGTATAAGATGCATCGGGTGATCGAACTGGTCGCCGACAAGGGCTCGACGTTCGAAATCCAACCGACGTTCGGCAAGGCGGTCATCACCTGCCTGGCGCGTCTTGGCGGGCGACCCGTCGGCATCATTGCCAACAATCCGATGATTTACGGCGGCGCCATGGACGCCAAGGCGGCGCGCAAGCAAACCCATTTCGTCGAATTGTGCGACACCTTCCATATTCCCCTGGTGTTCCTGGTCGACGTGCCGGGTTTTCTGGTGGGCACCAAGGCGGAGGATGCGGCGACGCTGCGCGAGGGTATGCGTGCGGTTCATGTCGGATTGACGGCCACCGTGCCGCAGATGACCGTGGTGGTGCGCAAGTGTTACGGCATGGCCGGCATGGGCACCTGCGACAAGGGCGGTCTCGACTACAAGGTGGCGTGGCCGTCCGGCGAATGGGGTTCGCTGCCGGTCGAGGGCGGCGTCGCCGCCGCATTTCGCCGCGAGATCGAAGCCGCGCCGGATCCGAAGGCGCGCGAAAAGGAATTGGAAGCAGAATTGCGCCGCTACGGATCGCCGTTCCGCGCCGCCGAGAAATTCGCCGTCGAGGACATCATCGACCCGCGCGAGACGCGGACGCTGTTGTGCCGGTTCGCGGCCCTGGCCGAGGTTCGTCTGAAGACAAGCGTGGGGCAAAAGGCCCGCCCGGGCGTGCGGCCGTGACAGCCGATATGGCGAAACGGCGCGAAACGCCGTGCAGGATGAATGGCTTGATGATGAGCGCCGAATCGAATGCAGTTAGTGAGACGAGATAAGCCAATTAGAGGGTTTGCTGATGGGCACTTTAATCATATGATTTCCGGGGTATGCATATGCCCGGCCTGCAAGGATCGGGTCACGGAACCGGCAGCGGGAGGCGGTCGGTTTCATCAAGAACAACAGCACAGGGAGCGGAAGTAATGAGTAAAGCTTTATCGAAAGGATTGAAGACGGTCTCGACCGGCCTTCTGGGCGCGGTTGCGGTTGCCGGTCTTCTCGCCGGCGGCACCGGCAAGGCGATGGCGGAGGCGAACGAGGTTCGCATGGCCGAACAGTTCGGCTTGCTGTATCTGCCGCTGCAGGTGGTCGTCAGCCAGAAAATGATCGAGGCCCAAGCCAAGAAGATGGGCCTGGGCGACGTCAAGGTCACGATGCACAAGTTCAGCGGCGGCGCGGCGGTCAACCAGGCGCTGCTTTCCGGCAGCGTCGATTTCGCCGCCGGCGGCGTCGGCCCGCTGCTGAAGATCTGGGATCGGACGTACGGCACCGACAACGAAGTCCGCGCGATGTGCACCATGTCGGACATGCCGCTGAAGCTGGTCACCAACGACAAACGGGTGAAAAAGCTCGAGGACTACGTCGGCCTGACCGACCACAAGATCGCGACGCCGTCGGTCAAGACGTCGATTCAGGCGGTCACGTTGCAGATGATGTCGGAAAAGGTCTTCGGCGCCGGGCAGCAGTTCAAGCTCGACAACATGGTCGTGTCGATGCCGCACCCGCAGGCGGTGGCGGCGACGCTCAGCGGCGGCCAGCCGGTGAAGAGCCACTTCTCGACCCTGCCGTTTTCGTTCCAGCAGTTGACCAGCGGCAAGACCCATCTGGTCGCGTCCTCATACGATTTCTTCGGCGGGCCGCATACGATCGTCTCCCTCTACAACACGAAGAAGTGGAAGGAAGCGAATCCGAAGCTGTTCCTGGCGGTGTCCGAGGCCTACTTCGAGGCGCACAAGTGGATCAACGCGGATCTCAAGCGCGCGGCCAAGACCTACAAGGATTTCACCAAGTCCAAGCTCGAGCTTGCGGACCTCGAAAAGATGGTCGGCGACAAGAACGAGATCTCCTACGATCCGGCGCCGCGGCGGACCATGAAGTACGCCGAGTTCCTGCATAAGATCAAAGATCTCAAGAACATGCCCAAGAGTTGGAAAGACTACTATTGGGAAAACACCCACAAGCTGAACGGCAGCTGATCGTTATGAACGAGGTGCTTAAGGGACCGGCGGGGAATCCCCCCGCCGGTCGCGTTGCCGCCCCCATTCTCGAAGTGGACGGCGTGACGCTCCAATATAAAACCAAGGAACACCTGATCACGGCGACCTATCGGGTCGGCTTTCAGGTCTATCCGTCCGACCGCTTCGTGCTGCTCGGGCCCTCGGGCTGCGGCAAGTCGACGCTGCTGAAGGGCGTCGCCGGCTACATGAAGCCGGTCGAGGGCCAGATGCGGCTGAAGGGTCGCGAAATCCGCGAGCCCGGACCCGACCGGGTGATGGTGTTCCAGGAATTCGACCAGCTTCTGCCGTGGAAGACGGTGAAGCAGAACATCACCTTCGCGCTGATCAACGGCGGCCGCTGCAAGACCGAGGCCGAGGCCGACGATGTGGCGATGACCTACATCAAGAAAGTGAAGCTGAACAAGTTCGAGAACACCTACCCGCACATGCTGTCGGGCGGCATGAAGCAACGCGTGGCGATCGCCCGCGGCATGGCGATGGAACCGGACATTCTGCTGATGGACGAGCCCTTCGCCGCGCTGGACGCCTTGACGCGCCGGCAAATGCAGGAAGAGCTTTTGCAGCTTTGGGACGATACCAAGTTCACGGTGCTGTTCGTCACGCACTCGATCGAGGAAGCCGTCATCGTCGGCAGCCGTATTCTCGTGCTTTCGCCGCACCCGGGCCAGGTGAAGGCGGAACTGAACGCGCACGATCTTGGCCATGGCGACATCGGCGACGAGCGCTTCGGCACCTTGACGACGAAAATCCACAACATGCTGTTCGCCGACCGCATTCTCGAGGAAGAGGTAAAACCCCATGCATGACGGTGCTCCCATGGCGAGGATGGAAGGGGCCATCGTCGTCCGTCCCGAATTCGAGGTCGACGACCTGAAGAAAGCCGAAATCGGCGACGTCGCCCGGCCGCTGTCGGTGGTCGAAAAGATTGTCGACGACAACGGGGTTCGCAAATTCTCGATCCTGCTGGTGATCGTGGCGGCGTGGCAGCTCTACACCGTGGTCGGCGGCGTCGAACCGCTGATGTTCCCGCAGTTCACCGACACCTTGGTCGCGCTGTACGACGCGCTCGTCAACGGCAGCCTGGCGATCAAGGTCCTCAACTCGGTCCAGGTTCTGCTGATCGGCTATGCGGTCGGTCTCGGACTGGCCGCGGCGCTGACCATGTTCGCGGTGTCGACCCGGATCGGCAGCGACTTTCTCAGCACCATCACGTCGATGTTCAATCCGCTGCCGGCGATCGCGCTCCTGCCGCTCGCCATGCTGTGGTTCGGCCTCGGCACCATGAGCCTGGTGTTCGTGCTGGTGCATTCGGTGCTGTGGGCGGTGGCGTTGAACACGCACACCGGCTTCCTGGCTGTCAGCGAAACCCAGCGCATGGTCGGGCGCAACTACGGTCTCAAGGGCGTTCGCTACGTCGCCAAGATCCTGATTCCGGCGGCGTTCCCGTCGATCCTGGCGGGCATGAAGATCGGCTGGGCTTTCGCTTGGCGCACCCTGATCGCCGCCGAACTGGTGTTCGGCACGTCGTCGGGACAGGGCGGTCTCGGGTGGTTCATCTACGAGAACAGCCAGGATCTGCAGACGGCCTACGTCTTCGCCGGTCTGTTCACCGTGATTTTGGTGGGCATCCTGGTGGAAAACGTGATCTTCCGGAACCTCGAGTTGAGGACCGTCATGAAGTGGGGAATGCAGCGCTGATGCGCTGCATTCCGCTTCGACACCGAAGACGCGGAGACGACCCATGCCCCATCCCGGCCCCTTGCGCGATTGTCGGGTGCTTGAACTCGGCACGATGATCGCGGGCCCGTTCGCAGGCCGCCTGCTCGCCGATTTCGGCGCCGAAGTCATCAAGGTCGAACCGCCCGACGGCGATCCGATCCGTGATTACGGCGACCAGTTCGAAGGCAAGTCGCTGTATTGGGCGAGCGTGTCGCGCAACAAGCGCGTTTGCTCGATCAACCTGAAGCATTCGGCGGGCCGCGATCTGGTGCGCCGCATGATGGCGAAAAGCGACGTGGTGATCGAAAACTTCCGCCCCGGGCAGATGGAGAAATGGGGCCTTGGCTACGACCAGATCAAGGCCGAGATGCCGCGCCTCGTCATGGTCCGGGTTTCGGGGTTCGGTCAGACCGGGCCGTACCGGGAACGCCCCGGGTTCGGCATCATCGGCGAGTCGCTGAGCGGCGTTCGCGAGTTGACCGGGCATCCCGACCGGCCGCCGGCCCGGGTGGCGACGCCGCTGACCGATTACCTAGCCGCCGTCTACGCCGCGTTCGGCACCATGATGGCGCTGTACGAACGCGATCGCACCGGACACGGGCAATGCGTCGACGCGACGCTATTGGAATCCGCCTTCAGCATGATGGAAGGTTTCGTCCCGGCGTTCGAGAAACTGGGACTGGTGCCGAGCCGGGTCGGCACGCGCCTGCCGGGCCATGCGCCCAACAACACCTACCCGACGAAGGACGGCAGCCATATCCACATCGCCGCCGGTAATAATGCGATCTGTCGTCGACTTGCCGTCGCCATGGGCAAGCCGGAGCTCGGGACCGACCCTCGCTTCGCCGAGGCCGAGGCCAGAAACGCGAATTTCGCCGCGCTCGACGATGAAATCGCCGCCTGGACGAAAAGCGTGACCAAGGCGGAAGCCTATCGCGCGCTGCTGGAGAACGACGTGCCGGCGGCGCCGATCTACACCATCGCCGACATCTTCGCCGATCCGCATTTCAAGGCGCGCGACATGCTGGTCCGGGCGTCCGACGAGGATTACGGCACCGTGACGGTCGCCGGCGTGGCGCCGAAACTTTCGGCGACACCGGGCGAAATCCAGTGGGCCGGACGGCGCCAGGGTGCCGATACCCGGGCGATCTTGAAGGACGTTCTGGACCTGAGCGAGGCCGAGATCGAAGGCCTGATTGCCCAGGGAATCGCGATCGCCGTCGCGACGCCGAAATCGAAGACCGGAAGCTGAGGACAGGATGAGCGAACCCGTCCGCTACATGGAATTGACCCGCCGCCGCTACGAGGCGCTCGGCTACGAGCCCTATCGCTGGGCCGCGTCCGACACGCCGCCGCCGTTTCGGCGTCTCGCGAAACCACTGAAGGGCTGCCGTGTGGCGTTGATTTCGTCGGCCGGCGTCTACATGGCGGGCCAGGTCGCCTACCACTACAAGGACGACAGTTCGCTGCGCGAAATCCCCGCCGACGTGGCGATCGACAAGATTCGCTTTTCCCACGTCACCGAGCACTTGTTGGGCGACGCCCGGAAGGATCCCGGCGCCCTGTCTCCGATCGCGGCGATGCGCGAGGCGGCGGCCGACGGCCTGATCGCGGGCGTCGCCGATCCGCTGTTTTCGTGCATGGGGGGCATTTACTCGCAGCGCCGCGTGCGCGAGGACTTGCAGCCGGCCTTGCTGGCGGCGCTGGCGAACCGGCAGATCGACGCGGCGGTGTTGGTGGCGCTGTGTCCGGTCTGCCACCAGACCATGGCGACGCTGGCGCGGGCGATCGAAGATTCGGGCATCCCGACCGTCATGCTGGCATCCGCGTTCGATATCGTGGAATCGGTCAACCCGCCCCGGGCATTGTTTCTCGATTATCCGCTCGGCCACACCGCCGGCCGGCCGAACGACAAGGCCGAACAGAAGACGATTCTGCGCCGTGCGCTCGGCCTGCTCGAAACCATGCAGGCGCCGGGGATCGTGCGCCTCGATTACCGCTGGGCCGGGACCGACGACTGGAAGAAAAAGCTTTTGGACGAAACGGCCGAGGACAAGCGCGCGCCGCGCGACCTGACGCCCCGTTACCAGACCGACGAAGACAGGCGCCTGGCCGAAGGCGCCTGACCGCTTTTCCGTCGCGCCACTCGATTGCCGGAGGAACGACCGCCGTCATGACCCTTTCGATCCGGCCCATGCAGGGAAATTTCGTCGCCGAGGTCGACGGCGTCGATCTGGCCAAACCGATCGACGAGGCGACGATGACCGCGTTGCGCCGCGCGCTGGCCGACCATTCGGTGCTGGTGTTCCGTGGCCAGACGCTGACCGAACCCGAACACATCGCCTTCAGCCGTCGTTTCGGCACGCTCCACATCCATACGGCGAAGCATTATCTGCTGCCGGATTTTCCTGAAATCCTGGTGCTGTCGAATCGAGGAGAGAAAGGCACGACGCCGGTCGAAAACGGCGGCGCCTATTGGCACTCCGACGTGTCCTACACCGAACGTCCGCCGTTGGGCTCGCTGCTCTACGCGCTCGAGGTGCCGCCGACGGGCGGCGATACCCTCTACGCCGACATGTTCGCGGCCTACGACACCCTGCCCGAGGCGACGAAGCACCGCATCCAGGGCCTGAAGGCGATTCATCGCTATGCCGATCGCTACGCCAAGATGCAGGAAGGTGGCAAGCGGCCGCCCCTGACCAAGGAACAACTCGCCGGGGTGCCGGACGTGATGCATCCGATCGCGCGGACGCATCCGGACAATGGCCGGAAGGCGCTGTTCGTCAACGAAGGCTTCACGGTCGGCATCCAAGGGCTGCCCGAAGCCGAGGGCCGCGAATTGCTGGAGGAACTGTTGGCGCACGCGACCCAGGATCGCTTCGTCTATGCGCACAAATGGCGCAAGGGCGATCTTGTGTTCTGGGACAACCGCTCGACCCAGCACCGCGCCACCCAATACGACGTTTCCTACGTGCGGGCTATGCACCGCACCACGGTCGAAGGTCAGATCCCGGTTTGACGCGGAGCCGGCATTCCAAAAAAGAACCGGCCCCGGAGGGGAATTCCAGGGCCGGTCAATGGTCTCTAGGGGAAATTTACCGCTCGGATCAGCGGCAACGCACCGCATTCGATCCATGGACCGGACTTGCCAGCCACGGGCCGACGACGGCGACGTTCAATGAGCTTTCGCCGCTCGTTTCGTTGGGGATACGGAAGGTGACGGTCTGGTTGGCCGCCATGCGGACACGGCGCTGGATCACGACGGTGCCGGCGCCCGGCGCGTAAACCGCGACGATCGCGGGCGCGGGCCAACTCTCGCCGACGTTCTGAACCTGGAAAACGGTCACGTCCTTTTGGCAGGCGGTCTTGATCGCGAGGCGGGGGCCGCCCGCAGCGCCTTGGGCCAGTTCAACACGCTCGGAAGCCGCGGAAGCGGGGTTCGCCGAAACCAGGATCGCGAGCGCGAATGCGACGAAGGCGAAGGCCTTGAAAGGGTTCGTCATCTTCGTCATGGCGGCCTCGTTTTCCCAGTAGGTTTCTCGGGCCCGGCGGTTGCCGGACGCCTTCTTATTAAGGAAACCCCGTGGCCGCCGATTGACCGGGATGTGACTAAAACTTGACCGGCGGGTGAAACCCTTATTTCATAAGGAGTTAGAATTACCTTTCCGAGGCCATGGCGCACCGAATTCTGATTGTCGAGGACGAGCCCTTGGTTCAGCGCCTGATGGCGATGAACCTGGAAAACGCCGGGTATGAGGTCGCCACGGCGGCCAGCGCGGAAGCCATGTACAAGGTTTTCGACCGCGAACGGGTCGACCTGGTGCTGCTCGATCTCGGATTGCCGGACGAGGACGGAATCGCCCTCGTGCGCCAGATTCGCACTCGTTCCCAGGTGCCGATCATTGTGCTCACGGCGCGGACGGGGCTGGAAGACCGGCTCGCGGCGCTCGAGCTGGGCGCCGACGACTATCTGACCAAGGGCGCCGACCCGCGCGAAATCCTGCTGCGCGTCAAGAACACGCTGGCGCGCGCGGCGTCCCATTCGGTTGAGGGGATGGCGGCGGACGATAGAATCCGTTTCCTCGGCTGGACGCTGGATCCGAAAGCGCGCAGCCTGATCGGCCCCGACGGCGCCGACGCGCATCTCACGCAATCGGAATTCAATTTGCTGCTGTCGCTCGCCCTGGCGCCGAACCGGGTGCTGTCGCGCGATCAGCTCCTGGACGCCGTCAGCCGCCACGGCGAAACGCCGTCGGATCGCATGATCGATGCCTTCGTCAGCCGGGTGCGGCGAAAGATGAAGGACGGGCGGTTCGTCGTCACCGTGCCCGGCATCGGCTACAAGTTCGACCCGGATCCGTCGTGAGCGACATCCTTCCGCCGGCACGCGAATATTGCTAGAGTGTTCCGGATCGGGCCGGCAGACGCCCGATAGCTTTTAGGCGCGGCGCGTCCAAGTTCTGCCATCGTCCCCGCAACGGAGGAGGATGGCATATGGCCGCCCCAACCCAGACTTCCGCTTCGCTTCCATTCGTCAAACCGGCCGGCACGTTGATTCTGACGGCGCGCGACGTTCGCGCCTCGCTGGATCTGCCGACGTGCGTCGCCGCCGTCGAGCGCGCCTTCGCGCTGAACGCGCAAGGGCACGGCTTGCCGCCGGCCGTCCTGGGAATCCACGCCGAAGGCGGCGGCTTTCACGTCAAGGCGGCGGGATTGACGTTTTCGCGCCCCTTCGTTGCCGTCAAGATCAACGCTAACTTCCCCGCCAATCCGAGGGACCACGGCTTGCCGACGATTCAAGGCGCCCTCCTCCTGGCCGACGGGGAAACGGGCTATCCCCTGGCGTTGATGGATTCGATGTCGATTACCGCGATCCGCACGGCGGCGGCGACGGCGGTCGCGGCCCGGCATCTTTCGAATCCGGAGGCATCGCGGATAACCATCCTCGGCTGCGGCGTTCAGGCGCCGGAACAGCTGTCGGCATTACTGTGCGTCCGGCATCCCAAAAAAATCTTCGTTCATGACGCCGCCCCGGATCGCGCGCGTCGATTTGCGGCGGAGCAAGGTTCGCGACATGGAATGGCGATCGAAGCGGTTGCCGATCCGTCGTCGGTTCTTCGTCAGTGCGACATCGTCGTTACCTGCACCCCGTCGCGAACGCCGATCCTACATGAAGGCGATGTGGCGCCGGGAACGTTCGTGGCGGCGGTCGGTGCGGATAACCCGGCGAAGAACGAAATCGCGCCGGCCCTGATGGCGGCGGCCCGAGTGGTTGTCGACAACCTTGACCAATGCGCCGAGATCGGCGACTTACGGGCTGCCATGGCGGCCGGAACCATGACTGCGGCCGACGTGGCGGCGAGCTTGGGCGAGGTGGTCGCGGGGCTCAAGCCGTTAGCGTTCGACTCGGGCGTCGTGACCGTGTTCGATTCAACCGGCGTCGCGTTGCAGGACGTCGCGGCGGCGGTGGTCGCCTATGAACGAGCCGCGGCAACGGGGCGCTGCCTGATGGTCGACTTCGCGGGCTAGATCAGCTGAGCGCGACGTCGAGGAACATCATCACCACGAAACCGACCATCAGGCCGGCGGTGCCGTTGTCGGTAAAGCCGGGGCGGTGGGTCTCGGGGATGATTTCGTCGCTGATGACGAAGATCATGGCGCCGGCGGCGAAGGCCAGTCCCCAGGGCAGCAGCGACGCGCCCATCGCCAGCGCGCCGGCCCCGAGCATCCCGCCCAGCGGTTCGACGAGCCCGGTCAGCAGCACGATCATGAACGCCTGCGCCTTGGTGTAGTTCAGCCCCAGCAGCGCGACCGCGACAGCCAGTCCTTCGGGGATGTTCTGCAGGCCGATGCCGATCGCCAACGCCGTGCCTTGCTTGACGTCGCCGCCGCCGAAGCCGACGCCGACGGCTAGGCCTTCGGGAAAATTGTGCAGCGTGATCGCGATCACGAACAGCCAGATGCGGCGCACGCGTTCGGCAAGCGGCCCTTCGCGGCCGAGCACGAAATGCTCGTGCGGTGCGTAACGGTGAACGAGGGACAGCACGACGGCGCCGGCCAGAACGCCGAAGATGACGATGCCAACGGCGCCGTAGCGGCCGAAGCCGAGTCCCTGAGCGGATTCAAGTCCCGGCAGCAGCAGCGAGAAAAACGACGCCGCGAGCATGACACCGGCGCTGAAGCCGAGCATGACGTTCTGTGCCCGGTCGCTCACTCGCTCGAAGAACAACAGCGGCACCGCGCCGAACGCGGTGGCGAGGCCGGCCAGCAGGCTCCCCAGAACGCCCATTTGAAACGGCGAAAGGTCGATCATGGATTGCGTCAGGGGGTCAATCGTTGTGTCGGCGGCGGCCAGCCGGGTTGCCGGGGAAAAACAACGGCGCTCCTAAGAAAAATAAGGACTATTGGCCGCTTGGCTTTGACTTGAATCAAGGCGCTATCCCGAGGCGCTCGCGACAATGACGCTATGATAGCTCGATTATAGCCAGGAGGCAGGCAATGATTTGTCCGAAAGACAAGGCGTGGTCGCCATACGTCGCCGGCGTGTTGATCGGTCTTCTGCAAATACCGGCCTTCATGCTGATCGACACGGCGTTGGGCGCGTCCTCGTCCTACGTCACGATCGGCGGATTGATCGCGTCGAAGGTGGACCCGTCCATTATCGATATTCAGTATGTCGCCCGGCACGTCGCCGCGACCGGCAAGAATTGGTGGCAGGTGGCCTTGGTGGTCGGGGTCGCGATCGGCGCCTTCGTGTCCATGAAGCTGTCCGGCGCCACGCGCCATGCGATTTCGCCGATTTGGTCGAGGGCGCTCGGCACCAATAGTCCCAATGTTCGCTATGCCGTCGCGTTTCTGGCCGGATTCCTGATGCTATTCGGCGCGCGCTTGGCCGACGGCTGCACCAGCGGCCACGGGCTTTCCGGGACGGCGCAACTGGCGATCGGTTCCATGGTCGCGGTCGCCGCCATGTTCGTGGGCGGAATCGTCACCGCCTTGCTTGTCCTCAAGCGAATTTAAGCGAAAGGGATTTTTCCCATGTCTCTCACGTTCGCCATCGTCGTCGGCCTTGTCATGGGCGCCGTGTTCGGCTTCGCCCTGGAAAAGTCCCGCGTCTTCGAGCCGGGCATGATCGTCGGCCAGATGCAGCTTCGCAATTTCATCATGCTGAAGGTGTTCTTGACGGCGGTCGCGACCGGCGCCGTTGTTCTGGCCGTGCTGCACGGGTTCGACATCGTCAAACTGCATCCAAAGCCCGCCATCTACGGGGCCGACATCGTCGGCGGCCTCGTGCTCGGGGCCGGCATCGCGCTGGCGGGCGCCTGCCCCGGGACGGTTCTGGCGCAGATCGGCGTCGGCTATCGCGATGCCATCGCCACGGTCATCGGCGGCCTGGGCGGCGCCGTCGCCTATTCCTACGCCGAACCCATGCTGGCCAAGACGTGGTTGTTTGCGGGGCCCGGCAAGATCACCCTGGCAACCGTCCTGAAGGTGCCCTACTGGTCACTGGCGCTTGGGATGGCGGTCCTGCTTGTCGTCGCTCTGATCTGGCTGGAAAACTGGCGGCCATGGCGCAAAGAACTCGGCTCCCATGTCGATGGAAACATTCCGGCCGGGCGGCATTGAAAGGAGCGGCGCGCGGGCGTCATCCTCGTCCGACGTGCGGCATCTTGGTTGCCATCACGGTCATGAACAGGACGTTCGATTCCAGCGGCAGGCCGGCCATGAAGACGACCGATTGCGCGACGTGATCGACGTCCATGCGCGGTTCCGGCGCCATCGTGCCGTTGGCCTGCATGACGCCCGCCTTCATCCGTTCCGTCATCTCGGTCGCGGCGTTGCCGATGTCGATCTGGCCGCAGGCGATATCGAAGGGTCGGCCGTCGAGCGCGTTGCACTTCGTCAGTCCTGTGATCGCGTGCTTGG
>CAZDFF010000082.1:0-13353 GCA_964504425.1 uncultured Hyphomicrobiales bacterium
CCTGAACCCGCCCCGGCCGACCGGGGCGGGTTTTCGCGTATAGAGGGTAGCCGATAGGTCCTTCCCGTTGCCCTAATTTGCCTTGCCGCTGCGGTGCGTGGGTGCCAGCGTCATCCATTGCCCGCAGAGGAGGCACCTCCCATGAACCCGAGAATTCTTCTCCTGGCCGCGCTGTTGGCCGTCGTCGGCATATCCGCCGAGGCCGCCGATACGTCCGAGTGCGCGCAGCGTCTGGTTTCGGTCGACAGGATGCTGGCGCAAAGTCCAAAACTGCCGCCCGCCGACCTGGAAAAAGCCAAAAAGAAGCGCGATCAGGGCGAGGTCCTGATGAAGGGCGGCAAGGTCAAGGAATGCCGAATCGCCCTCAAACAGGCCGAGAAGATGCTCGCCAAGGGTTTGAAGAAATAAGCGCGAAAACCCGCCCAATGACGCGCATGTGATTTGTGCCGGGCCGAACGCGGTACCTATTGTGAGGCTCGTCGATACCGCAGGCCCGGACGCCGATGCCGGGTTTCGAAGGACCGTCGGTTCCCGGATTTGGCGAACGATACGAGCCATCGGCGTGCGGTATCGCCGTGCCGAAAGTTAACGTGGAGACAACTTTGAATACGTTCGAAAACGACGTCCCCGCCCCCCAGACGGATAACGGACGAATCAAAAAGCGCTCGGTGCTGATCGACGGCCATCAGACCAGCGTGTCGCTCGAAAACGCATTCTGGGACGCCTTGAAGTCGATCGCGCAGCGGCGCGGCCTGTCGCTGAATCAGATGATCGCGGGCATCGACCGCCAGCGCACCGGCAACCTGTCGAGCGCGATCCGCGTCTTCGTGCTCACGAACATGGAACGCGACCGGACGTAGGCCTTTCGCTAGCGGAATAACCCCTTCAACAGATCTTCCGGCCGGATCTTTTTCTTTTCCGCCGGCGGCGGCTGCTGCGGTTGTTGTTGCTGCTGTTGTTGCGGCTGTTCGGGTTGCGCCGGCTGGCCGCCCATGATGCCTTGCAGCACGTCGCCGACGCCCTTCTTCTTCAGCAGCTTGTCGACGCCCGGAATGGCCGCCGCGCCGCCGACGGCGAGTCCCGCCGTCTCGATCTTGACGTTCGGCGCGTCGAGCGGCCCCTTGATCTGGAACGGCACCTTGTCGGGCACCTTGCCCTTGCGATCCAGCAGCACGTTCAGCGCGTTCTTTTCCAGGTCGATCTGGCCCGCCATGTCGATCGCCCAGGCGGGCAGATCGACCGTGCCCTTGGCTTGGCCGTTGCCGAAGCCGGACGCGAGCTTGATGTCGTCGCTGCGGGCGATGCCCTTCTCGATCAGGAACGTGCCCGAAATGTCGGCCAAGGCGCCGCCCTTCTTGCCGCCCAAGGAACCGCCCAGCTTGCCGAGGCCGGCGACAAGGTCGAGCGCGCCGGACAGCGCCGAGCCCTTGGCCGCGCCGCGCACGTCGAGCCGGGTCATTTGAACGTCGCCGTTGCCGCCGAGCGCGCCGATCATGTCCTTCATGCTCTTGCCCGCCGTCGCGAGCTTCAGATTCATGCCGATCTGTCCCGCCGCCGACGCCTGGCCGGTGAAGGCCTTGACCGCCTGGCCGACGTCGGCGTTCTTCAGCGACACGACCGCATCGGTCTTCGGCACCCCGTTGGCGTCCAGTTGAAGATTGCCGTCGAGCGCGCCGCCGAACAGGCGCCCTTTCAAGCGTTCCGTCTTCATGACGGCCGACGCCAATTGAAGCGCCACGTCGGCGTCGTCGACCCGGTATTTGTCGAACGCGATCGCCTTGGCCTTGATCTGGATGTCGGCGTCGAAGGACTTCAGCGCCGAAAGATCGATCGGGTCGACGGACCATTGGCCGCGCCGGGCCGGCGCCGCCGGGGCGCGACGCGCCTGAGTCCTGTAAAGAAGACCCCGACGGTCCGCGTCCGGGCGCCAGTCGGCGGGGATCGCGCGCGGCTCTTCCGGAACCAGCGACGCCGTCTTCTTGGCGGGCATGAAGGTATCGACCTGGATTTCGCCGGCCGTCAGGTTGGCCGTGATCTTCGGCCTGGAACCGGCCATAGCGACGGCGGCGTCGCCGGCGACGGTGGCATTGCCGGCCGTGCCCTTGATTCCGGAAAGCGCGATGCCGGCCGCGGTCGCCTTGACGTCGGCGGCGAACGACACGGCGCCGATCGTGCCCGCCGGCCGGTAATCCACGCCCAGCGTCTTCAAAAGCTTGACGAGGTCGCCGTGCTCGAGGCCGATGCGGCCGTCGATCGCGGGCGGCAGCAACGCCGTCTTCGCCGCCGCCGTGACGGTCGCGCCGGCGGCCTTGAGACTCAAATCCATCCGCGGCTTCAGCACCGCGCCGTCGAGACGACCGCTCGCCTGCACCGCGCCCAGACCTTTCGCCTGCGGCGGCGCGTCGACGCCGGCCAGACGGAACAGGCGCGCGACGTCCGGCGCCTTGAAGTCGAAGCGCAGGTTCTTCATTTCCGGCACGCCGGCCAGTTTGTCGACGACGCCGACGACGTTCAGCGACGCGCCAGCGACGTTGCCGACCGACAGGCGGCGCAACGTCAGCATGCCGTTGAACAGGGTCCCGTCCAGAACCGCGTCCTTGATCGGCGTGCCTTGATAGGTCGCCTGCCGGACATGCGCCTTCAGATTGGCATCGAACGCGGTCAGCGCAGTCATCCCGGAAAGCGGATCGGCGGCCTTGGTGGGCGCGTCCGTCGCAGCGGGCTTGCCGTCGGCTGGCGCCGCGGCGGCACCGCCGCCCGATGCCTTCGCCGCTGGCGGCATGTAGGAGTCGACGTTGATCTGGTCGATGGTCAGGTCGGCGCCGAACGACGGCCGGTCGCGCAACGCCACCGTCACGCCGCCGGTCACCTTCGATCCGTCGAACGCCAGGTTCATGTTCGAGGCCTGCACGTGCTCGGGCGTCGCCGCGACCTTGCTCTTGAAGCGGACGTTGCGCAGCCGGTCGGCGGGCAGCGGCGGCGTTTCGATATTGAGCCAGCGCAGCACCGCGCGCAGGTCGCCGACCGCCATCTCCAGGTCGCCATCGAACTTGGGCTTGCCCTGCGATGCGGTGACGAAGCCGAACAGCGCGACGTCGGTGCTGCCGGGCATTTGCGCGGAAAGCTGGCTGACGGTGATTTCGCCCTCGGCGACGTCGATCTTGGCCTGGGTCTGCCCGATCAGGCCGCCGCGATACGAGATCGCGCCGATCGTCAGGCCGAACGACCCCGAGACGTCGCGCGGAATCGCGAAATCCGGCGCGGACGCCGACTTGGCCGCCGCGGCCGGCGCCGGCGCTTTCGGCTTCGTCGTCGGAGCGGCCTTGGTCTGCTTTTGGTCCTTCGCCGGCACCGCCGGGGCGGCCTTGCCCTCGGCCAGCCATTTATCGAGATCGATCCTGGCGACGCCGAGCTGCACCGCGAATTGGACGCCCTTTTCCCATTTCGCCGACGCCGTGCCCGTCGCCTTGGTGTCGCCGAGGCGGATTTCCAGATCCTTGATTTCGGCGCCGGTCGCGGCGGCGACCACCGCGCCGCCGACGCCGAACCGCTGCCCCAACATCGGCGGCAACGGATCGGTGCCGGCAAGATGCTGGATCAGCCCCGCCAGCGAACTGCCGTCGACGGCGATCTTGCCGCGAAATTTCGGCTCCGCCGTCAGGTTCACCAGGGTGCCGTTCACTTGCGCCTTGGCGTCGCCGGCCGCGATGTTGAGGTTCATCGGCACGGTGCGCTGTTCGATGATCCTGCCGACGGTGACGTCGTACTTGAGCGCCATGCCGCGCGCCTTCAACGAACCCGCGCTTTCGAACGGTCCGCTTAGGGACGCCGCCGCGATCTTCGCGTTCAGCGCCTCGATGCGTTCGACCTTGCCGGCCTTGGCGACGCGATAGACGAGGGTTCCGTTTTCGACCGTGAAGCTGTCGAGGCGCACCGGCGGCATGCCGCCGCCCGATGCCGCCGCCGGCGCGGCGCCCGTAGTGGGCTTGCCCGGCGCGGCGGGGGCGCCCGTCTTGGCGACCGGAGCGGGCGTACCGAAATCCCAGTTCTTGCGGCCGTCGGCCAGGATTTCCAATTCGATGATCGGATCGACCAGCTTGACGGTTTCGACCTGGATCTTGCCGGACAGCAGCGGCGCGAAGGCGACGCGCACCTCGATCGATTTCAGCGTTGCCATCATCGGCTTGGCCGCGCCCGCAACGTTGGCAAGGCTGACGTTGGCGGCCGAGAGCGTCGGCGTCGGCAGGACCGCGATCTTGATGTCGCCGCCGATGGTCAGGTCGCGGCCGGTCGCCGCCTTGGCCTGAGCCTGGATTTCCTTCTTGTAGACGTTCCAGTCGATGAAGCCGGGAACGATCAGGACCGCCGCGACCAGCACGACGATCAATCCGAGTAATCCGATAAGCAGCTTTTTCACGAAGGCGGAACTCCCAGGTCGCGGAGGTCGGGGCACGCCGCCGGACTGCCCGTCGCGGGCGATTCGGGCGGTCGGCGAAATAACGGCGGCAATACTAGTGCCTTGGCCCAAGGCGATCAAATCCGGCCCCCGGTGCGGTATTCCGTCCCAGTCAGGGCAGAATCAGCACCGCACGGAAGTCGTTGACGTTGGTGAACGTCGGCCCGGTGACGACCAGATCGCCCAAGGGCTGGAACAGGCTGTAGGCGTCGTTGCCCGCCAGCAGCGCCTTCGGATCGAGGCCCGCCGCCCGCGCCTTCGCCAACGTATCGGGGCCGATCGCGGCGCCGGCGTTGTCCTCGCTGCCGTCGACGCCGTCGGTGTCGCAGGCGATGGCGTGGATGCCCGGATGGCCGTCGAGCGCGACCGCCAGGGCCAGCAGGAATTCGGTGTTGCGCCCGCCGCGACCCTGGCCGCGCACGGTCACCGTGGTTTCCCCGCCCGAAAGGATCACCGCCGGCGCCTTCAAGGGATGGCCGTGACGCACGATCGACCGCGCGATGCCGGCGTGCACGATGGCGACGTCGCGGGCTTCGCCCTCGAGGGCGTCGCCCAGGATGATCGGCTCGATGCCGGCGGCGCGGGCCGCTTCGGCAGCGGCGAGCAAACTCGCCTGCGGCGCGGCGACCAGGGTCACCGTCGCGTCCTTCAGGCGCGGATCGTTCGGCTTCGGCGATTCGTCCGACCCTTTGTCCAGATGCGCCTTCACCGCCGGCGGCAGCTCGATCTTGTATTTGGCGATCACCGCGCGGGCATCGTCGATCGTGGTCGGATCGCCGACCGTCGGCCCCGACCCGATGGTCGCCGGATCGTCGCCGGGCACGTCGGACACCAGCAGGGTCACCACCTTGGCCGGCCACGCGGCGGCGGCGAGCCGGCCGCCCTTGATCGCCGACATGTGTTTCCGGAGGCAGTTCATCTCGCCGATGTTGGCGCCCGAGCGCAGCAGCGCCTTGTTGACCGCCTGCTTGTCCTCGAGCGAAAGCCCTTCGGCCGGCAGCGCCAGCAGCGCGGACGCACCGCCCGACATCAGGCACAGCACCAGATCGTCGGCGGTCAGGCCCTGCACGGCCTGAAGGATCCGCCCGGCGGCGGCGCGGCCGCGCGCGTCGGGCACCGGATGGGAGGCCTCGACGATCTCGATTTTCTGGCAGGCGACCCCGTAGCCGTCGCGGGTGACGACGATGCCGGACACCTCGCCCGGCCAATTGTCCTCGACCGCCTTGGCCATGGCGGCGGAGGCCTTGCCGGCGCCGACCACCACCGTGCGGCCCTTCGGCGGCGACGGCAGGTGGCCGGGCACGCAGCGCAGCGGATCGGCGGCGGCGACGGCGGCCCCGAACAGGCGCCGCAGCAGATCGTCGGGGCCGTTGTCGTTCATGGCCGACACCATAACCTCCCGGCTGCTCTTGTAAAGCGCCCGCGCCGACACGGGCCACCACCGATGATGGCTCACCATGCCGTCCCCCACATGGCCAGAATCACGACCGTGTAGAGCGGCACGCCGACGTTCACCATGTCGAGGCACGCTTCCTCCAGCGCGGCCCGGCTTTTAAAATGACGCAGGTACGAGATCAGGCCGACCGCGGGCACCGCCGCGTCGGCAACGTAAAGCAGGATTTTAGCAGACATTGGAATAGGTACTCGGCCCCGAAGTCCCGGACGGCCGAACCGGCGGCGGCGACACCCGGGGACGGGATGCCGGCGCCACGATAAGGCGGATCGACCGGAGACGGGAGCGGGCGCGCGGGCGCCGCCCCCGAACGCAGGGTCAGGCCGAGGGTGGACCGGTGGACTCGGGCGGGAGGGAAGTCGATGTCGGGACGAAATCGCCAATGGGCGGCGTCGCGGCGACGGCGAACGATTGCGGGGCGCGAAGAAGAGCGGCAGCAACCGCGTCGACCGAATCCTCGCCGGGCGGATCGAAGGCGGGCGGCGCGGCCCGTTCGGCGGTCGCGGCCGGCGCCGACCAGATCGGCTTCGCCGGCACCGCCAGGGGTTCGCGTTCCGCCGTCGCCAGCCCGGCACGTGTGTCGGAAAACGCCGGGGGCGGCTGAACCAAACCGGCACCGAGGAACGCGAACGCCAGCACGAACGCCCGCATGGCGCCGAGGACGCGACCGAACCCGAACGAGTCTTTGGCGAACGAAATCATGGCCCGAGGAACCCAAAAGCGCCGGAAACCGGGCGCCGACGCCTCTTAATATGGCGCGGCGGCCCCGAAAACGCCAGGGGCGGGCCGGAAAACGCCCCAACCGTCATCGCCGGACTTGTTCCGGCGATCCACGACTTCACAAAAAGACGTGGATGCCCGGGTCGCGCCGTTGGCGCGCAAACATTAGGTAGCCGGCGATGCCGGCAAGCCCGGGCATGACGTTAAGAAAGAATCGCAGACTTGGCTGCACGGGGTGGCCCTAAACCCTGACGATCTTGCCCGGATTCATGATGCCGTCGGGATCGAGCGCGCGCTTCACGGCGCGCATGACCGAAACGCCCTCGCCGTGCTCGGCGGTGAGGAAATCCATCTTGCCGACGCCGACGCCGTGCTCGCCGGTGCAGGTGCCGTCCATGGAAAGCGCGCGCAGGATCATGCGTTCGTTCACTTGCTTGGCCTTCGCCATGGTCGCGGCGTCGTCCGGGTCGACCACGAACACCAGGTGGAAATTGCCGTCGCCGACGTGGCCGACGATGGGCGCCAGCAGCCCGGCCGCGTCGATGTCCTTGCGCGTCTCCAAGATGCATTCGGCGAGCCGCGAGATCGGCACGCACACGTCCGTCGGCATGCCCTTGGCGCCGGGCTTCAAGGCGATGCAGGCGTAATAGGCGTCATGGCGGGCCTGCCACAGGCGCGCGCGGTCTTCCGGTTTGGTCGCCCAGCGGAAATCGGCGCCGCCCCGTTCGTGCGCCAAGGCCTCGACCGTTTCGACCTGTTCGACCACGCCCTTGGTCGTGCCGTGGAATTCGAACATCAGGGTCGGCGCCACCGGATAGTCGAGCTTGGAATAGCGGTTGACCGCGTCCATCTGCACGTCGTCCAGCAATTCGATCCGCGCCACCGGCACGCCCAGTTGAATGGTTTGGATCACCGTGTCGACGGCGGACGCCAGATCGGGGAACGAACAGACGGCGGACGAGATCGCCTCGGGGATGCCGTAAAGCCTGAGCGTCACCTCGGTGATAACGCCCAGCGTTCCTTCCGAACCGACGAAGAGTCTGGTGAGGTCGTACCCGGCAGCCGACTTGCGCGCGCGGCGGCTGGTGCGCACGATGCGCCCGTCGGCCAGCACCACGGTCAGCGACAGCACGTTCTCGCGCATGGTGCCGTAGCGCACCGCATTGGTGCCGGACGCCCGTGTCGCCGCCATGCCGCCGATGGAGGCATCCGCGCCCGGATCGATCGGGAAGAACAGCCCGGTGTCGCGCAGGTATTCGTTCAACTGCTTGCGCGTCACCCCGGCCTGCACGGTGCAGTCCATGTCCTCGGGGCGGACCGCCAAAATTTCCTTCATCTGCGACAGGTCGATGCAGACCCCGCCTTCGACCGCGCCGACGTGGCCTTCCAGCGACGTGCCCGTGCCGAACGGCACGATGGGCACCTTGCGGGCCGCGCAGGCCTTGACGACGGCGGCGACTTCCTCCGTCGTGCGCGCGAACACCACGGCATCGGGCGGCAGGGTCTCGTGATAGCTTTCGTCGTGGCCGTGCTGTTCGAGCACCGCCTTGGCGGTCGAGACGCGCTCGCCCGCGACGGCGCGCAGCGCGGCGAGCAGGCCGTCGTCGACGGCGGATTTCCTGGCGGCGGCCGGGGCGGTCATGGGCCTAAGCGTAGTCACCGTCACGGGCGGCGGCAAGCGCCCTCGGCCCAGGCGCCCTCACCCCAACCGAAAGCCCTTCACGTAACCGGGCAGCGGGATTCCGGGCAGAATCTGCGGGTCGGGCTCGGCCGGGCCGGCGACGGTGGCGAACGGCAACACCCCCGCCCACACCGGCGCCTGCATGTCGGATTCCTTGTCCAGGCATCCGCCGTCGCGCACCTTGGCGACCGCCTCCTCGATCTCCATGAAGAAGACGGCGGTGCCCTTCATTTCCGGCTCGGTCGGCGGACGCAGCTCGGCCCAGCGGCCGGGCGCGATGCGCTCCATGAAGTCCTCCAGCACCTGCGCCTTGCGATCGTCGCCGACCTTGTGCGCGGTGCCGAACATCATCACGGAACGGTAGCGCAGCGAATGGTGGAAACCCGAGCGCGCGAACACGATGCCATCAAGGTGCGCGACGGTCAGGCAGGCGGGCACCCCGGTCTCGATCGTTTCCAGCATTCGGCTGGCCGACGAACCGTGCCAGTAGACATGATCGCCCGCGCGCCAATAGGCGGTCGGCGTGACGTAGGGCTGGCCGTCGATGACGTAGCCGACGTGGCACATCAGCCCGGCATCCAGGACCGCGTGCACCGCGGCGCGGTCGTAATGCGCGCGGTTGGGCTTGCGTTTGATCCGGGTCTTCTCGGTCGGCGGGAAGTCGACGGGGGACGTCTGCTCGCTCATGACTCGGCTCCTCGATGGGCGCGAACGCCCGGCGGGAGGGACGTTAATCGAGGCGCGGGAATCGGAGGAGAGCCAGCAGGAAAGGATTTTTGGGACAGAATCTGGATGTTCTGAAGTTTTGGCATAGAAACTTTGACTCAAAGAATTGTTTAGCGAGCCATCAACTCTGCTTCTCAGTAATCAGGCCGACTTTCCACAGCACTTTTTGAATTTCAGTCCCGATCCACAGGGACAAGGTTCGTTCTTTCCAGTTTTCTTTCTTGATGGTCGAATTTCAGCCTCTGGCAATGGAAATTCTGTGACCTTCAGTATCTCGCCTGAGCCTGGATAAGACCTAAAAAATTTAATTTCACGGTTCGCTTCATCATAGTGAGTCCTATCTGCTTCAGACCACGTCGAGCAGTTCAATAACAAGAAATCTTCAGAGTTTCCTTTTGAGTATTTTGGCGCATCAACTGCGATTCCGATGACTTGCTTTAGATTGGGAAATTTATTCTTTGCCACTCCGCATGCGATCTCAAGAAGCATCCGCCGCTTTGGCCTATAGTCGTTTTCATAGTCTTGTATGTCCAACATCTTCATTTGTAGAAATATGTATGCCTTATCCTTGTGAAAGGACGGCATAAACGAAAGATTTGTTGTTATAGGCTCTGAGGTTTCAGGAAATTTCCGCATTGAATCGATCATGCGTTGCGAAAGTGCGCGGCGCCAAAATCGAGGCTCCTTCGCCATTTCATGAAGCGCGCTTTCCCCCGGCGCGGTTGAAAATCTTCCAAGCAATGTCCCATCAAGTGCGTTTTGGCAGGTTTTCTGGATCAATTCGTCCCAAAAATACGAGACTTTGTCGGCTTTCTTTTTTCGCGCATAGAGGTCGCTGCTTATGAAACCGTTCCATTCGCCTTCGCCAACAGCGAAAAAGTCATAATCCGCCCCAGCGACGCCAATAAAATGTTTGTTTTTCTCCTTGTCATAGTTTCGAAGATAGTGCGCCAAAAGATCCTCTTCACCACAATAGACCAACGCTCTGACTTGTTTTATTGCTTCAAGCTTAGCATCGAGATACGTCGACAAATCGAAAACTGTGTCCAATTCGTCAAGAACAATTGGAAGATTGTGACTATCGAAAACGTGAACGGGGTTTTCCCGATCAATGTCGACCATGAACGGAAATTCGCCGCAGTTCGGAATGCCGTATGCGACCCCTAAACTCCCATAGACATTGCTTGCCGATGCCTTTTGGCATGCCTCCATTGCACCATGTGCGATCACAATTTTATGAACGATCAGCGCCTTGCGACTGATGGGCACTGGAAATTCAACGTGTCGCTTACTGTCGAGAAAAATTTTCCGCCCGCTCCGGATATATTTTTCAGCGCCATGCGCGGTGTCGACTTGGGAGTCAATGACGCGCCGCTTCCAACGCTTCCATTGAACGTGGGGGTCTTTATCTAAATCGTGAAGCTGACGATTCTCACGATCAAAAAATATGAATACGTGATTTTCAAATACCGCCAGCAAATCACAAAATTCATTGCCGTCATCTTTGAATGGGTTTGGATAACTCCAGAGCTTGAGGAAAGATCGCTCGCAAAGCTTGGCCAAAAGCCGCTCAGTGTTCGTCGTTCCTTCGGACTTCATGATTGCCATTCATAACTTCTGGCGCACATCGTCGAAATCCACAACACCCAATGGTTTAGTCGCGCGGCACCTCATTATCCTTCCGCTTGTATTGACTTCTTATTTATCCTATGATAGGAATATATATTTGTTCCGGGTTGCGCGGGCCGGCCGCCGGATTCCGCCAACCCCTTGAAAAGGAGGCGCCATACGACCAAAAAGCCGATGTTTGCCGATAAATGACGATGAAAGATGACAGCGGCGCAGAATTTTCGACGCGCTTCTTTCCGAATCAATGCGTTAAGCGAAAAAAGCGTGCCGGAACCGCATCGAAAACGCGCGAAACCGTAGCGAAACGCGATGCCGGATCGGCTTTTCAGCGCAGGCTGTTGATGCCGCTGTAGGTGAGCATGACGCCGGAGAACAGCAGCACCGCCAGCACCGCCTGGCCGAAGCGGGCGTCGCTGAGCCGGTCGTAGACCCAGCGGCCGATCCAGGCGCCGGCCACCGTGCCGGGGAAGGCGATGAGCACGTACTTGAGGACCTCGAGCGTGATGAATCCGGCGAACGCCTGGGAGACCGTGGCGAAGAACAGGATCGCGAGGTTGTAGGTCTGCAGCACGCCGCGCCGGGCGTGGCGTTCCATGCCGCGAAGCCCGGTCCAGATGGTCGGCAGCGGCGCCGAGGTGCCGGCGAGGCCGCCCAGGATGCCGCCGCTGAAGCCCACCGCCGAATCGGCGGCGCGGCCGCCCCAGGCGATCTTGACGTCGACGCGCCGGAGCAGCGTGAAGGTGCAGTAGACGATCAGCAGCACGCCGACGCTGGTCTTGAAGGCGCCGACGCTGACCTGGGCGAGCAGATAGGTGCCGAACGGCACGCCCGCGAGGCCGCCGACGATGTAGGGCAGCACGTTCTTCCACTGGATCGCGTGCCAGATGCGATGCAGCGTCTGCAACTGGCCGATGACCGAGCAGATGACCACCAGCGGCGAGGCGACGGCGGGCGGCACCGCCTGCAACCAAAAAATCAAGGCCGTGATGCCGGTGCCGAACCCGGTCAGGCCCGCGACGAAGCCGCCGGCGAAGGCGCCCGTCAGCACGAAGATCATTTCGACGGTCATGGGTGGGGCGGGGCCGGTTCGTTGCGGACGGGATCACCTAACCCCGGCCGGGCGACGGCGGCAAGCGGGAATCGGCGGAACGGAGAATTTGCCCCGCTCTTCACGATCGCGCGACGCGGGCGGCGGCGGGTTGGGCGGACGGACGGGCGAGATTAGAATTAATGGATCGCGACCCTTGGAGCGTGCCGATGATCGACGACGAGACCGTTCCGCCGACCCCGCCCGTGTGGCGCCAGCCCGACGGCGGCCCGCTGTCGTGCGAGGAGAAGATCAAGGTGATGAACCAGAACTGGGGCGAAATCCGTGCGTTGGCCCAGGACATGCTGGAGGACGCGGTGCTGATGGGCTGCGACGAGGACCAGGTACGCGCCGCGCTGAAGAGGCTGGTCGACGGCTTGACCAATCCTTATCGCCGCTAGATCGCCCGGCCCTTGAGCTGTTCCTGGAGTTCGCGGACGCGGAGCCGGATCAGCGGCATGCGGGGGTTGACCTCGAGCGCCCGCTCGAAATCGGCGAGCGCGGCCTTGTCGTCGCCCAGTTGCAGGTGGATCAGGCCCAGGCCCGAGATGGCGCCGTAATGGCGCGGCTCCAGCGCGAGCGTCCGCTCCACGTCGGCGATGGAGTCCTTGTAGCGGCCCATCATGTAGTAAACGGTCGCGCGCTTGTTCCAGCCTTCGGCGAATTTCGGCGCGCGCTTCACGACCATGTCGAAATGGGCGAGCGCCTTCTCCAGGTTGCCGTCGCCCATCGCCACGATGCCGACGATCATCAGCGAATCGACGTGGGGGTCGCCGTGCGCGGTCCAGATCTCCCAGATCTTCTGCGAGATCGCATGGCCGACCGTATCGGATTCGGCCGCGTGCAATTCCTCGAACAGACGGCCGAGGCGCGGGTCGTCCTGGCCGGCGGGCGCGGGCGGCGCCCAGGCGAGCAGAACGAAAAGACCGAGGGCGGAAACGAAACGGCGCATGGCGCCATGATAGCGCCTGAAATTATTCCGGGTGGAGCACGAATGCGTGAGGATGCCTCAGCCCAGCCCGGCGGGCTTGGGGCCGCCGGTGGCCCAGTCCAGCAGTTCGACCGTATGCACCACCGGCACGCCCACCGCATCGGCCAGTTGCTGGATGCAGCCGATGTTGCCGGAGGCCACGACCCCCGCCCCGGTCGCCTTCAACCGATCCGCCTTGCGCGCCTTCAGGCGCCCGGCGATTTCCGGTTGCAGCAGGTTGTAGGTGCCGGCCGAACCGCAACAGAGATGGCCTTCGAGCGGCTCGCGCACCTCGAAGCCGGCGGCCGCCAAAAGCGCCTTCGGCGGCTCTTTGATCTGCTGGCCGTGCTGCATGGAGCACGCCGAATGGTAGGCGACCACGGGCTTCGCTTCGGCGACGTCGACGGGGCGCACGCCCAACTCGCTCATCGTCTCGGTCACGTCCTTCGCCAGCGCCGCCACCTTCGCGGCGCGCACGGCCCACGCCGGATCGCCCTTCAGCATGAAGCCGTAGTCCTTGACCGTGGTGCCGCAGCCGGACGCGTTGATGACGATCGCATCCAACGGCCCCGCCTTCTCCCACGCCTGGATGTTGGCCTTGGCCGCCGCGTGGGATTTTTCCTCCATACCG
>CAZDFF010000083.1:0-13236 GCA_964504425.1 uncultured Hyphomicrobiales bacterium
GGGGCCGGAGCCCAGAAGATCGATGCGGCGGTTCGCGGCGGCGTCCGCTTTCGCTTCGATGGCGGCGCCGGCGCCGGGGCAGAAGCGTTCGACCACGGCCGGCGCCACGGGCCGGATAGTCCCGGGAAAGGGGGAATCGCCGAGGCGCCGCCACAGGGCATCGAGCGATTCGGCATCGAGCCGCGCGAGCAGCCTTTCGGCGGTAAGCGTCGCGGCGCGCCGCGGCCCCCGCGTGCGCTCGAGGCGGCGGCCGAGGCGACGGCCGAGCCAGCGCCAGAGCTGCGACGGCGAGGTTTGCCGCCCGCGCCGCAGGTATTCGCTCCAATGCTTGCCCATGAAGGCCTTTTGCCCCATCTTGCAACGCGCCGCTCAAGGGAGCCCCCGAGCCGGCGACCCAGAAACTAGCATAGGCCGCCGGCCGGCCGTATCGAGCAATTGCCGCCTTGACCGAATCCGCCGCCATGACCTCGCCCCAGACCGTCCGCCGCCCGATTCGGCTTCTCGTCAACGGGCTCCACTCCAAGAGCGGCGGCGGCATCACCTATCTGACGAACATGCTGCCGCAGATTGCGGCCGATAAGGACGTCGAGGTTCATCTTTGCCTCAACGAGGATCAGCGCGATCTGATTTCCGCGTCGCTCGACGGTATATCGGTCCATCTGCTTTCCTTTCAACCGAGCTTCCTGGGCCGGCTTTTTCACGAGCAGATTCAGATACCGTTCCTGGCCCGGCGGCTGGGTTCCGACGCGACGTTTTCGCCGGCCAATTACGGGCCGCTGGCGGCGCGCGGGGGAATCATCCTGCTGCGCAACGCGCTCAGCGTCGCGTTCGTCGAACGCCGGCCGATGAAGCTTCTTTATTGGGCGATGCTCTACCTTGGGACGGCGTTGTCGCTGATCTTCAGCCGGCGCGCGATCGCGGTTTCGAATTACGCCCGCCGATCCGCCGCGGGCGGCCTTCTCAGCCTTGTCATAGATCGGATCGCCGTCATTCCGCACGGGGTCAGCCCGCATTTTTCGCCGCCGCCCGAAGGCGCCCGGCGCGAGGATTTCCTGCTCGCGGTTTCCGACATCTACGTGCAGAAAAATCTGGTCAACCTGATCCTGGCCATCGATCGCTTGCGCCGGAAGCATCCCGATATTCGAATCAAGATCGCCGGCCGACCGATCGACCAGGATTATTTTCAGACGCTCCAGGATCTGGTCGCGCGTCTCGGCGTCGGCGATCACGTCGAATTCCTGGGCCAGGTGCCACGCGACGACCTGGTCGATCTTTATCGCCGCTGCGGCGTTTTCGTCTTTCCCTCGACGGTCGAGACGTTTGGCAATCCCTTGGTCGAGGCGATGGCGTGCGGCGCGCCGATCGCCTGTTCCAATACCGCCGCCATGCCCGAGGTCGTGGGCGACGCGGCCGTGTTCTTCGATCCGGCGGACGTCGACGGCATCGCGGCGAGCGTCGAGTCGCTGATGACCGATCCCGAACGGCGGCGCGCGTTGAGCGCGCGCGCGATCGCACGGTCGGCGCATTTTTCTTGGAGCCTGACGGCGAGCCGGACGCTCGCCGTCATCAAGGAAACGGTCCCGGCCTAGCCGACCTTAGAAGCGGCCTTTCTGGCCCTGTTTCCAATCCAACACCTTTATCGGCGACGCGCCCATTGCCTTGACGTACTCGGCGGGCGTGCCCTTGAGCAGCGGGTTGGTGCCGAAATGCATCGGCAGCGCGTACTTGGGCCGGATCATGTCGCGCGTCGCCATGGCGGCGGCCTTCGGGTCCAGCACGTAATGGCCGCCGATCGGAATCAGCAGCATGTCGGGCTTGTAGTATTCGCCGATCAGGCGCATGTCGCCGAACAGGCCGGTGTCGCCCATGTGGTAGACCTTGAAGCCGTTTTCGAATTCGACGATCCAGCCGACCGGCTCGCCGCCGACATGGGTTTCCATCTTGCCGGTCGCCGGGTTTTTCCACAGGAATTCCGAGCTGTGCTCGGCCTTGACCTGGGTGATCTTCACGTTCGGGCCGAACGGCGTGATCGTGCCGGTCTTGTTCATGCGCGGCGAAAGGTCCTGGGGCAGCAGGCCCAGCGTCGAGAACGTCTGGTTCAATCCGGCCGGTCCGTAGACGGGAACCTTGTGCTTCTTCGCCAAGGCGATCGAATCGCCGACGTGGTCGCCGTGCCCGTGCGTCACCAGGATCAGGTCGATCTTGCCGAGCGCGTCCAGGTTCTTTTCCTCCGCCGACAGCTTCGGATTCCCGGTGATGAACGGATCGATCAGGATCACCTTGCCTTCGACCGAGGTCAGCTTGAAGGCGGCGTGGCCGATCCAATGGACCTCGACCTTGCCGTCCTTGGCGTCGGCGGCCGGCGCGGCTGCAAGCGATGCGGCGGCGAAAACCGCCCAGGCGAATTTCCGGAACATGCGGACGACCTCCCTTATGACAAGCGGCCACGTTCGAAGCATCGGCGGCCTTTGCGCGATTTTGCCCATTTCCGGGCGGACGGCGCAAGGCCGACCCGAACGGTTTCGGCCGGTCAGCTCCGGCCGATCAGGGGCAGCGCCAGCCGGACCAGCCAGGGCATGAACCGGGGGCGCAGCAGCCGCGCGTCATAGGGCGCCATGCGCCGGTCGTTTTCGGCCAAGCAGATGCGCATGAACGATCTCGGCGTTAGGTCGATGCCCATCGATTCATGCCCGCGCATGGTCATGTTGCTGCGGTTGTCGGGTGCCGCGACCTTGGCGAGCTGCAATCGGTTGAATGCCTTGTTGGCGAGCGCGTAGGCACGCTTGGCCATGAACACGGGCCGCCGCCACGCCGGCCGGTTGGCTTGCATGTAGGCCAGCCAGTTCACGAAGAACAGGATATGGCGCGCTTCTTCCTGAATCACGGGTTCGAACACGTCGACCAAAGCCGGCGGAAAATAACCCGAGTCCTTGGCGATCTTGAACAGCCCGAAGGCGAAGAAGGAATCGAAACATTCGCCGTAGCCGGTCTGCATGAAGGCCCATTCCGGGTATCGCGGACGGAGGTAGTCCGGTTCCGGGCCGATGACGATGCCGTAGAACCGGATCATGCTCTCCAGCACTTCCTTGTGCCGGCGCTCCTCGAAGGCGTTGAGCGCGATCGCCTCGCGGATCAGCGGATCCCGGGTGGCGTCGGCGGCCACCTGCATGCGCATGGAAGTCTCGCCCTCGGTCTCGACGGCGATGCTCCAGAACGGCAGGCCGGTGAGGCGCGCAAGGGCGCCGCCGTCGAGTTTGGGCCAGGCGATGACCGCCGGTTTGTAGGGGTCGAAAGTGTCGAGGAACGTGCGACAGAAAAGCCGCTTGTGGTCTTCCGATCCGATCCGGATGTTGCCGTCCGGAATGCCGGCGATGACGGGAACGGCGATGGCATGGTCGGGCATGGACGAAACTATAACCGAGTTTGCGGCCTACGGGGAACCGATGGCGACGCCGAATTCCGAGGCGGCGTCTTCCAGCCAAGTCCAAAGATAGTGGGCGAAGCTGCGCGCCACATAAATTTCATAAACCGGTTCGGCCGATACCTGATGGATCAGGACTCCGGCGCGGGCCAGCAGGCTCTGGGCGCATTGCCCCGGGATAAAGACGCGAGGATGGAAGTCCAGCGAGCAACCCTTCGCCAGGACCGCCAGCGCCGCCGGGCCGGACAGATGGATGACCGCCCGGGCGTCCGAAACGTCGATGACGGCGGCGTGGTGGCCGGCGAGGGCTTCGGTCAGCCCCTTGAGCGTCGATGCGGATGCGTCGGGCACGGCCGAGATCAGCCACTCCTCCGGCCCGAGCCACAACGCCCGAGGGCCGAGCGCCAAATCCGCCGGGCCGGCGACCGCATTGGGGCGTTCCGGCGGCGCGATTCCGATGGCGCGGGCAACGGCGTCGCGGAACGCCTTCTTCGAGGCGTCGCCGCGCAGCGCGATCTGTCCGCGCCGGGGAATTTCCGCCAGCACGATGCCGGCGCCGGCGGCGATACGGGCCCGTGCGGCGAGGCCGAGCGGCGCGAGCGGGCTCTGGCGGATAAAGGGTTCAGTCATCGCGCATCAGCCCCTTCGGATCGACGAAAACGGGCGCCGTCACTTCGGCGCTCGCCATGCGTTCGTTCAAGGACACGAACACGGTTTCGCCCCGGCGCTTGCGGCCGTCCGTCACCAGGGCGAGGGCGATGGAGCGGCCGAGCACGGGGCTGCGATAGGCCGACGTGACGTGGCCGATCATCGTCATCGGCGGCGCGTCCTTGCGCTCGGCGACGATCTGCGCGCCCTCGGCCGGGACCAGGTCGCGGTCGTGGGTCAGCAGGCCTACAAGCTGCTTGCGTCCGTCGCGGGCCGCGTCGGCGCGGGCGAGCGACCGCTTGCCGATGAAATCCTTCTTTTGCGAAACGAGCCTATCGAGCCCCAGATCGCCCGGGGTCGTCGTGCCGTCGGTTTCATGACCGACGACGATGAAGCCGACCTCGGCGCGCAGCACGTGCAGCGCTTCGGTGCCGATGGGCGCCGCGCCGAAGCGGGCGCCGGCGATCGATACCGCCGACCACAATGCGCGGGCCGCCGACGCCGGCACGTTGATTTCGTACGAAGACCCGCCTGTAAAGCCCACACGAAAGACCCGCGCCGGAGTGCCGGCGACCGTCATTTCGCGCATGGAGAGCGGCGGAAATTCCAGATCCGCGCCGGGCGCTAGGTCCCTTAGCAGCGTCTTGGCCTTCGGGCCGGAAATGTTGATGTTAGCCCACTGCTCGGTGACGGAGGTGAGATAGACCTTCATCTCCGGCCATTCGGTCTGGGCCCAGTTCTCGAGCCACTGCATGACGCGCGCGGCGCCCCCCGACGTGGTGTTGAGGAAGTAGCGTCCGGGACCCAGGCAGGTGACGATGCCGTCGTCCATCACCATGCCGTCCTCGCCCAGCATCAGGGCATAGCGGCACCGGCCGGGCGCCAGCGTCGCCAGATCGGTCGCGTACATGCGCTCGAGGAAGGCGAGGGCGTCGGGCCCGTGAACCTCGATCTTGCCCAATGTGGATGCGTCGAGCAGCGCCGCGCCGGTGCGTGCCGCCCGGCATTCGCGTTGGACCGCCTCGTCCATGGTCTCGGCGCCCTTGGGGAAATAGCGCGGCCGGCGCCACAGGCCGACGTCCTCGAACACCGCGCCCGCCTGTTCGTGCCAGTAATGCAACGGCGTGCGCCGCACCGGGTCGGCCAGTTCGCCGATGTCGCGCCCGGCGAAGGCGCCGAAGGTGACCGGCGTGTAGGGCGGGCGGAAGGTGGTGGTGCCGACGCTGGGAATTTCGGCGCCCAGCGCATCGGCCAGCACGGCGATGCCGCCGACGTTGCCGGTCTTGCCTTGGTCGGGGCCCATGCCGAGCGTGGTGTAGCGCTTGGTGTGCTCGACCGACACGTAGCCTTCGCGGGCGGCGAGGCGGACGTCCGCGACGGTCACGTCGTCGGCCAGGTCGAGGAACTGCTTCGCGCCCTTTTCCACGGCGCCGGGCGGCAACGCCCAGAACGCCATCATGGGCGTTTCGGCCGGTTCCGCGACCTTGGCGACGACATGGATCCCGCGTTTCTTGAACCCGGCGTCGAGGGCGGCCGCGCGCCCGGCCTCGCCGCCGCTATCGATGCAGTCGCCGAGCGAGAATTCGCCCGCGGCGGCGCCGGCCGAACGGGTGCCGGGTAGAATTTTATCGGGCACGAAGGCATGGATGCGGGGGTCGAAGCGCGTCTTGCCGCCGGCGTGGGAATGTAAATGCACGACCGGGTTCCAGCCGCCGGAAACGGCGATCAGGTCGCAGTCGACGACCTTGATGTTCCGGGCTTTGCCGTCGCCGATTTCGGCGATGCGGACGCCGACCACGCGATTGCCGCCGAGCGCGGCCACGACGGCGGACCCGTCCATGACCGGAATGCCCTTGGCCATGACCTGGGCGGGCAGGTCGCCGTCGGGATCGGTGCGGGGGTCGACCACGGCGGCGACGGCGATCCCGGCGTCGGCGCAATCCAGCGCCGTCCGGTAGGCATCGTCATTGTTGCCGAATACGACGGCGATCGATCCGGGCCGGACGGCAAAGCGGTTGACGTAGGTGCGCACCGCGCCCGCCAGCATCGTGCCCGGCCGGTCGTTGTCGGCGAAGGCCATCGGCCGTTCGACGGCGCCGGTCGCGAACACGGCCTGACTGGCGCGCACGCGCCACAATCGTTGACGTGCGCCGGTCAGGCGTTCCGGGTCGCTGTCGGTGCGCCGTTCCAGCAGGCCGAAGAAATTATGATCGTAGCGGCCGAACACCGTGGTACGCGGCAGCAGGCTCACGTCGGGCATGGCCGCGAGTTCTTCCAGCGTTGCCTCGACCCAGTCGGCGGCAGGGCCGCCGTTCACGGTCATGCGCTCGTCGAGCAATCGGCCGCCGAATTCGTTCTGTTCATCGGCCAGCACGACCCGCGCCCCGGCCCGCCCGGCCGCCAGCGCGGCGGCAAGGCCGGCGGGCCCGCCGCCGGCGACCAGCACGTCGCAATGCAAATTCATTTTGTCGTAGGTGTCGGGATCGGGCTCCTCGGGCGCGCGGCCGATGCCGGCGGCGCGGCGGATGAACCACTCGTAGAACCGCCACAGCTTGGGCGGCCACATGAAGGTCTTGTAATAGAACCCGGCGGGTAGAATGCGCGAGGCGAAACCAAGAGCCGCCCCGACGTCGAAGTCCGGCGACGGCCAGCAGTTCACGCTGCGGGCTTCCAGGCCTTCGTAAAGCTCGATCCGGGTCGCCTGGACCGCCGGTTGAAGCTTCCCGCCCGATCCGACGGCGAGGAACGCGTTCGGTTCCTCGCTGCCGGCGGAAAAGATGCCGCGCGGGCGATGATACTTGAAGCTGCGCGCGACCGTGGAAACGCCGTTTGCCAGCAGCGCCGACGCCAGGGTGTCGCCGGGATGGCCGCGCATCGTGCGCCCGTCGAATGTGAAGAACAGGGTGCGCGTGCGGTCGATGCGCCCGCCTTCCGCCAGACGAAAGTCCTCACTCACGCGCCGGCCTCCGGATCGGGTGCCGGGCCGGGCCGGCGGCGCGGGCGGGCCGGCGTTTTGGGCGGCGGGGTTTCGCCCGGCGACCGTTCGTCGACCTTGTAACTGCCGACGATGGCGTGGGTGACGGTGTTCCGCTCGACGTTGAACCAGCGCCGGCAACCGTGCGCGTGGAACCACCGTTCCCGGTGCATGCCTTTCGGATTTTTGCGCATGAACAGGTAGTCGGCCCACTCGGCGTCGGACAGCGCATCGGGGTTTTTCGGGCGCGCGATGTGCGCCTCGCCGCCGTAGACGAACTCGGTTTCCTCGCGTTCGCCGCACCAGGGGCAGGGGATCAGCAGCATCGCGCAACATTCCGATTCATCAGTGCGCGACCGCCGCCGCGCCGTGTTCGTCGATCAGGGCGCCGCTGGAAAACCGGTTCAACTGGAACGGCGCGTTCAGCGGGTGCGGGCTCCCTTGCGCGATGGTGTGCGCGTAGACCCAGCCCGATCCCGGCGTCGCCTTGAAGCCGCCGGTGCCCCAGCCGCCATTGATGTAAAGACCCTCGACCGGCGTCGGCCCGATGATCGGGCTGGCGTCCGGACAGACGTCGACGATGCCGCCCCACTGGCGCATCATCCGCAGGCGGCTGAAGATCGGGAACAACTGCACGGCGGCCGCCATCTGATGCTCGATCTGATGCAGGCTGCCGCGCTGGGCATAGGAATTGAAATTGTCGATACCGGCGCCCATCACCAGTTCGCCCTTGTCGGATTGGCTGACGTAGACATGCACGGTGCCGGACATGACGACGGTGTCCAGCACCGGCTTGATCGGTTCCGACACCAGGGCTTGCAGCGGGTGGCTTTCGATCGGCAGGCGCAGGCCGGCCATCGCCGCCAGCACGCTGGAATGCCCGGCGGCGGCTAGCGCCACCTTCTTGGCGCCGACGAAGCCGCGCGTGGTCTCGACGCCGACGGCGCGGCCGCCTTCCCGGCGGATACCCGTCACCTCACAGTTCTGCACGATGTCGACGCCCATCGCGTCGGCGCCGCGCGCGAAACCCCAGGCCACCGCGTCGTGGCGGGCGACGCCGCCGCGCCGCTGCAACGACCCGCCCAGCACCGGATAGCGCGCGTTCGGATCGGTGTTCAAGATCGGCACCAGCGTCTTGACTTGCTCGGTGGTGAGGATTTCGGAATCGATGCCGTTCAGGCGGATGGCGCCGACCCGGCGCACGATCTCGCGCAGGTCGTGGGTATTGTGCGCCAGGTTGATGACGCCGCGCTGGCTGAGCATCACGTTGAAGTTCAGTTCGCGGCTCAATCCCTCGAACAGTTGCAGGGATTTCTCGTACAGCCGCGCGCTGGCGTCGCACAGGTAATTGGACCGGCAGATCGTGGTGTTGCGCCCGGTGTTGCCGCCGCCGAGCCAGCCCTTTTCCAGGACCGCGACGTTGGTTATGCCGTGTTCCTTGGCGAGGTAGTAGGCGGTCGCCAAGCCGTGGCCGCCGCCGCCGACGACGATCACGTCGTACTCGGGCTTGGGCTCGGGGCTGCGCCAGGCGCGCGGCCAGTCCTCGTGGTAGGCGAGGGCGTTGCGCGCCAGGCTGGCGATGGAATACCGAGTCATTGAATCTCCGGCGTCCAGTATTCACCTCGCCCGGCACCCGTCAAGGACGCCCGGCTGCGAATCGTTTGCCGGAATTGCGATTCCACGTCCGTCGCCGTCGCGCGGCGAAGCGCTTCCGGTCAAGCGCATCGGGTGTCGGCCTTAGGCGGCACCCACGGCCCGCCTATACTCGGCGCCGTGATCGCCCGCATCGCCGCCTTCGTCCTGTCGCTCGTCTTCGGCCTGTCCCAGGCGGCCGCGGGGCTGTTCGACGACACCCCGGCGCCGAAGGGGGCGCCGACGACCACCCCGCCTGGCGCGCCGGCGGGGGGCGACGGCATCGAAATCCCCGGCATGGAGGATTTAAAAGAGGCCCCTGCGCTCGGCGGCAAGGATACGGCGCCGACCGGCGATTTCGCCCAAGGGGTCGAGGCCTACCGCAAGAACGACTTCGCCAAGGCGCGCGAGCATTGGCACACGGTCGCCGAACAGCAGCACCCGGAAGGCGCGCACAATCTCGGCGTCATTTACGAGCACGGGCGCGGCACGCCCAAGGACGAAGCGGCGGCGGCCGGTTGGTACCGGATCGCCGCCGATCTGGGCGTGCCCGAGGCAATGAACAATCTCGGCCGTCTTTACGCGCGCGGGCGCGGCGTGCCGAAGGACGAAGCCGAGGCCGTGCGCTGGCTGACGGCGTCGGCGGAAGCGGATTTTCCACCTGCTCAGTTCAACCTCGGCATTGCCTACTTGGCCGGGCGCGGCGTCAAGCAAAGCGACCCGGCCGCCGCGCACTGGTTCCTGAAGGCGGCGGAAGCGGGTTACGCCCCGGCCCAATTCAACATGGGCGGGCTTTATTACGCCGGACGCGGCGTCGAACGGGACCGCGCCAAGGCCGCGCATTGGTTCCAGGCGTCGGCCCGGCAGCATGACCGGGGCGCGCTTTATAACCTCGGCCTGCTGCGTTACCGGGGGGTCGGCGTCGCCAAGGATCCGGCCAAGGCGGCAAAGAACATCCGGGCCGCCGCCGAAATGGGTCTCGCACCCGCGCAAAACCAGATCGGCGTGATGCTGGCCAACGGCGACGGCGTGAAGCGCGATCCGGGCGCCGCCTATCGCTGGTTTCTGATCGCCGCCAAGGGCGGCGACGCCAAGGCCAAGCGCAATGCGGACGCGATCGGAAAGACGCTAGACGCTTCGGCCCGCAAGCGCGCCGAAGCCGCCGCCAAGACATTCAAGCCGAAGCCGCCGCCGGCGCCGCCGACGGTCGCGACGCGACAACATTAAGTGCCCCACGGGGGAAAGAGGTTCCGATGCTTTCGCTGATCTACCGGGTCGCCGCCACGACGGCGAAGGTCGCCCTGCTGCTGTTGGTCGTCGCCGGCATCGTCGCCTACGCCAAAGTGCGCTGGGACCTGCACGGATTGAAGATGGCGCTGACGCAGCACATCGAGGCGGCGACCGGCCGACGCCTGACCATCAACGGCGACGTCGGATTCACCATCCTCGCCTTGCCGCCGCGCATCGTCGCCGAGGACGTGCGCATCGGCAACGCGACCTGGGGATCGCGCGCCGACATGATCATCATGAAGCGGTTGGAGGCCGAGGTCGACCTGCTGCCGCTGCTGATGGGTGATGTCGCGGTGCCGCGCCTGCGCATGGTCGGGGTCGACATTCTGCTCGAAACCAACAAGCGCGGCGTCGGCAATTGGGAGGATTTGGCGAACTTCGAAACCGCGGCCGGCCCGGCGGCGCCGGTGGTGCCGTTGCTGGGGCCGATTCTCGGCGCCGGCACCGTGGCGGTCGCCGGGGGCACCGTGACGGTGACCAGCGCCGTCACGGGCAAGACGACCACGCTCAATCTGGGGAATACGCAGTTCGAACTGCCGTCGGCGATCGCCAACCCCTGCCTTTAATCCCGTTCAGCAGGACGGGCAGGGACGGGCCTCGGTCGAAATCTTGGCGGCCTCGTCGTCGTTGCCCTTGATCCAGCGCCATGCCACGGCGAAGGCGTTGTGGAACGCCTCGGCCCTGAGTTCGTGGGCCTTGTGCATGGCGGCGTCAATTTCGGTCCAGTCGAGGACTCGTCTTTCGGGGACGGTCATGGTTTTTCTCCTTGTTGCCCGAGAACGGGCGGCAATCCGCCCGTCACGCCATAACCCTATACAAAGTCCTGAAATTCTATAATACCGTCATTATGACGATATTCTGTGATGCAATTTCATCAATCATGGAATATCGTTGCGGCCTTTGGTGATATCCGATTGGTCGGGGAGGATTCCGATGTCCATGGGTCGGCAAGGCGAAATGGAAACGTTCGTGCGTGTCGTCGAGGAAGGCAGCCTGTCGGGCGCGGCGCGCGCGCTCGGCCTCACGCCGTCGGCGGTCAGCAAGGTGCTCGGCCGGCTCGAGGACCGGCTCGGCGCGCGGCTGCTGAATCGGACGACAAGAAGAATCGGCCTGACCGAGGAAGGCGAGGCCTATCACCGGCGCAGCGTCGCCATCCTGACCGAGATCGACGAGGCCGAGCAGGCGGTCGGCAACCTGCACGCGGCGCCGCGCGGACGGCTGAAGGTCAACGCCGCGACCGCCTTTGCGCAGATGTGGATCGTGCCGATGATCCCGGAATTCATGGCGCGCCATCCCGACGTCAGCGTGCACCTGGATCTTTCCGATCACATCGTCGATCTGGTGGAGGAGGGTGCCGACGTCGCCATCCGCATCGCCGCGCTGACCGATTCCTCGCTGATCGCCCGGCGCCTCGCCCCCGGCAACCGTTCGCTGTGCGCGTCGCCGGCGTACCTGGAACGGCACGGCGTTCCCAAGTCGGTCGAGGACCTGAAGAACCACAACTGCCTGACGCTGAACCTGTCGCCGAAGCTGAACGAATGGGAATTCGATTGTCCGGCGGAAAAGCGCACCGTGCGCGTCAACGGCAGCTTCGTCGCCAACAACATCCTGGCACTGCATCAGGCGGCGCTGGCCGGCATCGGCATCATCCGCGGCTCGCGCTTCCTGGTCGCGACCGACATCAAGGCCGGCCGCCTGGTGCCGGTGCTTCAGGACGTGCATTGCCCCGGCGACAGCGCGATCCACGCGGTCTATCCGCACAGCCGGCACCTCTCGCCGAAGGTGCGGGCGTTCGTCGATTTCCTGGTCGAGCGGTTTACGCCCGTGCCGCCGTGGGAAAAATGAACTGACGTTGCGGCGCTAAGGCGCCGGTGTCGCCGCGACGACGCGGAAAGTGCGCAGTTCGTCGTCGTGCTCGCGGATCGACACGTACTCGCCGGGCAAGAAGGCGTGGCTGTCGAAGCGATAGCCGGTTTCGTCGTCATCCGGATCGCCGGCCGTGTCGTAATGGAACTTGAACGTCTTGCCGCGCGTGTGCAGCAGATGGCCGTGTTCGTCGTCTTCGCCGGCCCAGAATCGGCGCACCGTGCAGCGGTCCTTCTTCTTGCGCCAGTCGTCGACGTCGATGTGCCCGTCGCGACCGAGGGGCGCGACGAATTCATAGCCGTGGTCGGAACTACCCTGGGGGAAGTCCTTGTCGCGGGCGAGTTCCAGGCGGACGGTCATCAGCGGCATGGCGGGTCCTCAATCTCCTTCATGATCGGCGCGCCGATCGGGGTGGGTTTCGATGAAATGCTTCATGACGAGGCGGAGCTTCGCCGCATGGTGGAAATCGCCTCGCTTGGTGGCGGCGTCGATGTCGTCGAGGATGATCCGCTTCAGCATCGGCACCCCGTCGGGCGAATGGCACAAATAGCAGCCCATCTCGGTCGCGGCGATGAACGGAATGTGTTCGTGCTCGGCGATGGCGGCAATTTCGTCCTCGGTCAGCATCGACATGGCGATGCAATCCTCGATCGACAGCATGGCAATCTCCTGGGCCGGCAATCGGCTTTGGAAAAAGCTACCATGCGGGAACGGCCCGGCAATTGACCTAGCGCAAGTCAGAACCCGAGCGCGAGGCCGTCCTTGCGCGGTTCCGAGCCGCCGGTCAGGACGCCCGTCTTCCAGTCGATCATGACGGCCTGGCCGCCACCGATCGGCCGTTCCGGTCTGACCGGCTTGTGGCCCATGGCCTTCAGCCGTTCCACGGTCTCGGCCGGGAAGCCGCCTTCGATTTCGAGCGGACCGGCGAGCGTCGGGAACAGGCGCGGCAGGTCGATGGCTTCCTGGATATCGAGCCCGAAATCCAAAAGATTGCTCAGGAACCAGGCGTGGCCCATGGATTGATAATGGCCGCCCATGACGCCGAACGGCATCGCCGCACGCCCGTCCTTGGTCGCCATGCCGGGGATGATCGTGTGCATCGGCCGCTTACCCGGCGCGATGCAATTGGGATGGCCCTTCTTGAGGACGAAACTCGACGCGCGGTTATGGATCAACACGCCGGAACGCGGCGCCATCAGCCCGGTGCCGAACGATCGGAACAGCGAATTGATGAAGCTGACGGCGGTGCGGTCCTTGTCGACGACGGAAATGTAAACCGTGTCCTCGTGCTTGGGCATGGTCGCGGGCGCCATCGGATCGGTCGCGCGCTTCGGGTCGATTTCGGCCAGCAGCTTCTTCGCGTGCGCCGCCGACAGCAGGCCCTCGACCGGCACTTTCGCCTGGG
>CAZDFF010000084.1:0-12963 GCA_964504425.1 uncultured Hyphomicrobiales bacterium
GTATACCTATCGCACGCTGGCGATGCTGTCGATTCCGCTGGCAGTGGCGGCGCGGCCGCGCGTCGCCGCCGCCGAGCGGGACCTTTCGAAGATCGTGTCGGAAATTCCCGCCGTCGAAGGCATCGAGGACGAGCGCGGGTTGCTCAGGCGTCTCTCGGCGCTGGCGGCGGAAGCCGAATCCATCGCGGTTTCCACAAACTACCGCTTCTCGGCGGCGCGGGCCTATTACGCGCTGGTGCGCCAGCGGGTCGACGAACTGCGCGAGCGGCGCCTCGACTGGGTCCAGCCGTTCGGCACCTTTCTCTATCGCCGCCTCGCCCCGGCCATGGAGACGTGCGAGAACGTGACCACCCGGCAGGAAAGCCTTTCCGTGCGCATCGCGCGCGCCAGCAGCCTGTTGCGTACGCGCGTCGACGTGGCGCTGGAATCGCAGAACCGCGACTTGCTGCAATCGATGAACCGTCGCGCGAAATTGCAGTTGCGCCTTCAGGAAACGGTCGAAGGCCTGTCGGTGGTCGCGATCAGCTATTACCTCGTCGGCCTCGTCCATTACCTGGCCAAGGGCGCCGTCGAAGCCGGGATTCCATTGCACCCGGAAACCGCCGCCGCCGTTTCCGTGCCGGTGGTGATTGTGCTCGTATGGCTGGGGGTGCGGCGCCTGCGCAAGGCGGTCGCCAAGGACAAGGACTCGGCCGAATAATTCCGGCCCTTGCCAAAATCCGGGGCAGCGGCTAAAACCCGGATCACGTGGTGATTTGGTCGACCGGCTTGCGGCCACGGTAAAAAAATCCGCTAAAAGGTTGGTGTTCCGTTGGGGGGCCCTGACCGCGTGCGGTTGGGGCTTTTTCGTTTCGGTCGACCGGCGCCGCGCCCGAACATATCGAGGCGACGACGATGGCTGACAACTGCAAGAACAAATCGACCTGGCGCCGGGCGACCCGCCTGGTGCGCGGCGGCACGCTCCGTTCCCCCTTCGGCGAAACCAGCGAAGCCCTCTACATGACTTCGGGCTACGTCTACGAATCGGCCGAGGAAGCGGAACAATCCTTCAAGGGCGAAAAAAAGCGCTACGTATATTCGCGCTACGCCAATCCGACGCTGACCATGTTCGAAACCCGCCTCGCGCAATTGGAAGGCGCCGACATCTGCGTCGGCACCGCCAGCGGCATGGCCGCCGTCTACGCCTCGCTGGCATCGGCCTTGAAGGCCGGCGACCGGATCGTCGCGTCGCGCGCCTTGTTCGGATCGTGCCACTTCATCGTTGCCGATCTGCTGCCGAAATACGGCATCGAATCCGTGCTGGTCGACGGCACCGACATGGCCGGCTGGAAGGCCGCGCTGTCGAAGCCGACCCAGGCGGTTTTCATGGAAACGCCGTCGAATCCGGCGCTCGAGATCATCGACATTCGCGCCGTCGCCGGCCTCGCGCACGCCGCCGGCGCCCGGGTCATCGTCGACAACGTGTTCGCGACGCCGATGCTTCAAAGGCCCTTGGAACTCGGCGCCGACGTGGTCGTCTACTCCGCGACCAAGCACATCGACGGCCAGGGCCGCTGTCTGGGCGGGGCGATCCTGACCGACGACCGCGACTACTACGACAACTGCATCACGCCGTTCATGCGTCACACCGGCCCGGCGATGAGTCCGTTCAATGCGTGGCTTTTGTTGAAGGGCCTGGAAACGCTCGACGTTCGCGTCCGCCAACACTGCCAAAATGCACGCGCGATCGCGGAATTTCTCTCCTCGGCCAAAGGCGTGACCCGCGTTCTCTATCCCGGTCTCGCCAGCCACCCGCAACATGCGCTCGCCATGCGCCAGATGGCGGACGGCGGCAATTTGGTGGCGTTCGAGATTGCGGGCGGTCGCGCCGGCGCGTTCAAATTCCTGAATGCGCTCGAATTGGTCGATATCTCCAACAACCTGGGCGATTCGAAAAGCCTGATCACCCATCCGGCGACGACGACGCATCAGCGCCTTCAGCCGGACGAGCGCCTGCGCATGGGGATCACCGACGGCCTGGTACGGATTTCCGTCGGCCTCGAAGACGCGGACGATATCAAGGAAGATATCGCGCGCGCGCTGACGAAGGCGGTGAGATGATCGGTCGGGAATGAAGGGTGGTCAGCCGTAGGCGACGCAGTTTTCGCAGACGGTTCCGCGCACGTTGTTGGCGAGATGGGCCTTTCGCAATTCCTGGAATGGCGGCGAATGCCAGGCGGCCATGAAATCCATCCGCTTCAGATCGCCCATATGAAAGCGCCCGTCGTGATCGAAGCAGCACGCGGAGAGATGCCCATCATGGGTAACGCGGGCCTCGGTGAATAGCGCCCAACAAGGAATCGGGTCGCGCATCTTGCCGAGCCGCCCCGGATTGCCGGCCCTGACCGCCCAACCTTTTTCGGTTTCGCTTTTGCCGACCAGGTCGGCCTGGGAATAAAGCGGCAAGGCGTATATCTCGTCGACCAGCGGCCGCACCATCTCGACGATGTTCTGCATTCGCCGGCCCTGTTCGCCGTCGTACTGGATGTAGGAGGCGAACACGCCGCAATCGTACCCGCCGCGATCTCTCGCTTCTCGTGCCCGGCGGAGGTTTTCGAGTACGTCGCCGAAAATCTTCGGTTTGACCCCGGCGATGTCGGCGAACTGAGTCTCGTCCGCGTAATTGAGGGAAAATTTCAGGCTGTTGAGGCCGGCCTTCATGCAGGCTTCGACTGCGTCCGGGTTCGCCAGGGATCCGTTGGTCGTCAAGAAGATATAGGGAAATCCGACGGCGCGGGCATAGGCGACCGCTTCGGCCAGCCATGGCAGTAGAAACGATTCGCCCAGGTAGAAAAGCCCGATCTCCTCGACGCCGGCGGCGCGGAATTCCGGCAACAGTCTTTCGAACAATGCGCGGTCCATGTCTTTTTGATCGCGCAGGCGCATGCCGCGCGCGCAGTACGAGCAACGGAAATTGCAGCGTGCGGTCAGCTCGATCTTTACCGATTTCGGGCATGGCGGCAGGGACGAGCGCTGGCCGGCGCGAATGCCGGTTATGGCGTCGATTTTGTTGGTAATGGTCCTGTTCATGGCCGACATCGATAATAATGCAGCAATACCGCTCACGGCGACTTGACGGCGGTCAAATTGCCGGGAATTCAGGGGATTGCGGCGTTATTTCGCCGCCGGTTCAGGTCTGCACCCACGGCAGGCCATCGCGGCGCCAGCCGCCGACCGTGTTGCGGTGGCGCTGGGCATCGGCGTCGCCCTCGAATCCGGTGGCGATGTTGTAGCAGCGCGCGAAGCCGGCCTTGGTCATGGCGATGGCGGCCTCGCGCGACCGCCCGCCGGAGCGGCACAGGAACAGCAGCGGCGCGTTCTTGTCGATGCATTCCGCCGCGACCTGATCGACGAATGCGGGGTTCTGTTCCATCGACGGGAAGGTTTTCCAGGGTACCATCATAGGTTCCTTGTCGATCCCGGAAAGGTCGGGAATGCCGACGAACACGAACTCGGCCTTGGTGCGGACGTCGACCAGTACGGCGTCGGCGTCGCTTTTCAGCAACGCCCAGGCTTCGGTCGGGCTGAGATCGCCGGCATAACCGGCGGCAGGGGGGGTGGCCAAGGCTCGCTCCATGGAATTTAGGTGTCCGATCATACTCGCTTTCGCGGACTTGGCGAGGGGCCGATGGTTGCTTCAATGCCGGTCCAGCACCGCCATCATGTCGGGTACCGTGACGAATTTCCGGCGTGGCGCCGGTGCGGCGGCATTTTCAATTTCGGCGGCCTCGATCCGCTTCCAATCGGCGAAGCTGATCGGCCGGACACCGCGCATTCTCAATATCTCGCGAAACGCCCTGCGTCCTGGTTTTCGCGACACGGGGCAATCGGTACGGATGAATTCAACGACGGCGTCGGCATCCGGCTTGCTGCTGCCGATGACGCCGACCGGGCCGCGCTTCAGCCAGCCGACGGCGTAAAATCCGGAATCGATCCGGCCGTCGCGATTCGACACCGTGCCCGATCGCGGGTCGATCGGCACGCCGTCCAGCGGCATCGCCCGGTAGCCGATGGCGCTGACGATCAGGCCGCAGGGAATATCGAACGTTTGGCCGGTGCGGAAGAACTTGCCGTCGGCGATCCGGGTACGCTCCACCCGCAGCGCCTCGACCTTGTCGCCGCCCAGAATTTCCGCCGGGGCCGCGAAGAATCGAAAGTAAAGCCGCTTGCGCTTTCGTCCCGGGTCGATGGCGCCGAGCGTCCTGAACGTTTTCAGATTTTTCTCCGCCACGCGTCGTTCCTTGTCGTCCAGCCCGTCCGCATCGGCCGGAATCTCCGCAGGATCGATGACGGTGACGCAGTCGGTCAACGCTTCCAGTTCCCTGAGCTCCGTGTTGGTGAACTTCGCCTGCAACGGGCCGCGCCTTCCGATCAGATGCACGTCGCGGATCGGTGCCGCATGAATGGTTGCGGCGGCGTGGTCGGGCAGGTCGGACGTCGCCATGCCTTTGGGCGTGCGCACCAGGATGCGGGCGACGTCGATCGCGACGTTGCCGTTGCCGACGACGGCGACGGACGGCGTGTTCAGATCGGGGTTCAGGTCGCGGAAATCGGGATGTCCGTTGTACCAGCCGACGAAGGCGGCGGACCCGTAGACGCCCTTCTTGTCGGCACCGGGAATGCCGAGCGGCTTGTCCTTGGGGGCGCCGACGGCCAGCACCACGGCATCGTACATTTCGCGCAGTTCGGGAATGCCGACGTCGCGGCCGATCTCGACGTTGCCGAAATAGCGGACGCGCGTGTCCTCGGCCCAGCGCTCGAACTTGCGAGCGACGCTCTTGGTGCTTTGATGGTCGGGCGCGACGCCGGCGCGGATCAGGCCGAACGGCGTCGGCAGGCGCTCCAGGATGTCGATTTCGACGTCCAGGCCGCTTTGCAGCAACGCCTCGATCGCATAGAACCCGGCGGGTCCGGATCCGACGACGGCGATGCTGACGGGCATGGCGCGATCTCCGGTGCTTTGCCTATCCCGTGACGGTCCAGGTGTGGCCGCGACGCAGCAGGCGGGCCAGATCGGGCGGCCCGGCGCGACTCTTGGCAGCCTCGACCTGAGCCGAAATTTTCTCGCCGAACGTCGGCGCCGGATTACAGTAGATAACGCCCAACGCCACCGGCATCGGCGGCTCCAGCGCGACCAGCAATCCGGCCAAGGTCCGGTTGGTTTCGTCGTGCACCAGAAGGTCCGCTTCCGTCGCGCCGTTCTCGCCAAGCGTCACGGCCTCGAGCGACAGCGTCTTAGCGTTTAGGCGGATGCCGCGCGCGCCGTCCTTGCCGAACCGCATGGGCTTGCCGTGTTCGACGTGAAGCTGGCCGTCGGCGGCGACGTCCTTCTCGGCGAACGCCGAAAACACACCGTCGTTGTAGACGACGCAATTCTGCAGAATCTCGACCAGGGAGGCGCCCTTGTGCGCATGCGCGCGCGCCAGGATGCCCGGCAATGCTTTCTGCTGGCTGTCGATCGAGCGGGCGACGAAGCGCGCCCCGGCGCCGAGCGCCAGTTGCAGCGCCGAGACGGGCGCTTCGACCGATCCGCCCGGCGTCGAGGGCGAGCGCGTGCCGGCCCGGGACGTCGGCGAATACTGGCCCTTGGTCAGACCGTAGATCTCGTTGTTGAACAATAGCAGTTGGAGATCGACGTTGCGCCGGAGCGCATGGATCAGGTGGTTGCCGCCGATCGACAGAAAATCGCCGTCGCCGCCGACGACCCAGACGTCGAGGTCGGGATTGGCCAGCTTCACGCCCGTGGCGATCGCCGGCGCGCGACCGTGGATGGTGTGGAACCCGTAAGTCGCCATGTAATACGGGAAACGCGCGGCGCAGCCGATACCGGACACGAACACGGTCTTTTCCGGCTTGGCGCCGATGTCGGCCAAGGTTTTTTGCACCGCCTTCAGGATGGCGTAATCGCCGCAGCCCGGACACCAGCGCACTTCCTGGTCGCTGGCGAAATCCTTGGGCGTCAGCGGGCGCGGTTGCGAAAGCTCGTTCATGCCCGGTCCTCCAGACGCGCGCGGATCGCGGCTTCGATTTCGGCGATCTTGAACGGCTGGCCGGTGACCTTGTTCAGGCCTTCGGCCGGCACTAGGCATTCGGCGCGCAGCACGGTCAGAAGCTGGCCGTCGTTCATTTCCGGCACCAGGACGTTGCCAAACCCGCGCAGCAAACCGGTCAAATTTTTTGGTAGCGGCCAGATGTGACGGATGTGGATGTGCGCGACGTCGAAGCCTTGGGCGCGCATGTTGGAAACCGCGCGGCTGATCGGCCCGTAGGTCGAGCCCCAGCCGACGACCGCAAGCCGTCCGCTCGCCGCGCCGTTCTCGATTGCCTGCTCGGGCACGTCGTCGGCGATGCCGTCGATCTTGGCGGCGCGCAGGTCGGTCATCCGCTGATGGTTGGCCGGATCGTAGGAAATGTTGCCGGTGACGTCCTGGCGCTCGATGCCGCCGATCCGATGTTCGAGGCCGGGCGTGCCCGGCTTGGCCCACGGCCGCGCCAGCGTCTTTGGGTCGCGGGCGAACGGCTGGAACGTCGCCGGATCGTCGGCGAAGGTTGCCGGGAACGGCGCAATCGCATCCAGATCCGGGATCAGCCAAGGTTCGGCGGCATTGGCGATATAGCCGTCGGTCAGCACGATCACCGGGGTCATGTATTTCACGGCGATCCGCACCGCCTCGATCGCGACGTCGAAGCAATCCGACGGCGAACGGGCGGCGATCACCGCCAAGGGGCTGTCGGCGTTGCGGCCATAGACGGCCTGATAAAGATCCGACTGCTCGGTCTTGGTCGGCAGGCCCGTGGACGGGCCTGCACGCTGAGAATTGACGATGACCAGCGGCAGTTCGGCGGCGACCGCGAGGCCGATCGCTTCGGTCTTTAAAGCAATGCCGGGTCCCGAACTCGACGTGATGCCGAGCGCGCCCGCGTAGGACGCGCCGATGGCGGCGCAGGCCGCGGCGATCTCGTCCTCCGCCTGGAAGGTTTCGACGTCGTATTCCGGCAGCGCGGCCAGCCGGTGCAGCAACGGCGACGCCGGCGTGATGGGGTACGAACAGAAGACGATCTTCAGATTTGCCTTCTGCGCGCCGGCGAGAAGGCCCAAGGCCATCGCCTCGCCGCCGTTGGCGGACCGATAGAGCCCGGGCGGGATCGCCGCCGCCGGGACCTCGAACAGCGGCAGCACGTCCGCCATCTCGGCCGTTTCGCCGAAGGCGTGGCCGGCGTTCAGCGCGGCGACGTTGGCTTGCGCGATCTCGGGCCGCTTGGCGAATTTCTTTTCCAGCCATTCGATGGTCGGCTGGCGGTCGCGCCCGAACATCCAGAACGCCAAGCCCAGCGTCCACATGTTCTTGCAGCGAAGCGATTCCTTCTGCGACAGGCCGAACGGTTTGACCGCATCTTGCGTGAGCTGCGACACGTCCAGCGCAATCACCGCGTAGGGGGCGAGCGTGCCGTCCTCAAGCGGGTTCTTGGCGAAGCCCGCCTTCCGCAGCGTGCGTTCGTTGAAGGCGCCGACGTCGATCAGCAGTGTGCCGCCTTCTTTCAGGTCTTTCAGTTCGACCTTCAGTGCCGCCGGGTTCATGGCGACCAGCATGTCGAAGGCGTCACCCGAGGTGCGAATGACGCGCGAGCCGAAATTGATCTGATAGGACGAGACGCCGAACGTCGTGCCCGTGGGCGCCCGGATTTCAGCGGGAAAATCCGCGAAGGTCGCGAAGTCGTTATGCGCGAGCGCGGTTGCGTCCGTGAACCGCCCGCCGGTCAACTGCATGCCGTCGCCGGAATCGCCGGCGAAGCGGACGACCGCCGATTCGATCTCGCGCCGATGCGTTGTCGTCGGGAGGGGGGCTGCCGTCAGCGTGTTCATATTGGAATTCGGGGACCTGGCTTGCGTGCGGGGCGATTCCGTACCTCGGCTTTTTCCTACACCTAAAGGGAGGCTATTGCCACCCTTTTGGGCCCCGAATAGACGGACTCCGGGTGGTGTTTTTCAACCGCCGAAATCGGAATGGGGGTATCCCCTGAGTCTTTGAAGGGACAAAGAAAATCGCCTCTTGGCGCGGGCCGATCCATGCCATAAAACGCCAAGCCTCGCACCCCGCGCGCATGCCAGTCTTGCAAACCGCGCGGATCGCATCCGCATCCGACGAAGGCATTGCATGACCGCACCGCCGCTCGCGCATGGTTTCGAATTCGCCGACCTCTACAGTCGCGACGGTTTGGCGCGCATCGACGCTCGGTTCCTGGCGACGCTCGATTCCGTCGACGCCGACCTGAATCGACGGTTGCTCGCCGCGCGTGCCGACCCCGAGGCGATGGAGGACGAATCCGGGCTGCTCTTGGCGCTGGCGCCGCATGTCGATGCTTTTGTGGCGGATCTCTTTCGCGTGGCCGACAAGCGCGCGTCGGCGTCGGCGCACCATCGTGCGCTCGCCCCGGTATTCGATTGCCGGCGCCTGTTCGTGCAGCGGATCGCGGTCAAGAAGCACGCCCCAGCCGAGGCGGCGGCCTTCGACGGCGCCGCCTTGCTGAAGGCGATCGAGGATCGGGTCGGCCGTCCGGCGACGGCGGAAACCTTCGCCGCCGCCGTGCTCGGTTGGATGCAGGACGAGACCGCGAACGCCGAGGCCCTCGACCTTGCTGCGCGCTATGCCGCGTTCGCGGTCGCGACCGGCGGCGGCTTCGCGCCGGATCTGTTCAAGGAACCGCGCAAGATCGACCCGATGTACTTGGTTCCGGTGAAGGAAGAACAAGTCGGCGGCGTCGCGGCGCTGGCGCTCGGCGCCGGGCACGGCCGTGAACGGGACGGATTCAAGCTGACCGATCCGGGCACCGACCTTCAGGGCGCGCTAGGGCAGGCGCACTACTGCATCTTCTGCCACAACCAGGGCAAGGATTCGTGCTCGAAGGGACTGCGCGACAAGAAGACCAACGCATTTCGGAAATCCACCTTCGGCGTGCCGCTGGCCGGCTGCCCGCTCGAGGAAAAAATATCCGAGATGCATGTCGCCAAGACCGAAGGCCACTTGATCGCGGCGCTGGCCATCGCCGTGGTCGACAACCCGATGCTGGCCGCGACCGGGCACCGCATCTGCAACGACTGCATGAAGTCGTGCATCTATCAGAAGCAGGACCCGGTCAACATCCCCGAGGTCGAAACCCGCGTGCTTAAGGATGTGCTGGCGTTGCCGTGGGGGTTTGAAATCTACGGCCTGCTGACCCGGTGGAATCCGCTGAACATCCGCCGCCCGGTACCGAAGCCGCCCAGCGGCTACAAGGTGCTGGTGGTTGGTCTGGGACCGGCTGGTTTCACCTTGGCGCATCACCTGTTGAACGAGGGCCATGCGGTCGTCGCCGTCGATGGCGCCAAGATCGAGCCGTTGCCTTCGCACCTCTCGGGTGTCTTTCCCAAGGGCACGCGCACGGCGTTCGAAGCGATCGAGGACGTGTCGACCGTGTTCGAGTCTTTGGACGATCGGGTGATGGCCGGGTTCGGCGGCGTCGCCGAATACGGCATCACGGTCCGCTGGAACAAGAATTTCCTCAAGCTGGTGCGCCTGCTGCTGGAACGGCGCAGCGACTTCGCCATGGCCGGCGGCGTCCGGTTCGGCGGCACCCTGACGGCGGATTCCACTTTCGCGCTCGGATTTGATCACATCGCATTGTGTGCCGGCGCCGGGCGGCCGACGGTTCTTTCCATTCCCAACGCGCTGGCCGTCGGCGTGCGCCAGGCCTCCGACTTCCTGATGGCCTTGCAGCTGACCGGTGCCGCCAAGACCGACAGCATCGCCAATCTTCAAATTCGCTTGCCGGTGGTCGTTGTCGGCGGCGGCCTGACCGCGATTGATACCGCGACCGAGTCGCTCGCCTATTACGTCGTGCAGGTCGAGAAATTCCTGAAGCGCTACGATGCCCTCGTCGTCGACAAGGGCGAGGCCGCCGTTCGCGCTTCTTTTGCCGGCCCGGACGCCGCCATTGCCGACGAATTCCTGGCGCACGGCCGGGCCATTGCCGCCGAGCGCAAGGCCGCCGCCGCCGAGGGCAGGGCGCCCCGATTCTCGAAGCTGCTCGCCGAATGGGGCGGCGCAACCATCGCCTATCGCCGCCGCCTGATCGACGCGCCGAGCTATACGTTGAACCACGAAGAAATCGAAAAGGCGATGGAAGAGGGCATTCGCTTCGTCGAACTGGTGGCGCCGACGAAGGTCGAGATCGATTCCTTCGGTCATGCCTCGGGGCTCAGGCTCGCGCGTCAGACCGTCGGAGCCGACGGCAAGATCGCCGCGTCCGGCGAAGAGGTCACGCTCCCGGCCAAATCGATTTTGATCGCCGCAGGTACCCAGCCGAACACGGTGCTGGCCCGCGAATGGCCTGACGACGCCACCGTCGACGGGCGCTATTTCCAGGCCTACGACGAAGCGGGCAACAAGGTCGCGCCGGAGCGATCGGTCAAACCCGACGCGGTTCACGTGCTGATGAATCTGCGCGACGATGGCCATGCGATCAGCTTCTTCGGCGACCTGCATCCGTCCTTTGCCGGCAACGTCGTCAAGGCCATGGCCAGCGCCAAGCGCGGCTATCCCGTGGTCGACCGCGTGCTGCGGAAATCGCCGCCGTCGCCGGTCGCCGCCGGCGATCTGATCCGCCATCTCAACGGCTGGCTGCGCGCCGAAGTCCACGAAGTTCGCCGTCTGACGCCGACCATCGTCGAGGTCATCGTCCATGCGCCGCGCGCGGCGCGCACGTTCCGCCCCGGGCAGTTCTACCGGCTGCAGAATTTCGAGTCCCTGGCGCCCCGGGTCGACGGCACCCGCCTGGCGATGGAAGGGTTGGCCCTGACCGGCGCCTGGGTCGATCGCGAGAAAGGTCTGGTTTCGGTGATCGTACTCGAAATGGGCGGCTCGTCGAACCTGTGTGCGCTTTTGAAGCCCGGCGAGCCCGTGGTGCTGATGGGGCCGACCGGATCGCCGACCGAAATACCGGAAGGCGAGACTGTGGTGCTGGTCGGCGGCGGTCTCGGCAACGCGGTGCTGTTCTCCATCGGCCAGGCGTTGCGCGGTGCGGGTTCCCGCGTGCTCTACTTCGCCGGCTACAAGAAGACGATGGATCGCTATCACGTCGCCAACATCGAAGCCGCCGCCGATATGGTCGTGTGGTCGTGCGACGAAGCGCCGGGGTTCACACCGGGGCGGCCGCAGGACCGCACTTTCGTCGGCAACATCGTTCAATGCATCGAAGCCTATGCCCAGGGCCGTCTCGGCCCCGTCGGCATTCCGCTCGCCAAGGCCGACCGTATTCTCGCCATCGGTTCGGACGGCATGATGGCGGCGATCGGCAAGGCCCGCCACGGGGTCCTCAAGCCCTATCTGAAGCCCGATCATGTTGCCATTGGCAGCATAAACTCGCCGATGCAGTGCATGATGAAGGAAATCTGCGCCCAGTGCCTGCAACGCCATGTCGATCCGAAAACCGGCGAGGAAACCGTGGTCTTTTCCTGCTTCAACCAGGACCAGCCGTTGGATCACGTGGACTTCGCCTGCCTGCGCCAACGCCTTCAGTTGAATACCGTCCAGGAAAAGTTGACGGCGCAGTGGATCGAGCGGTGCCTCAGCCATCTCAAAGCCGTGCCGCGCGCGGTCTGACGGTTTCCGGTCATGCTTCGGGTTGCTCCGGCGGGTCCGGCCGCGCATAGTCTCGCAATGTTTCTCCTTTCGTCAAAAGCCTTGCACCGATGACCGACGCCGAACGCCTGGACCTGCTGTCGTCCCTGATCGCCAAGGCCAAGGCCGCCGGCGCCGATGCCGCCGATGCCGTCCTCGGCGAAGGCGTGTCGCTGACGCTGGCGCGGCGCCTGGACAAGCCGGAGCACCTGGAACGCGCCGAGGGTACCGACCTCGGTCTCCGCGTCTTTATGGGCAAGCGCCAGGCGATCGTTTCGTCGTCCGACCTCGGCCGGCGCGCGCTCGACGAACTGGTCGAACGCGCCGTCGCCATGGTCAAGGTGGTGCCCGAGGATGCGTTCTGCGGCCTCGCCGACCCGGCCCAATTGGCGCGCGATTTTCCCGACTTCGACGGTTGCGATCCGGTCGAGCCGACGCCCGAAACGCTGACCGAGCGGGCGCGCATCGCCGAGGAAGCGGCGCGCGCGGTTCCCGGCGTCACTAATTCCGAAGGCGCGCAGGCAACGTGGGGCCGGTCGACGGTCGCCTTCGTCGCTTCGAACGGCTTCGCGCGCACGCGCACGTCGTCGAGCCATTCGATCAGCGCTTCCGTGCTCGCGGGCGAAGGCCTCGGTATGGAACGCGACTACGATTTCACGACCGCGGTGCATGCCGCCGATCTGGAATCGCCCGAGGTTATCGGAAGGCGCGCTGGCGAGCGGGCGGTCAAGCGCCTGAAACCGCAGAAGGCGACGTCGGCGCAGGTGCCGGTGGTCTACGATCCGCGCGTCGCCGACAGCCTGATCCGCCATCTGGCGAGCGCCGTCATGGGCCCCGCCGTCGCGCGGGGCACGACGTTCCTGAAGGACAAGCTCGGCCAGCGCGTGTTCGCGCCCGGCATCGCCATCGTCGACGATCCGCACCGGCGGCGCGGCCTGCGGTCGAAGGCTTACGACGGCGAAGGTATCCCCACGCGCAAGAAGAACGTGGTCGACGACGGCGTGTTGACGACCTGGATTCTGGATCTCGGCTCGGCCCGCCAACTCGGTCTCGAGACCACGGGCAACGCGGCGCGCGGCACGTCGTCGCCGCCGTCGCCGTCGACGACCAACTTCTATCTTGCCGCCGGCGCGCGCTCGCCCAAGGACCTGATCACCGACATCGAAAGCGGGTTCTACGTGACCGAACTGATCGGCATGGGCGTCAACGGCGTCACCGGCGACTACAGTCGCGGCGCCAGCGGCTTCTGGATCGAGAACGGCGAGAT
>CAZDFF010000085.1:0-12836 GCA_964504425.1 uncultured Hyphomicrobiales bacterium
CCGCCGCAGCGGCAACTTCGGCGGCGAAATCGGCCTGCTCCTTCTCGATGCCCTCGCCCAGGGCATACCGGACGAAGCCTTTGCAAGCGATCGCGCCACCGGCTTCCTTGCCGGTCTTTTCGATGACCTGGCCGACCTTGCTTTCGCCATCGATCACGAACGTCTGATCGACGAGGCAGACTTCCTCGTAGAACTTACGGATACGGCCTTCGACCATCTTGTCGATGATTTCGGCCGGCTTACCGCTGGCCCTGGCCTGTTCGGCCAACACCGCGCGCTCACGCTCCAATACCTGCGGGTCGAGACCGGTGCGGTCGACCGCCTGTGGCTGCGCGGCGGCGACATGCATGGCGAGTTGCTTCGCCAGCCCTTCGATCTTGGCCGGAGCGGCGTCGGATTCCAACGCCACCAGGACGCCGATCTTACCGAGCCCCGGCGCGATCTGGTTGTGCACGTATGCGCCGACCACGCCCTTCGGCACTTCGACGAAGGTGCAGCGGCGCAGGCTCATGTTTTCGCCGATGGTCGCGATCAGATGGGTGATTTCTTCGGCCACCGTCCGCTTCGCGCCCGGATAGGGCGCCGCAACCAAGCCCGCAAGATCGCCGCGCGTTTCGAGCGCGATGCGGCAGGCGGTTTGCACGAAGCTTTGGAAGGCCTCGTTCCGGGCAACGAAGTCCGTTTCGGCGTTGACCTCGATGAGCGCGCCTTTGTTTCCGTCGACGACGACGCCGACCAGCCCTTCGGTCGCGACCCGGCCGGCCTTCTTGGCGGCTGCGGCCAGTCCCTTGGTCCGCAGCCAGTCGACGGCGGCTTCGATGTCGCCGCCGGTTTCGGCCAGCGCCTTCTTGCAATCCATCATGCCGGCGCCGGATTTCTCGCGCAGTTCCTTGACCAATGCGGCCGTGATTTCCGCCATGTCGCCCTCTTCCGATCCGTTTTGTTGGACTCTTTCGGTTAGACCCGCCGAGACTCTTTAAGCGCCTGTAAAACCTGGCGCTTCCATCACGCCGGTGTGGCCGCCTCGGCCCCCTTGTTGGACTCCTCCGCCGCAGGCGCGGCGGTTTCCGGGATCTGTTCCACAGGAGCTTCCTCGGATTCCCCGACATCGGTGCCGGAAGCCTTCAATTCGGTCTGGATGCCGTCGAGCACGGTGCCGACCATTAGGTCGCAATAGAGCATGATGGCGCGCAACGCATCGTCGTTGCCCGGTATCGGATAGGTGATGCCGGCGGGGTCGCTGTTCGAATCGACGACGGCTACCACCGGGATACCCAGCTTATTGGCCTCGGCGACGGCGATCGATTCCTTGTTGGTGTCGATCACCACAAGGATATCCGGCAGGCCGCCCATTTCCTTGATGCCGCCCAAGGCGCGATCGAGCTTCTCGCGCTCGCGCGACAGGTTCAGCTGTTCCTTCTTGGTCAATCCGCTGACCGTTTCGGGCTGGCCGAGCTTTTCGTCCAATTCCCGCAACCGCTTGATGGAATTCGAGATTGTCCGCCAGTTGGTCATCATGCCGCCGAGCCAGCGGTGATTAACGTAATATTGGCCGCAGCGCTTGGCCGCCTCGGCGATCTTGTCGGCCGCCTGGCGCTTGGTGCCCACGAACAGGACCCGGCCGCCGGCCGCCACGATGTTGCGCACCGCCTGCATGGCGGCGTAGAGCATCGGTACGGTCTGCTGCAGGTCGATGACGTGAACGCCGTTGCGGACCCCGAACAAGTACGGGGCCATCTTCGGATTCCAGCGTCGGGTATTGTGGCCGAAATGGACGCCGGCTTCCAAAAGCTGGCGCATGGTGAACGTCGGCAATGCCATTGTCGTTTTCCTTCTCCGGTTGAGCCTCCGCGAGCACCGTCCGGACTAAGCCGGACACCGGAGCGACCGGTACGGGATGTCTCCCCGCCCAAGCCGCACGCCCGCGTGCGAAATCGGTGGTGTGAATAGACCCGAGAACCCCGGATTGCAAGGGAAATGACGGCGGCGCACCGGCGCGCCGCGGCGGCCTCAGGTCTCCTGGACCTCGAGCACGCCACGGACGGCCCGAACGGCCAGGACCAGGGCGGGCGAAATCGGAAACTTGCCGAGTTGGAGTTCGACCTCGCGGGCATCTTCGAGCCGCCCGACCAGGCGAACCTCGCCCTTTTTGCCGCTCCGACCGTTTCCATTGCCGTTGCCGTTCCCGCGCAGCAAAATGTCTCTAAGTGGTGACAACGGCTCGGTGGAATCGACATACACCGTCAGTCCGCCCGAGGTCTGTGCCGCAACCTCATCCAAGGGTTCCAGCGCCTGGGCGGTGAAGCGCGCCGTTTCACCCTCGAATTGGGCGACGGCACGCACGAACAGCGACTGGCCGACCTCGAGAAATCCGCGCGACGACGACAGGACCTCGGAAAAGACCGTGATTTCGAACACGCCGGAGGCGTCCGACATCTGCACGAAGGCATAACGGCTGCCCTTGGCGGAGGTGCGCTCGCGTTTGGCGATCACCGTGCCGGCAAGACGCACCGCGCCGCCCTGCCCGCGCGCCAGCACGTCGGTCGCGCTTTGCACCTGAAGCCGGCCGAGCGCCTTTTTGTAGGCGTCCAGCGGGTGGGCCGAGAGATAGAACCCGATGGCGTCGAATTCCTCCTTCAGGCGATCCATCGGCGACCAGTCCGTTATATCGGGCAACGGGACTTCGGGCGGTTTCTGATCGCCGCCGCCGAACAGGGAAATCTGATCGCTGGTGCGTTCGCTTGCCGCGACGTTGGCATGGCGAAGCAGGTTCTCGACGCCCGTGAACAAACGGCGCCGGTTCTGCTCGATCCCGTCGAACGCGCCGGCCCGGACCAGGTTTTCGAGCTGGCGTTTGTTGACCGCCTTGGGGTCGATTCGGGCCGCGAGGTCGCTCAACGACTTGAACGGGCCGTTCCTGTCGCGCTCCGCGACCAGGACCGCCATCGCCGCGCCGCCGACGTTTTTGACAGCCGCCAGGGCGTAGCGGATCGCGGCGCCGTTCTTGGTGCGCTCGACGGCGAAGCGGACCCGCGATTTGTTGATGTCCGGGGGCAGCAACGCGATGCCTAGGCGATCCAGTTCCTGGCGGAAGACGTTCAGCTTGTCGGTGTTGCCCATGTCGTGGGTCATCGACGCAGCCAGGAATTCGACCGGGTAATTCGCCTTCATATAAGCGGTCTGATAGGCGACCAGCGCATAGGCCGCCGCGTGCGATTTGTTGAACCCGTAATCGGCGAACTTGGCGACCAGGTCGAAGATTTCGCTGGCGCGGGCCTGCGGCACGCCGCGGTTCTTGGCGCCGTCGACGAAAATCTGGCGCTGTTGGTCCATCTCCGACTTGATCTTCTTGCCCATGGCGCGGCGCAACAGATCGGCGGTACCGAGCGAATAGCCCGACAGTTCCTGCGCGATCTGCATGACCTGTTCCTGGTAGATCATGATGCCGAAGGTTTCGCCGAGGATGCCTTCGAGGGTGGGATAGAGGTAATCGGGCTCCTCCTCCCCGTGTTTGCGCTTGATGTAGCTGGGAATGTTGGCCATCGGACCGGGCCGGTAGAGCGCCACCACGGCGATGATGTCCTCGAACGCGTCGGCCTTCAGCTTGCGCAGTACGTCGCGCATGCCCGCGCTTTCAAGCTGGAACACGCCCGTCGTATCCGCCCGTTCCAGCATCTTGAACGTCGCCTCGTCGTCGAGCGGCAGGTTCAGCAAGTCGATCTTGCCGCCGCCTTCCGCGACCAGCGCCACCGCATCCTGCAAGACCGTCAGCGTCTTGAGGCCGAGGAAGTCGAACTTCACCAAGCCCGCCGACTCGACGTACTTCATGTTGAAGCCGGTGACGGGCTTATGCGATTTAGGATCGCGGGCGAGCGGGATCAATTCGTCCAGGCGCCTGTCCCCGATGACGACCCCCGCCGCGTGCGTCGATGCGTGGCGATAGAGCCCTTCCAGCTTGCGGGCGATGCCGACCAGGCGGGCGATCGTCGGGTCCTCCTGGATCATCTGGCGCAGTTGCGGTTCGCCGTCGATCGCCTGCGCCAGGGTCACCGGATTGGCCGGGTTGTTCGGCACCAGCTTGCAAATCTTGTCGACGTAGCCGTAGGGAATTTCCAGCACCCGCCCGACGTCGCGCAACACGGCGCGCGCCTGCAGCTTGCCGAAAGTGATGATCTGGGCGACATGGTCGCGGCCGTACTTCTGCTGGACGTAATGGATCACCTCGTCCCGCCGGTCCTGGCAGAAGTCGATGTCGAAGTCGGGCATGGATATGCGTTCGGGATTCAGGAACCGTTCGAACAGCAGGCCGAACCGAAGCGGGTCGAGATCGGTGATGGTCAGCGCCCAGGCGACGACCGAACCCGCGCCCGATCCGCGCCCCGGGCCGACCGGAATGCCTTGCTCCTTCGCCCAGCGGATGAAGTCGGCGACGATCAGGAAGTAACCCGGAAAGCCCATGTCGGCGATGACCTGGATTTCGTAGGCCAACCGATCGCGATAGGGCTTGGCGACGGCGGCCTTGTCGGCCTCGCTCATGCCCGGCTTGAAAATCTGCACCTGAAGGCGATCTTCCAGTCCGGCCTTGGCCTGGGCGGCAAGTTCGTCGGCCTCGGTCCGTCCGACGCCGCAATCGTAGGGCGGCAGGATCGGCTTCACCTTCTCGACCATGAAGGCGCACCGCTTGGCGACGACGACGGTGTTGTCGATCGCGTCCGGGAGATCGTGGAACAGCGATTTCATCTCCGTCGCCGAACGAAGATAGTGGTTCTCGGTCAGACGCCGTCGTTCGGTTTGCGACAGATACGCCCCCTCGGCGATGCAGATCAGCGCGTCGTGGGCCTCGAACATGTCGGGTTCGAGAAAAAAGGCCTCGTTGGTCGCGACCAGCGGAAGGTTCAACATATCGGCGAGTTCGACCAGCTTCGGCTCGGTCTGGCGTTCGACCGCAAGGCCGTGGCGCATGATCTCGACGTAAAGCCGCCCGGGAAAGGCGGTTGCGAGACGCCGAAGCAAGTCCTCGGCCGCGGCCGCCTGGCTTTCCGCGATCAGCCGCCCCACCGGTCCCCCGGCCCCGCCCGTGAGCAGCAGAAGGCCGCCGGAATGCGATTCCAAGTCCGCGATCGAAACATGAGGCGTCGGCGGCGCTTCCCCTTCTCCGTCGCCGAAATGAGCGCGGGCGAGAAGTTTCAGAAGATTGCCATAGCCCGCCTCGTCCTGAACCAGAAGAACGAAGGGGTCGGCGGCAACGGCGGACGCGTTGCGTGCCATCGCCTGGCGCCCGCCGGGATCGTCGCGAAGCAAGGAAAGCTGGCAGCCGATGATCGGCTGAATGCCGGCTTCCTTGGCGGCACCGGAAAACTCGAACGCGCCGAACAGATTGTTGGTATCGGTAACGGCCACCGCCGGCATGCCCAACTGGCGGCAGCGCTTGACCAGATCCTTGATGCGGATGGCGCCTTCCGACAGCGAATAGGCGGAATGGACGCGCAGATGGACGAAGCCGGTATGGGCCATGATGTCGGCAGGATTCCACAGGCCGGCCGCAGAGTCAGCAAAAGCAAAAAACGCCCGCCGTTGGGGGGCGAAGGAACCCACTTTCAGGCCAGTGACCGGGTCCGCCACACCCGGACGGCGAATCGCCCGGATATCCGAAAAATCGCGGTCGGATTATTTTTGTACTCATCGTTATAAAAAATAACGCGACACAGCATGTCCGAAGTCGGCGCGAATTCAGCCCTCGGCCAAGTGCCCGTGATCCAGGCGCACGATACGGTCCATGCGCCGGGCCAGGTCGGGATTGTGAGTGGCGATGACCGCCGCCAACCCCACGCCTTTAGACAGTTGCAGCAGCATCGTGAAGACCTCGGCCGCCGTATCGGGGTCGAGGTTGCCGGTCGGCTCGTCCGCCAGCAGTACCTTCGGCACCGTGGCGAGCGCCCTGGCGATGGCGACGCGCTGCTGCTCGCCGCCCGAAAGGCGCGCCGGGCGATGGGTTTCGCGGTCGGACAAATGAAGATAGGCGAGAAGTTCCCGCGCCCGCTCGCGCGCCACCTTGCGCGCCGTCCCCGCGATGATCTGCGGCACCATGATGTTTTCCAGCGCCGAGAATTCCGGCAACAGGTGGTGGTACTGGTAGACGAAGCCGAGATTATGCCGCCGCTGCCGGGTGCGTTCCTCGTCGTTCATCGCGCCGCACGCCCTGCCGTCGATCATAATCTCGCCGCTGTCGGCCTTTTCCAAAAGCCCGGCGATATGCAGCAGCGTCGACTTGCCTGCCCCCGACGGCCCGACCAGCGCCACGATCTCGCCGGCGCGGACCTGAAGGTCGACGCCTCTCAGGACCGCCAGCGACGTCTTGCCTTGCTGGAAGGTGCGCGAGACGTTCTTCAGTTCCAGCGCGACGTCACTCATAACGCAACGCCTCCGCCGGATCGAGACGCGCCGCCCGCCACGAGGGATAGAGCGTCGCGAGAAACGACAGCCCCAACCCCATCAGCACGACCGCGATGACTTCGGTCCAATCCAGCTTCGCCGGAAGCTGCGACAGAAAATAGATTTCCGCCGAGAACAAGTCCGTGCCGGTCAGGCCCTGAATCCACTGGCGGATGGTTTCGATGTTCTTGGCGAAGGCGACGCCGAGACCGAACCCCGCCAGCGTGCCGATGGCACCGACCGAAGCACCGCTGATGAAGAAAATGCGCATGATGGTGCCGCGCGTCGCGCCCATGGTGCGCAGGATGGCGATATCCCGGCCTTTGTCCTTCACCAGCATGATCATGCTGGAAACGATGTTGAACGCGGCGACTAGGATGATCAGCGTCAGGATCAGGAACATGACGTTGCGTTCGACTTGGATCGCCGTGAAGAAACTGGAATTCGCCTGCTGCCAATCGTGAATGCGACCCTTCTGGCCGACCACGGCGGCGACGCGGTTGCCGATCGCGCGCGCGCGGTCGGGATTCGTCACGAACACTTCCAGATGCGACACGGCGCCCTGCATTCGGAAATAAACCTGGGCCGTCTCCAACGGCATGAAGACAAACCCGGAATCGTATTCGAACATGCCGATCTTGAAAGTCGCGGCAATGCGATAGGCGCGCATCCTGGGCACCGTGCCGAAGGCCGTGGTCGTGCCTTGGGGCGAGATCAGGGTGATTCTCTCGCCCACCTTCAGGCCCATCTTTTCAGCCATCCTGTCGCCGATGATCACGGCATCGTCGCCGGTGAAATCGGCGAGCTTCCCGGAGATGATATTGTCGGCGATCAACTTTCGCTTCGCCAGGTCCTCGGGCTTGACGCCGCGCACGACGGCGCCGCGCGCGATGCCGCGCGCCGTCACCATGACCTGCCCCTCGATAATCGGCGTCACCGACACGACGCCCGGAACCTTGCGCACCGATTCGGCCATCGGGTCGTAATCGATCAGGCGATTGATCGGCCCGTGCACGCCGAGGTGCCCATTGATGCCGAGGATGCGGGTCAGCAATTCCTGGCGGAAGCCGTTCATCACCGCCATCACGATAATCAGCGTGGCGACGCCGAGCCCGATCCCCAGGAGCGAGAACCACGCGATGACCGAAATGAACCCCTCCTGGCGCCGGGCCCGGAGGTAGCGCATGGCCACCATCCATTCGAAGGCGGAAATCATCCGATCAGCTTGGCGAGCGCAGACTCGCGGCTAAGTTCTTCGCGCTCGCCGCCGGCGCGGCGTTTCAATTCCACGGTACCGGATTTCAGGCCGCGCGGTCCCACGACCAGTTGCCACGGCAAACCGATCAAATCCATGTCGGCGAACTTGACGCCGGCACGACCTTCGCGATCGTCGTACAGCACCTCGATGCCCTTTCCTTGCAGCGTCGCGTAAAGGTCCTCGCACGCTTTGTCGCACTCGGCATCGCCGGACTTGAGATTTATGAGCCCGACCTTGAAGGGCGCGACCGCATCCGGCCAGACGATGCCGTTGTCGTCGTGGCTGGCCTCGATGATGGCGCCGACCAGGCGCGACACGCCGATGCCGTAGGAACCCATTTCAACCGTCACGTCCTCGCCCTTCGGCCCGGCGACGACGGCGCCCATCGGTTTGGAATACTTGGTGCCGAAATAGAAGATGTGCCCGACCTCGATGCCGCGCGCGGTGATCAGTTTGTCGCCGAGTTCGGCCTCTTTGCTCTTGTCGTGCTTGTCGTCGGAAGCGGCATAAACGCTGGTCCAGCGATCGACTTCGGCTTGCAGTTCGGCCGCTCCCGTCGGCACGGTACTAGGCACGGTGAAATCCATCAGGTCGCGGTGGCAGAAAACCTGCGACTCGCCGGTTTCCGCGAGAATCAAAAACTCGTGGCTGAGATCGCCGCCGATCGGCCCAGTGTCCGCCGCGAGCGGGATCGCCTTCAAGCCCAGGCGGGCATAGGTCTTCAAATACGAAACGAACATCTTGTTGTAGGATATCTTCGCGCCGGCGTAGTCGAGATCGAACGAATAAGCGTCCTTCATCAGGAATTCGCGACCGCGCATGACGCCGAACCGCGGCCGGACCTCGTCGCGGAACTTCCACTGGATGTGGTAGAGCATCTTCGGCAGATCGCGGTAACTTCTGACCGACCCGCGGAAGATTTCGGTGATCTGTTCCTCGTTGGTCGGACCGTAGAGCATGTCGCGGTCGTGGCGGTCGCGGATGCGCAACATCTCGGGGCCGTAGGCGTCGTAGCGGCCGCTCTCGCGCCAAAGATCGGCGGGCTGGATGGTCGGCATCAAAACCTGTTGGCAACCGATGGCGTCCTGTTCCTCCTCGACGATCCGCTGGATCTTCATCAGCACGCGGTAGCCCATGGGCAGCCACGAATAGATGCCGGCGCTGGACTGGCGGATCATCCCCGCGCGCAGCATCAGGCGGTGCGAGACGATCTGGGCCTCGGCCGGATTCTCTTTCAGGGTCGGCAGGAAATACTGGGAAAGGCGCATCGTGACGGGGCCTCGGCGTGGCGGGAAGGCTTCGAAGGCCAGGACTGTAGGCGATGCCCGGGGCGGCATCAATGGCCCGGGGGCGGCCTAACGGCGATTTCACGAACCGCCGCTAGCGGCGTTTTCCGTAGACCTTTTGGCAAGCGGCGGCGATGGCGGCCTGATCTTCGTTGTCGAGCGGCTTGCCGTTCCAGTAGGTTCGGCCGCCCTTGACCGTCACCTTGCCGACGACGCTTTCCCCGGCGAACTTGCCGGCGGTGCCGATGCCGTATTTTTCGGCGATGTCGAAGGTGATCGGGATGGTGATTTCCTCGGGCAGGTCGAGTTTGACCGTACCGTCGGCATCCGCCGATTTGACCTTCTTGCCGCGCACGTCCACGCCGGCCTTGTAGGCAACATCGGCCGACGGCTGATGCCGGATAATACGATTACAATCCCGCTTGGAAACCTTGAGCGTGGTATCGGCCAGCACCGGGCCGGCGCCCAGCATGGGCACCAGCAAACAAGCAACGGCGAGCATTCCGGGACGCATGGTCGAATTTTACTCCAACCTGGCCCGAAACGCCATGAACGAGGCGGTGTCTATCCGGCGAACAGCGGATGGGCGAGCATCAGGACCGGAAACGCGGCAATGACGGCGAGAAACAGGTACTTCTGCATGATAGCCTCCACTTCTGTGGTGGTTGAAACGATCAGCCACCATCATGCCTCTGGCGATTTAAGGAAGCGTTAATGCGCGCCTTCCTCGGTCTCAGGTCATCAGTGCCGGATGGTATTGGTAGAGCCAAGTTTCCGTGAGCACGGTCTCGTCGGTTCGAAGATAGCACCGCATCTCGACTGGGTCTCCGCCTTCGACGGTAAAGTCGAACTGGGCGCGCCAGTGCCCCGGTACGTCGTTCGGAATTGCCTCGGCGTAGACGTAGGAGAACTTGCCGCGCGAAGCGGTCAGAACCGGCTCCGGGAACACGCCTTTCGGCAAGTCGCGAAGGGGGCCGCCGAGAAACTCCACCATGAACTTGCGCACGCCCTTGGGACGGGGCTGACCCGGTTGCCCGCCGTTGCCGAGACGGGTAGCGACGCAACGCCCCAGTTTGCTGGGATAGGGTTCGTCCGCAACCCAATGCAGCCGGTAGGAAAGCCCGATCTCCGTGCTGGCGCCGTGCGGCGCCTCGGGAACCCACATGGCGCAGATATTGTCGTGGATTTCGTCGTCGGTCGGAATTTCGATCAGTTGGACCGCGCCGCGGCCCCAATCGCCAAGCGGTTCGACCCACGTCGAAGGCCGCAGATTATAGCGCACGCCGTCGAGATAATGATCGAAGTTTCGGTCGCGCTGCTGGAGCCCGAAGCCGCGCGGCCGATTGTCCTGGAAATTCGAAATCACAATCCGCGGCGGGTTATTAAGCGGCCGCCATATCCGTTCGCCGACGCCGGTCCACATGGCAAGCCCATCGGAATCGTGAATCTCCGGGCGCCAGTCGATCATCGTCGGCTTCGCCGTCTCCGAGAACCAGAACATCGACGTAAGCGGCGCCAGGCCGAGCCGATCGACCGTCCGGCGCGGGTGAACCGAAGCATCGATATCCATCACCACGCCGCGCGTGCGCCGGAGCAGGAACCGGTACGCGCCGGCAACCGAGGGCCCGTCCAGCAACGCGTAGACGGTGACCGGCGCGTCTTCGGACGCCGCTTGTTCGAACCAGAATTCGACAAAATCGGGGAACTCCTCCGGCCCCGGTTCGCCCGGCGCCAGTGCGATACCCCGCGCCGACATGCCGATCTGCCCGAGTTCACCGACGCCGCGAAAGTACGATCCGCCCAAAAACGTCGCCCATGGTTCGACCGTGTCGAGATCGCCCAGCCGTCTCGGCTCGTGGAGCCAGAACCCGGCGAAAGCCGACGGTTCCGGCGCCAGCCCCGCGGCGACATGCTCCGTACCGATCGTGAAGAAATCCGGACTGTAGAGCACCTCGCGCGCCTCGCCGCCTTGGACGGCATGCATGCGCACCGTCTTCGGAAAATACATGCCGACGTGTTGGAACGAGATGGGAAAGGCGCTGTCGCGGAACAGCGCGAATTCCTTGCGAAAGCGAAGCTTGCCGTGCGCGTCGTAATCGATCTTTTCGACGACCCGAGGATCGGGCCGGGGCGGCGGCACGTACGGACGGGCCGCCCGCTCGTGCGCATGACGTTTCAACGACTCGTAGGAAAAGGGCTTGGTCGGGCCGAACTTCAGCCCCTGCGCGGCAACCGGCGAGGAGATGCCGGTCAACCAAGCGGTCTCAGCCGCCAGTAAAAAATTCAAGAAAGCACGTCGACTAAAGACTGCCATGCCTGGTTTTCTTGCCGCAATACCCGTGTCTAGGCGGGCCTCCGGGGCCCGTGCGAGGGGGAGAACTTGTGGCCCTGAAACTCACGCCGCTATAGACGGTCAAACGGCCTGCGGCATTCCATTTTGCGGTGCAGCAAAAGCGTGATATTTCAAGCCGCCGGACCAAAAAACGGATGACGCCACCGATGCCCTGGGGTAATGTCGGCATGCCTTTGGGAAGGCAAGTCCCGCTTTGGCACACGGCCCAGGTTTGGGAGGGGAAACACAACGAACAACCCGGCCATAAGAAGCCGTAGGGAGAATCAAACGACGGGCAAGATCGGCAACGGTCTTGCCTTTTATTTTGTCTTTTTTTCCTTGAAAACCTTGGGGTCGACGCAGCTCCAGGCCGGTTTCAGGCGGGCGATCCGCTTGTATACCGGGCAGTCTTCCCGGTGCGCGCCCGGCAGATAACCGACCGACATCAGGAACTCGTTCACGATCTCGCCGCCGGTGAAGCGGAAGGTCTTCTTGAAGACCTTCACCCATTCGCTTTTGGGGCGGGGATGGTGCGCGGCGATCCACCCGGCGAATCCGCCGTGGCTGTCGCGCAAGGCTTGAACGCGTTGGGCATTGTCGATGATCGATTCCACCTTCAGGCGATTGCGGATGATGCCGGGATCGGCCAGCAGACGTTTTACGTCCCTCGCCTTGTACGTAGCGACCGTATCCACCGCGAAGCCTTCGAACGCCTTGTGGGTAGCGGCGCGCTTCTTGAGCGTGATTTCCCACGACAACCCGGCCTGAAAAATCTCTAGCGCCAAGCGTTCGAACAGGCCCGATTCGTCTTCCAGGGGAAAGCCGTATTCGGTGTCATGGTAGGAGGCGTGCACCGGATGGCCCGGTGCCGAAAGGCAATAGCCGGACATGGCGTTCAGAGCCTGAGCCGGATCGCGCCGGTGGAATGGAACCAGAAGAAAACCGCAAAGAGGACGCCGGCGATCACGGTCGTGATGGCAAACTTGATCAGAATGCGCGGCTTGGCCGGCGCACCCGCGGATTGCCCCTTGGCGACATCGGCGTCGTCGATCGGCCGATTCCCAAACGGCAGAACCATGAACACGACCAGCCACCAGATGATCGTGTAGACGAGGATGCCCGTGGTCCAACCCATGTGTCCCGCCCTATGCCTGTTCCAGTTCGACCAAGGTGCCCATGAAGTCCTTCGGATGCAGGAACAGCACGGGTTTTCGATGCGCGCCGATCTTGGGTTCGCCGTCGCCGAGCACGCGCGCGCCTGCGGCCTTCAGCTTGTCGCGTGCGGCGAGGATGTCGTCGACTTCGTAGCAGACGTGATGCATCCCACCCGCCGGGTTCTTGGCCAGGAATCCGGCGATCGGGGAGTTGTCGCCCAGCGGATGCAGCAGCTCGATCTTGACGTTCGGCAATTCGACGAACACCACCGTGACGCCGTGATCCGGTTCGGACATCGGATCGGAGACCTTGGCGCCCAAGGTATCGCGATAGACCTTAGCCGCCGCCGCGAGGTCCGGAACCGCGATCGCCA
>CAZDFF010000086.1:0-12831 GCA_964504425.1 uncultured Hyphomicrobiales bacterium
GGGACGGTGCCCTTGGCCGGCGCCTTGCCGGCGGGCGCCGGTTCGATCGGCACCGCCGGTCCGCTGGAGGCCGGCATCGGCCGGTCGAGCACCGACTTCGGGCCCTTGCCGGCGTTCGCGATCAAGGCCAGCGCCAGGCTGGTGGCGATGAAGCAGGCGGCCAGAATGCCCGTGGTGCGGCTGAGCAGGTTCGCGGTCGCGCGCCCGGTCATGAAGCCGCTGCCGCCGCCGCCCATGCCGAGGCCGCCGCCTTCGCTCCGCTGCATCAGGACGACCAGGACGAGCGAAATCGCCAGCAACAGATGGATAACGAGAATCACGGTGGCCATGACGACGAACCTTGAAAAAATATCTGAAAAGGATGCCCGGCGCGGGGCCGTGCGCTTTGTAGTCCGGCCGATGCCCCGTGGCTAGGAAAAACTTGGGTCTTTTCCGGCCGGTTTCAACCGGTCACGGCTTCGGCGATGGCCCAGAAATCCTCGGCCTTCAGGCTGGCGCCGCCGATCAGGCCGCCGTCGACGTCGGCGATGGCCAGAAGTTCCTTGGCGTTCGAGGGTTTCATCGAGCCGCCGTAGAGAATCCGCATGGCCGCCGCGGCGTCCTTGCCGACCAGGCCGGCCAGGTGCGCGCGAATCTTGGCGTGCACGTCGGCCACGTCGGCCACGGTCGGCGTCCGCCCGGTGCCGATGGCCCAGACCGGTTCGTAGGCGACGACCGTGTTCTGCGCGGTCGAACCTTTGGGGACGGAGCCCGAAAGCTGGCGCCGCACCACGTCCAGGGTCTGGCCGGCGTCGCGTTCGGCCTCGGTTTCTCCGATGCAGACGATGGCGATCAGGCCCGAACCGTGGGCGGCGGCGGCCTTGGCCTGGACCTGGGCGTCGGTCTCGCGGTGATCGGTGCGGCGCTCCGAATGGCCGACGAGGGTATATCGGGCGCCGAGGTCGGCCAGCATCCGGGCGCTGATATCGCCGGTGTGGGCACCCTTTTCATTGGCGTGGCAGTCCTGTCCGCCCACACCAATCGAAGTGCCGGCCAGTTCGGCGGCGACCGCCGCGATCAGGGTGAAGGGCGGGCAGACGGCCATGTCGAACGGCGCGTCCGGGGTTGCCTTGATGCGTTTCGCCAGCGCTCCGGCCAGGGCCCGGCCGTCGGCCAGCAGACCGTTCATCTTCCAGTTTCCGGCGATCAGGGGTCGGCGCGCGGTCATGGCTTGGGTTCCTCCGATGGCGGCGATTACGCCTGCCGGGGCCAGAATGGGCCCACGGCGGCGCACAATGCAAACGCGATCGCTCGGTTTTTACCCTTGCCGTTAATTTCCGTCAACTATATTGATTTAAAAGAATTTTTTAATCTACTAGTAGAAAAAATTAAGACAATCTAGTAGACGAACTAGTAGCATTGTCGAGTGTACTAATACTATTTTCTGCCGTGCCGATCCTTTTTTGTTCTCACGGCCCGGCATCGCCGCCACGCTTCTGAAAACAGATCCCGCCTTCCCTCCCTCTTCCCGGGGGCACGACCGAGGTCGCCGCAACGATGGTCTGGGCAGCCTGCGAAACCCGCGCTTTTCGGTGCCTGAAGGTCAGCCGATTGCCCTTATTCGCTTATTGCCCGGTGCCTTTGGCCTATCTATGATGCCCGCCGTTTTGCCGACACCGGCCAGCGATGCCGCCCGGCTGCCTGAAACTTCTGATATATCATAGATTTAAGGCCCCCAATGCTCGACGCCATCCGCCAACGCACCGGCTCGATCGTGGTCAAGGGATTCATGATCCTGCTGGCCATCAGCTTCGCCGCCTGGGGCGTCGGCGACTATGTGAACAAGCGCGGCGACGAGAAGGCCGTCGCCAAGGTCGGCGACGTCGAGATCCCGCCGTGGCGGTTCGACCAGCAGTACCAGGACGAAATGCAGCGGATCCGCGCCCTTCTCGGCCCCAAGTTCAGCAATGAACAGGCGGCATCGCTGGGCATTCCCCGCATGGTGCTGGACCGCATGATCAACGAAGCCCTGCTGCGCGTCGCCACCAAGGACCTGGGGCTGACGGTCAGCGACGGCATCGTTCGCCTGGAAACCGAGCGGAATCCGACCTTCGTCGGCACCACGGGCACCTTCGATCGCAACAAATTCAACGATATCCTGCGCAATGCCGGCATGACCGAACAAAATTACGTCGAACGCCTGCGCCAGGACATCGCCAACCGGATGGTGGTCGGATCGATCGCCTCGCCGGTCGTGCCCGACCCGATGGCCAAGGCGATCTATGCCTTCCGCAACGAAAAGCGCGAAATTGTCACCTTCATAATCGCCGATGCCGCCCAGCCGGCGCCGGCCGCCCCCGATGCCGCGACCCTGGAAAAATTCCACAAGGACCACGCGGCCCGGTTCACGGCGCCGGAATACCGCACGGTGACATATCTGTTCATCGACCGCAACGAACTGGCCAAGGAAATCGCCGTTTCGGACGCCGACCTGAAGGAAAGCTACGACGCCCACGCATCCGAATTCGTCAAGCCCGAACGGCGCGAGTTGCAGCAGATCCTGGTGGTCGACGAGGCCGCCGCGAGGAAGGCCCAGGCGCTGGCCGGCGAAGGCCGAGACTTCCCGACGGTCGCCAAGGAGGTCGCCGGCATGGCCCCCGAAGCGGTCGCCATCGGCACGCTGAGCAAGGACGACCTTTCCGTCGTCCTGGGCAACCAGGCCGACGCCGTCTTCAAGCTGGCCGACGGCGCCGTGTCGCCACCCTTAAAGAGTCCGCTCGGCTGGCACGTGATCCGGGTCGTCAAGACCCTGCCCGGCGAACGCCAAACCCTCGACGAGGTCAAGCCGAGGCTGACCGAAACGATCGCCCGCGAGAAGGCGCTCGACGCCATGGTTACCCTCGCCAACAAGGTCGACGACGCATTGGGCGGCGGCGCCACCGTGGAAGAAGCCGCCGGCCGCTTCAATCTCAAGGTCAAGAAGATCGCCGCGGTCGATCCCGAAGGCCTCGGCCCCGACGGCAAGCCGGTCGAGGGCCTGCCGAAGGCGCAGGAATTCCTGGCGACCGTGTTCGCCACCGCCGACGCCGCCGACACGCCGATGACCGAAGCCGGCCAGGACGGCTACTTCGTCGCCCACGTCGACAAGATCACCCCGCCGGCCCTGCGCCCGCTCGACGCCGTCAAGGATAAGGTGCTCGCCGCCTGGACCGCCGAACAGCGCCGCAAGGCGGCCGCCGACGCCGCCGCCGACGCCGTGGCCAAGATCGACGGCGGCGCCGATCCGTCCCAGATCGCCAAAGAGGTCGGCAAGGACGCGAAAACCGTCACCGTCGGCCGCGACGGCGCCGAACTGCCGCGCGAGCTGGTGACCAAGGTCTTCGCCGCCGCGCCGGGCAAGGCCGCCTTCGCCCGCGCCGACGACGGCTTCGTCGTCGCCAAGGTCGCGCGCACAATCGCCGCCGATCCCGCCGTTGCGCCCGATTTGGGCCGCGTCAGGGAAGGCCTCGAGCAGGCGATGGCGGGCGACATCGAAAACCAGTTCGTTTCCGCGCTGCTCAAGCGCTACAAGGTCGAGATCAACGAACGCGCCCTCGATCGCTACGCCGCGCGCCGCTAAACCGAACCCGACCATGCAGGTCCTGCCCGCCGCCGCCGAGTTCGAAAGGGCCTACGCCGCCGGCCGGCCGCAGGTGGTGTGGACGCGCCTGGTCGCCGACCTGGAAACCCCGGTGTCGGCGATGCTCAAGCTGGCCCATGGCCGGCCCAACAGCTTCCTTCTGGAATCCGTCGAGGGCGGCGCCATCCGCGGCCGCTACTCGTTCATCGGCTTCGCGCCCGATCTGGTCTGGCGATGCTTCGGCGACAAGGCCGAGATCAAGCACGACGCGCTCGACCCGAAAAGCCAATTCGCGCCCTGCCCCGGCGGCGCGGTGAAGTCGCTGCGTGCGATCGAACGCGAAAGCCGGATCGATTTGCCCGATGGACTGCCGCCGATGGCCGCCGGGCTGGTCGGCTACATGGCCTACGATTTCGTGCGCATGGTCGAACGCCTGCCCGACGCCAACCCGGACCCGATCCAGGTCCCGGACGGATTGTTCCTGCGCCCGACCGTGATGGCGGTGTTCGACCGGCTGGAAGACTCGATCTCGGTCATCACCCCGGTGCGGCCGGCGCCGGGCGTGAGCGCCATGGCGGCGCTCGCCGAGGCCACCGAACGGCTCGCCGCCGTCGAGCGCGACCTGTCGAAAAGCCTGCCGCACCATGCCGCGACCGACGCCGCATCCCATATCGTCGAGCCCGTCTCCAACATGAGCCGCGAACAGTTCCACGCCGTGGTCAAGAAGGCGGTCGAGTACATCAAGGCCGGCGACGCCTTCCAGATCGTGCCGTCGCAGCGCTTCAGGTTCCCGTTCGCGCTGCCGCCGATCGCGCTCTACCGCGCGCTGCGCCGCCTCAACCCCTCGCCGTTCCTGTTCATCCTCGACTTCGGCGATTTCTCGGTGGTCGGCTCCAGCCCGGAAATCCTGGTCCGCGTGCGCGACGGCAAGGTGACGATCCGGCCGCTCGCCGGCACCCGCAAGCGCGGCGCCACGCCCGAGGAAGACAAGGCGCTGGAAAAGGACCTGCTCGCCGACCCCAAGGAACTGGCCGAACACCTGATGCTGCTCGACCTCGGCCGCAACGACGTCGGCCGGGTCGCCAAGGTCGGCACGGTGAAGGTGACCGAGCAGTTCATCGTCGAGCGTTATTCCCACGTCATGCACATCGCCTCCAACGTCGAGGGCGAGCTCGACCCGAAGTTCGACGCCATCGACGCGCTGCTGGCCGGGTTCCCGGCGGGCACGGTGTCGGGCGCGCCCAAGGTCCGCGCCATGGAGATCATCGACGAGCTGGAACCGGAACGGCGCGGCGTCTACGCCGGCTGCATCGGCTACTTCGGCGCCGACGGCGAAATGGACACCTGCATCGCGCTCCGCACCGCCGTCATCAAGGACAAGACCATGTACGTGCAGTCCGGCGTCGGCGTGGTCGCCGACAGCGACCCGGAAACCGAATACCAGGAAAGCTGCAACAAGGCCCGCGCCCTGATCCGCGCCGCCGAGGAAGCCAAGACCTTCGCCTGAGCCTGCCCGGCCCATTCCACTAGTAGACGGCCCGCCATCCGCCCCGTTGATCCATATCAAGGCGGCCCGCCCTTCGCGCGCCCTAAAGTCGCGCCATGGCAACGACCGAAGCGAAACCGAACGAGCCCGCGCCGCCGCGCGCGGAAGCGGACATCGGCGCGGTCCTGAACCTCGGTTCGGGCGCGCGAACGGCATGGCGCACGCGCCTGAAGATGGCGCTCGCCGCCGTCGGGTTCGTGGTCGTGTCGGCGCTGCTGGTGTTCGCCTATCAGTCGCGCGGGCCGTCGGACACGATCCGGCACGTCACCGAACCGGCCGCCAAGGGCGATCTCCACGTCGTCGTCACCGCGACCGGCAGCATCCAGCCGACCACCAAGGTCGACGTTTCCAGCGAACTGTCCGGCACCGTCCGCAAGGTGCTGGTCGATTTCAACAGCCCGGTGACGGCCGGCCAGCCGCTCGCCGAACTCGACACCGACAAGCTCCAGGCCACGGTCGCCGCCTCGCGCGCCAAGCTCGGTGCCGCCAGGGCCAAGGTCAACGAGGCCCAGGCCACCGTCGTCGAGAAGGAACGCGAGTACCGGCGCAAGAAGGCGCTGGCGGAGCAGCACGTCGCCTCGATCCACGATCTCGACGCCGCCCGGGCGGCGCACGACCGGGCGGTGGCGTCGCTGGCCAGCACCCGCGCCGAGGTCGGCGTCGCCGAAGCCGATCTCAAGCTCAACGAAACCAATCTCGCCAAGGCCTGCATCTGCTCGCCCATTTCCGGAATCGTGCTCCGGCGCAACGTCGATCCCGGGCAGACCGTGGCGTCCTCGCTGCAGGCCCCGGTGCTGTTCTCGATCGCCGAAAACCTGACCCAGATGGAAGTCCAGGTCGACGTCGACGAAGCCGACGTCGGCCAGGTCAAGGTCGGCCAGACCGCGATCTTCGCGGTCGACGCCTATCCGGGCCGGAAATTCCCGGCGAAAATCCGTGACCTGCGGTTCGCGTCCGAAACCATCCAGGGCGTGGTTACCTACAAGGCGGTCCTCACGGTCGACAACGCCGAGTTGCTGCTGCGTCCCGGCATGACGGCGACGGCGGAAATCGGCGTGCACGACGTCAAGGACGCGCTGTTGGTGCCGAACGCCGCGCTGCGCTACGCGCCGCCCGCCGGGCCGTCGAAAAAAGGGCCCGGGCTGCTGAAGACGCTACTGCCCGGCCTGCCCCAGTTCCGCCCGCCGAGCCAACGCGACGACGCCGGCACGGACCGCAAGGTCTGGGTACTGCGCGACGGCACGCCCACCGCCGTGGCCGTCGAGGTCGGCGCGACCGACGGCAAGCGGACCGAAATCCTCCGGGGCGCGCTCGCGGCCGGCGATCCCGTCATCGTCGACTCGGTCGCGGCCAAGCGAGGCGGCGGTGGCCGATGACGCCGCCGGCAAAACCCCGATCATCGAATTCGTCGGGGTGAGTAAAAGCTTCGGCAGCGGCGACGCCGTCGTGCGCGCGCTCGCCGGGATCGATCTCCGCATCGACGCCGGCGAATTCGTCGCCATCATGGGGCCCTCGGGCTCCGGCAAGTCGACCTGCATGAACCTGATCGGCTGCCTCGACACGCCGACCACGGGCCGCTACCTGTTCAAGGGGGTCGATGTCGGCGGGCTGGACCGCGACCGCCGCGCCCTGCTCCGGCGCCATTTCCTCGGCTTCGTGTTCCAGGGCTTCAACCTGCTGGCCCGCACCAACACGATCGAGAACGTCGAATTGCCGCTGATCTATCGCGGCATGCCGACCGCCGAACGTCGCAAGCTGGCGGCGTGGGCGATCGAGCGCGTCGGCCTGGGCGGCCGCGAGCGCCATACCCCCAGCGAACTGTCGGGCGGCCAGCAGCAGCGCGTCGCCATCGCCCGCGCCATCGTCACCCGGCCGGCGGTGCTGCTCGCCGACGAACCGACCGGCAACCTGGATACCAAGATGAGCCGGGAAATCATGGACCTGCTCACCGACCTCAACCGCGACCAGGGCATCACCGTGATCATGGTCACCCATGAGGCCGAGATGGCCAGCTACGCCCGGCGCATCGTCCGATTCGTCGACGGCCGGATCGACACCGACCGCAACGAGGCCGCCTGATGCTGTTCGAAACGATCAAGCTGGCGCTGCAATCGATCCGCCGCAACGTGCTGCGCTCCGGCCTCACCGTGCTCGGCGTGGTCATCGGCGTCGGCGCCGTCATCGCCATGGTCACCATCGGAAACGGTACCACGGCCAAGGTCGCCGCCGACCTGGCGAAGCTCGGCACCAACCTGCTGTTCGTCGCGCCCGGCCAGTTCGGCCCAGGCCGCGCCAGCGTCGACGCCAAGGCCTTCAACGCCCGCGACATCGAGGCGGTCCGCGGCCAGATCGGCAGCCTGCGCGCGGTCGCGCCGACGGCGCAACGGTCGGTCACCGCGATCTACGGGACCGAAAACCGGCAAACCAACCTGATCGGCACCGACAACAGCTTTTTCGTCGGCCTGGACTGGCCGCTGGCCGCCGGCCGAGTGTTCCTCGACGGCGAGGTGCGCGCGGGCCGTGCGATCTGCATCCTCGGCCAGACGGTGCGGACGAGACTGCTCGGCTCGGCCGACCCCATCGGCCAAAGGATTCGCGTCAAGAACATCCCCTGCGAGGTCGTCGGCCTGCTCGCGACCAAGGGCCAGTCGAGCTTCGGCACGGATCAGGACGATATCGTCGTGATGCCGCTCCGCACCTTCCACCGGCGCGTGGTCGGCAATACCGACATCACCCGCATCTTCGTGTCGGCGGACGAAGGCATGGACACCGGCAAGGTGCAGGCGGAGCTCGAACGCCTGCTGCGGGAACGGCGCAACGTCCCCGCCGGCAAGGAGGACGACTTCACCGTCCGCGACATGAAGCAGATCATCGAGACGTCGGTCGGCGCGACCGCCGTGCTGACCAGCCTGCTCGGCGCCGTCGCCGCCGTCAGCCTGCTGGTCGGCGGCATCGGGATCATGAACATCATGCTGGTTTCGGTGACGGAACGGACCCGCGAGATCGGCATCCGGCTGGCCATCGGCGCGCTGGAACGCCAGGTGCTGGTGCAGTTCCTGACCGAGGCGGTGGTGCTGTCGCTGTTCGGCGGCCTGGTCGGCATCGCGCTCGGCCTGACGCTCGCCTGGGCCGCTACCGCCGGGCTCCGGGTGCCGTTCATGGTCGACCCGACCATCGTCGTCGTGGCGTTCGCCTTTTCCGCCCTGGTCGGCGTCGTCTTCGGCTACTTCCCGGCCCGCCGCGCCGCCCGCCTGGATCCCATCGAGGCGCTGCGCCACGAGTGAGGGCGGAGGGGGGCTACCCCACCGCGCCCTTGAACTCGAACCCGGCCTCCTCGACTGCGGCCTTGATCGCGGCGGCGGGCGCGTCGCCTTCGACGCTCACCTTCTTCTCGCCCAAATTCACGGTCACGCGGGTGCCCGGCGCGGCCGTCATGATCGCGGACGTGACGGCGGCGGCGCATCCCTGGCAGGTCATTCCTTCGACGGCGTAAGTGGCCATGGCGTTCACTCCTTTTCGGGCTTTGGTTTCTTAACGTATCGATTCAAGTTTATTCTACTAGTAGATTGAAACGACTCATATAAATAGAAGCGTCACCCCGACCCTTCCGGATGGGTGACGAGCGCGCTCAAGGGCACCAGCACGACGCCCCGTTCGCGCGCTTTCGGCAGCCACTCGCGCAGGGCCTGGATGGTCGCGTCCTTGGGGTGGCCGATGGCGATGGCGAAGCCGCGCTGGACCGCCAGCGCCTCCAGTTCCTTCAGGCGGTCGCGCACGTAATCGACGGTGTTGAGGTTGTCGAGGAAGATGTTGCGTTCGGCGAACGGCACCCCGAAGCGGTGCGCCAGGTCCGCGCCCACGGTTCCGCCGGCCGTGCGCGAGTCCAGGAACAGCAGGCCCCGGCGTTTCATTTCCGCCATCACCACGGTCATGCCGCGCAGGTCGCGGGTGAACTTGCTGCCCATGTGATTGTTAATGCCGACGTAGCCGGAAAAGCGATCCAGCCCCCAGGTCAGGCGGCGCAGGTTCTCGGCCTCGGACGCCGCCACCATCAGCACGTTGGGGCCCGGATCGAGGGTGATGTTCTGCGGCTCCATGGCGACGTGCAGCATCAATTCGTGCCCGGCGGCGCGGGCGGCGGGGCCGACCTTCTCCAGGTCGTCCGCATAGGTCAGGAAGGACAGCGTCAGCGGACCGGGCAGCGTGACCGCCTCAGCCGAATGCTTGCGGTCGATGCCCATGTCGTCGATGACGATGGCGACGCGCGGTCGCCCCTCGGCCGATGCCACGGTCACCGCGTATTTTCGCCAGGGCGGCGGCTCGGCGCCGGACCAGGCCTTGGGCACCACCGGCAACGCGGCGGTTTCCATCGGCGAAGGCACCTTGTCGACCGTGGGCGCGGGTTCGGCAGGCTTCGGGAACGGCGCCGGCGGCGACGCCTTCGGCGCGGGCACCGGCGGAATCGCGGCGACCGCCGACGGCGCGGGCTTGGCGACGACCCGGGGCGCCGGCACGTAGATCTCGCGCGGCAGCGATTCCTCGTAGGGCCGGGCCGGTCCCTTGGCGTCGTCGTGGTTGTCGGGGAACAGCGGCAGCGTCGGCCCGGTCACCAGCCGGGGCGGCGGCGCCTGGGTCTGGTACCACGGCTTGACCGGCGCCGGGGCCGCGACCGGCGCCGTCTTTTCGACCGGCGGCTTGAACCAAAAACCGACGCCGTAGCCGATGCCGACGGCGACGACCGCCGCGCCCGCCAGGAACGCCTGGCGGCGCCAGTTCGGACGAAACTTGTCGTTCTTCTTGTCGGTCATGGACGCCGCATTACCTCGAAACCGCCCGCCCCTCTTTTCACGGGCGCGCCTCGCCCGTCAACGCTGTGCGGCTTTCCCGGCCAGATCGCCCAGGATCGGGCACTCAGGCCGGTTGTCGCCATGGCAGCGCTTGGTCAGGTCCAAGAGCGTGCTGCGGATCGATTCCAGTTCGGCGATGCGCTTTTCGATGGTCGCGACGTGGTCGGTCGCCAGCCGCTTCACGTCGGCACTGCAGCGGTCCTTGTCGTGCCACAGGGCCAACAGGTTGGCGACGTCTTTCAGGGTAAAGCCGAGCGCGCGGGCACGATGGATGAAGCGCAGCGTCTCCAGATCGTTGGCGCCGTAGAAGCGGTAGCCGTTCTCGCCGCGCAGCGCCGGCGGCAGCAGGCCGATGCTCTCGTAGTAGCGGATCGTCTTGGCGGGCACGCCGGTGCGGCGGGCCGCCTGGCCGATGTTGTAACGGGGCGATTCATCGTTCATGGCACGGGTTTCCCATGGTTCGACGGTTTCCAGTAGTTCAGCAGCAGCGAGCCGGTGACGACCGAAACGCTGCTGCCCGCCATCGCCGCGCCGGCGACGACGGGGCTCAGGAATCCCAGCGCCGCCAGCGGAATCGCGACGATGTTGTAGATGAAGGCCCAGAACAGGTTCTGGCGGATGCGCCGGGCGGTGGCGCGCGAGATGTCGAGCGCGTCGGCGACCAGGGCGGGATCGCCGCGCATCAGGGTGACGCCGGCGGTTTCGATGGCGACGTCGGTGCCGGTGCCCATCGCGATGCCGACATCGGCGGCGGCCAGCGCCGGGGCGTCGTTGACGCCGTCGCCGACCATGGCGACCGTGCGCCCGGCCCGGCGCAGGCGTTTCACCTCGTCGGCCTTGGCGTCGGGCAGCACCTCGGCGACGACGCGGTCGATGCCGAGCGTCTTGGCGACGGCTTCGGCGGTGCGCCGGTTGTCGCCGGTCAGCATGATCGTTTCGATGCCCCTCGCCTTCAGGGTCTCGATCGCGGCGGCCGCTTCCGGCCGCGCCTTGTCGCCGACGCCGACGATGCCGAGCAGCCGGTTCGGTCCCCGCGCCGCCGCCCACATGACGGTGCGGCCCTCCTCCTCGATGGCCCGTGCGTCGGCCTCCAGCGGCCCGGTATCGACGCCGGTCTCGGTCATCAGGCGGCGGCTGCCGACGACGAGCGAACGGCCGTCGACGATGGCGGTCAGACCGCGCCCGGCCAGGCCGCGGAACTTCGCCACGCCCGCCAACGCCAGCCCCCGCGCCTCGGCCTCGGCGACGACGGCACGGCCCAAGGGATGCTCGCTGCCCCGTTGCGCCGAGGCAACCAGGCGCAGCAGGTCGTCCGCGTTCCCGTCCACGGCGACCGTGTCCATGACCGTCGGCTTGCCCTCGGTGAGGGTGCCGGTCTTGTCGAAGATCACGGTGGTGACAAGGCGCGCCCGTTCCAGCACGTCGGCGTCCTTGATCAGGATGCCGTGGCGGGCGCCGACGCCGGTGCCGACCATGATCGCGGTCGGCGTGGCCAGGCCCAGCGCGCACGGACAGGCGATGACCAGCACGCTCACCGCATTCACCACCGCGACCTCGATGCCGCCGCCGGCCAGCATCCAGCCGGCCACGGTGACGGCGGCGATGGCGACCACCACCGGCACGAACACCGCGGCGATGCGATCGACCGTGCGCTGCACCGGGGCCTTGCTGGCCTGCGCGCCGGCGATCGAGCGGATGATCGCCGACAGCCGCGAATGCCGCCCGACCGTGGTGGCGCTGATTTTCAGGAAACCGCTGCCGTTGACGGCGCCGCCGACGACCGCGTCGCCCGGCTTCTTGGCGACCGGCAGGCTTTCGCCGGTCAAAAGGGATTCATCGGCCTCGGACTCGCCTTCGATCACCTCGCCATCGACGGCGATGCATTCGCCCGGGCGGACCAGAACGATCTCGCCCGATGTCACCGATTTGGCCGGCACCTCGACCTCGCGGCCGTCGCGCAGCACCCGCGCGGTTTCGGGGCGCAGCTTCATCAGGGCGCGGATCGCCGTCGCGGTCGAGCGCTTGGCCCGGTCCTCCAGCCACTTGCCCAACAGAATGAGGGTGACCACCGCGGCCGAGGCCTCGAAGTAAAGCCCGTCGGCGCCGACGCCGCCCGGCCGCGCCATGATCCATAAACTGAGTCCGTAGGCCGCCAGCGTGCCGAGTACCACCAGCAGATCCATGTTGCCGGTACCGGCCCGAAGCGCCTTCCACGCGGGCTTGTAGAAGCGCGCCCCGGCGACGAATTGAACGGGCGTGGCGAGGGCCAACTGCACCCATGGCGGCAACGGAATGTGAATACCGACCGCCATCCCCGCCATGTGGGCGAAGAACGGCAGGGTCAGCACCGCCGAGCCGATCAGGACCCACAGGTCGTGGCGGCCCTTGCGTTCGGCCTCGGCGTCGTGGGCGGACGCGTCGGCATCGTCGTCGGCAGCGGTGACCTCGGCTTCGTAGCCGGCCTTCTCGACGGCGGCGATCAGCGCCCTGTCGTCGACCCCGGCGCCGGCGGAAACGGCGGCATGCTCGGTCGCCAGGTTGACCGTGGCCCCGGTCACGCCCGGCACCTTCAGCAGCGCCGTCTCGACCCGGGCGACGCACGACGCACAGGTCATGCCCCGGATGGCGAGCGAATGGGAAATGGGCGAAGCCGGCGCGTCGGCGGCGTCGGGCGCCACGGCGGTATCCATGAAAAAACCTTCCAACTTAAAAAAAACATTCCAGTATGGTGGAAGATATGGTTTCCCCGCACTGGAAGGTCAAGAGCCGAAAATCCGCCATATTTTCGGCCCAGGGTTGCCAAATCGACGTTATCGGCCCCATATGGAAGCCATGAAACG
>CAZDFF010000087.1:0-12812 GCA_964504425.1 uncultured Hyphomicrobiales bacterium
ACGACAACATCATCTATATCGGCGACTTGGTGCAGAAGACCGAGTCCGACATGCTGCGGACGCCCAACTTCGGCCGCAAGTCGCTGAACGAGATCAAGGAGGTCCTCAATCACATGGGCCTTCATCTCGGCATGGATATCCCGAGCTGGCCGCCCGAGAACATCGAGGAGCTGGCGAAGAAGCTGGAAGACCCGTTCTGAGGAACGGGCAGCCAGCCGCGCCTTAAGGAGAGACCGTCATGCGTCACGGAAAATTCGGCCGCAAACTCGGCCGCACCAGCGAACACCGTTCATCGATGCTGTCGAACATGGCGGTGTCGTTGCTGTTGCACGAACAGATCACCACGACCCTGCCCAAGGCCAAGGAAGTGCGCCGGTTCGTCGACCGGATGATCACGTTGGGCAAGCGCGGCGGCCTGCACTCCCGGCGTCGGGCGCTGTCGATCCTGCAGGACGAAGACGTCGTGCGGAAGCTGTTCGGCGCCCTGACCGAACGCTACAAGGAACGAAACGGCGGTTACACCCGCGTGCTGAAAGCGGGCTTCCGTTATGGCGATTCCGCCCCCATGGCCGTGGTCGAACTGATAGACCGCGACCTGGATGCCAAGGGCGCCGCGGACAAGGCTCGCGCGGCCGCCGAAGCCGAAGCCGCGACAGAGGCCGCGCCCGCCGCGTAACCGAAATCCGGCTAAACCCGGCACGATTTGCGAAGGCAGCCGCTCGATCAGCGGCTGCCTTTTCGCTTTTCGGGGTGGAGTGCTAATCTTTTTGCCTACGGAAGGAACGGGCGAGCGATGCGCACGGCGGCGATTTCCTTGATGCTGGCGATGGGGCTTTCGGTCGCGGGCGCCGCCGACGGTTACGCCCAGGATCGTCGCGTTCCGGAATCTCGCGAACAGTTGCAGCTTTCGTACGCGCCCCTGGTCAAGAAGGCGGCGCCGGCGGTCGTCAACATCTATACCCGTAAGACGGTTCGGGTGCGGCGCGGGCCGACGCTGTTCGACGATCCGTTCTTCAAGCGATTCTTCGGCGACAGCTTCAATTTCGGGCCGGAGGGCGAAAGCCGGCGGGAACAGAACGCGCTCGGCTCCGGCGTGGTCGTCGACGCCAAGGGCGTGATCGTCACCAACCGCCATGTCATCGAAGGCGCGGACGAAATCACGGTCGCCCTGGCCGACCGGCGTGAATTTCCAGCGTCCATCGTCGGGGCCGACGAACGCACCGACCTGGCGATTCTCAAGATCGACACCAAGGGCGAAAGCCTGCGGGCGCTCGAATTCAAGGACTCCGACGAAGTCGAAGTCGGTGACCTGGTGCTGGCCATCGGCAACCCGTTCGGTGTCGGCCAGACGGTGACCAGCGGTATTGTGTCGGCGGTCGCTCGGACGCGGGTCGGAATATCGGACCTCGGCTCCTTCATCCAGACGGATGCGGCGATCAATCCGGGCAATTCGGGCGGCGCGCTGATCTCGATGGACGGCAGGCTGGTCGGCGTCAACACCGCGATTTTCTCGCGCAGCGGCGGGTCGCACGGCATTGGTTTCGCGATCCCCTCGAATCTGGTACGCGCGGTCCTGGCCGGGTTTCTTCAAGGCAAGGGCAAGCTGGTGCGACCGTGGCTCGGCGCCTGGGGATCGGCGGTCGGTTCCGATGTGGCGAGGGCTCTCGATCTCGATCGACCCATCGGCGTCGTCGTCGAAACCGTTTACCCTGGCGGCCCCGCGGCCAAGGCGGGCCTCCTGCCCGGTGACGTAGTCCTGGCGGTGAACGGTCGCGAGGTCGACGATTCGCGCGGCCTCAACTACCGGATTGCGACACTTCCCGTCGGTCAACGGGCGACGCTCAAGGTGTGGCGGAAGAAGCGCACGATCGAAATCGCGGTCGCGCTGCAGCCGCCGCCCGAAACGCCGCCGCGAGACGTCACGCAGCTCGGCGGCAATCAACCGCTGGCGGGCGCCGTGGTCGCCAACCTATCGCCGGCCTTGGCGGAAGAATTGGGCATGGATCGCGTCCGGCCGGGCGTGGTGGCGCTGGAAGTGCCTAGGGGCTCCATCGCTGCTCGGTTCGGGCTTAGGCCCGGTGACATCGTCCTTGAGGTCAACGACGCGAAAGTGGCCACGGTTTCGGCGTTGACGAAGGCATTGGGCGGCGGCGATGCGCGCTGGGCAATCGCCATCGATCGCGGCGGCCGGGTTCTCAGCATGGTGATCGACCGATGAGTACGCTGTTCGAAGCCCAGGCACCGCGTCCGCTGGCCGATCGCCTGCGACCCCGGACGCTGGCCGAAGTCGTCGGGCAGGGCCACCTGCTTGCCGCTGACGGGCCGATCGGGCGCATGGTGACGACCGGTAAGCTGACCTCGATCGTGCTCTGGGGCCCCCCAGGCACGGGAAAGACCACGATCGCCAGGCTGCTGGCGGAATGCACGGACATGCATTTCGAGCCCCTATCGGCGGTATTTTCCGGGGTTGCCGACCTGCGCAAGGTGTTCGAGGCCGCCCGCAAGCGGCGCCAGGACGGCAAGGGGACGCTTCTGTTCATCGACGAAATCCACCGCTTCAACCGCGCCCAGCAGGACGGCTTCCTGCCGTACGTGGAAGATGGCACCGTCGTACTGGTCGGGGCCACGACCGAAAACCCCTCGTTCGAACTGAACGCCGCGTTGCTGTCGCGCTGCCGGGTGCTGGTCCTCAACCGTCTCGACGACGCGGCGCTCGATGAACTGCTGACCCGCGCCGAAGACTTGATCGGTCACGCTCTGCCGCTCGATCTCGATGGCCGCGCCGCACTGCGCGCGATGGCCGACGGCGACGGCCGGTACCTTTTGAACATGGTTGAGGCCCTGGCGGCGCTACCCGCCGAGCCGGTGCTCGACGCGGCGGGACTGGCCGGCGCGGTACAGCGCCGGGTGCCGCTTTACGACAAGGCGCAGGAGGGGCACTACAACCTCATCAGCGCCCTGCACAAAAGCCTTCGAGGGTCGGATACCGATGCCGCGCTCTACTGGCTGGCGCGGATGCTGGAAGGGGGCGAGGAACCGCGCTACATCGCCCGCCGCTTGACCCGCTTCGCGGTCGAGGATATTGGGCTGGCCGATCCGCAAGCGTTGCCCCAGGCGCTGGCGGCTTGGGACGCTTATGAACGATTGGGGAGCCCGGAAGGCGAACTGGCGATCGTCCAGTGCGTCATTTACCTGGGCACGGCGCCGAAATCGAACGCAGCCTACAAGGCGGAGAAGGCAGCCCACCGGGCGGCGAAGGAAACCGGTTCGCTGATGCCGCCGAAGCATATCTTGAATGCCCCGACCCGCTTGATGAAGGATCTCGGCTATGGCGACGGCTACGAATACGATCACGACGCCGAGGGGGCGTTCTCGGGGCAGAACTATTTTCCCGACGGCATGAATCGCGCCAGCCTTTACCGGCCGACTCCGCGCGGCTTCGAACGCGAAATCGCCAAGCGGCTGGAATATTGGGATAAACTGCGCAATCGCCGGGGCGGGGCGGACGAATGACGCCGGCTTGGCGCGTGGAGACGGGGATGATACCGAGATGTCGATGACGATGTTCGTTTCGATAGCGGCCGGCGGCGCCGCCGGGGCCATCGGCCGCTATCTGGTCATGAGTCAGATCGCGCACTGGATGGGCGATAAATTTCCCTACGGCACGCTCGCGGTCAATATCCTGGGCTCGCTGATTCTCGGCATTCTGATCGAACTGTTCGCGCTGTCCTGGTCGGCCAGTCAGGAAACCCGCGCCTTGCTGACCGTCGGAGTCCTCGGCGCGTTCACGACGTTTTCGACCTTTTCGATGGACACTGTCCTGCTGATCGAACGTGGACAGACGGCGGCGGCGGCGCTCTATATCGTTGTTTCCGTCGTCCTCAGCGTCGGTGCCCTGTTCGCCGGTCTCTCCATCGTTCGTGCGCTCGCGGCATGAGCGCGGTCAGCGTTCTGACCGTCGCCGCGGACGAGGAGGGGCTGCGGCTCGACCGCTGGTTCCGCCGGCATTTTCCGAACCTCACCCACGGCCGCCTGGAAAAGCTGCTTCGCACGGGGCAAATCCGGGTCGACGGAGGGCGAGTCAAGGCCAGCGTCCGCCTCGTCGCCGGCCAATCGGTTCGGGTGCCGCCGCTGCCCGATATCGCCCCGCCCGCGGGGGCGGGTCCGGCGGCGAAGGGGACGGCAAAGATTAGTGCCGCCGACGCCAAGGAGTTGCAGGCCAGCGTTCTCTATCGCGATGCCGACGTGCTGGCGATCGACAAGCCGCCGGGCCTAGCCGTGCAGGGCGGTACCGGGACCGCCCGGCATCTCGATGGATTGCTCGATGCACTCAAGTTCGATGCCGGGGAACGTCCGCGGCTGGTCCACAGGCTCGACAAGGATACCAGCGGCGTCTTACTGCTGGCCCGCAACGCCCGGGCGGCGGCGGTACTCGGCGAGGCGCTCCGCGACAGGGCCGCGCGCAAGATCTACTGGGCGGTCGTGGTCGGCGTACCGAAACCCGCGCGGGGCCGAATCGACCTGCCGATCGCCAAATTACCGGGCCGCGCGGGGGAACGCATGGTTCCGGACGCCGAGCACGGCCTGAAAGCCGTGACCGATTATCGGGTCGTGGAACGGGCCGGCTCGGTTGCCGCGTGGTTGGCGATGGAACCGGAAACCGGCCGCACCCATCAGCTTCGGGTGCACGCCCTGGCGCTCGGTACGCCGATCCTTGGCGACGGAAAGTACGGCGGCCAGGGAGCGTTCCTGCCGGGCGCACCGGGCGCCACCCGGTTGCATTTGCATGCCCGGGGCATCCGGATTCCCCATCCGGTTCGCGGCCTCGTCGAAGTCGTTGCGCCATTGCCCTCGCATATGGCGGAAACCTTCGCATTCCTGGGGTTCGATCAAGCTCAAGGGGAACCGCTTTTCCCTTAGTCACCCTTTCGAATTCGAAATTCAGGTGCTAGCCTTACGGCGCAAAACGAACGGGGATTCCATGCGCCTGCTGCTTGTCGAAGACCACGAGAAATTCGCGGATCTGGTCAAGGAGCGCCTTGAATCCGAAGGCTTTGCCGTCGACGTGGTGCGCACCGTGGGCGATGGCGAAGCGGCCATCGGCGCCGTCACCTACGATGCCATGGTGCTGGATTTGGGCCTCCCCGACGAGGATGGCCTGATATTGCTTCGCAGCATCCGAAGCCGCGGCAACAACACTCCGGTCTTGATCCTGACCGCGCGGGATGCGGTCGAAGATCGGGTGACCGGCCTGAACGTCGGCGGCGACGATTATCTGCTGAAACCGTGCGCGATGGACGAACTGGTTGCGCGTATCCGCGCGCTTCTGCGCCGGCCGGGCGGCGCGCTCGGTGTTACGCTGGCGGCCGGCAACGTGTTGTTCGATACGGCCGCGCGCGAGGTGCGCATCAACAACAAGCCGATTTCGATTTCCCGGCGCGAAATGGGCGTGCTGGAGCAGCTCATGCGGCGTTACGGCCGCGTCGTGCCGAAGGACGTGATCGAGGACAAGATTTACGGTTTCGACGAAGTGGTGACCTCGAACTCGATCGAGGCGCATATTTCGAGGCTGCGCAAGCGGCTCGAACGGTCCGGCGCCAACGTCGGCATCCACACGTTGCGCGGCGTCGGGTATTTGCTTTCCGAAGAAACCGTCGAGCGATGACTCCGTCCGATCCTATCGAGTTTCGCCGATCCGGCGGGGATCGTCGAACGGACGCTCCTACTATCGAGCACGATCGGTCCGAACGTACGCTGGCGGAGATAGCGCAGCGGCTCGAGGACATCACCCGACTTGTTTCCGACTGGGTGTGGGAGGCGGACGCCGCCATGCGCCTGACGTTCGTTTCCGAGCGCGTATTCGACGCGTTGGGACGGGTGCCGGCGCAGTTTATCGGTCGTCAACTTTCCGATCTGGGTCGATTCGTCGATGCCAAGGGCAACCCGGTGAAAGTCGCATGGCGCAAGCCTTTTCGCGACGTGCCGTTCCAAATGGTCGGAAAGGACGGCGCGCTCAGGCATTTTTACGTCAGCGGGCTGCCTTATTATCACGTCGAAACGGGCGAATTGGTCGGCATTCGCGGCACCGCCCGCGACGTCACCGAGCAACGCCAGGCCGGCGAGGCATTGCAGGCTCAGAACGAATTTCTTCAAGACCTGATCGACGCAATTCCGGCGCCGATCTTCTTCAAGGACGCGAACGGCGTCTATCTCGGGTGCAATCGTGCTTTCGAGGATTATCTCGGTCTTGGCAGAACCGGCATCGTGGGAAGTTCCGTCTACGACGTCGCGCCCAAGGATCTGGCCGATATCTACCGCGCCGCCGACGAATCGCTGATGCGCGCCGGCGGAACGCAGACTTACGAGACCAAGGTCAAGTTCAACGATAGAACGTTACGCGACGTGATGTTTCACAAGGCCGTGTTTCGCACGCCATCGGGAGAGGTCGGCGGGCTTGTCGGCGCAATGCTCGATATCACCGAGCGCAAGGCGGCCGAAGTGGCTCTCAAGGCGAGCGAGCAGCGCCATCGCGATTTCGCGTCCGACATCGCGCACGAATTGCGAACACCGTTGGCCGTCATGCGGACGCGCCTCGAACGCATGGAGCCGACCGCCGAGCACAAGGAACTTCGCGAAGACATCAAGGGCATGACCCGGATGCTCGATCAGATGCTGGCCGCCAGTCGCCTGGAAACATTGGCCGCGGATAGCTTCGGCCCGGTCGATTTGAAAGCGCTTTGCACCAAGATCGCGACTTACCTGGGTCACTTGGCGATTTGGGGCGGGCGTACCATCGAGGTGATCGGCAGCGAATCGCCGGTCATGGTCCATGGGAATTCGGAGGCGATCGAACAGGCGATACGGAACTTGGTCGAAAACGCGATTAAGTATTCGGGGCGCGATACGACGATCACGATCCAGATCACCGACGGGCCATCGGTGATGGTGGTCAACCGCGGGATTTCGATTCCGGATCACAAGCGGCAATCCATTTTCGAACGATTTCAGCGCGCGGATCGACGGGCCGGGCACGACGGCGCGGGGATCGGACTGTCGATCGTCAAGCGCGTGGCCGACGCGCACGGCGCCGATATCGACGTCGGGGAACCGCCGGGCGGGGGCGCCATCTTCACGATCAGGTTTCCCCTTCCGCCGTCCTGACGTCTTTCCAACTCCCGAAGTTTGGCGATTGCGACCCGTCTCGGGTTGAAAATCGACGGCGTCAGTCCCATGTCAGGTTCGTCCGTATCATGGCCCGGATCGGCGACGCATCGCGCGTCACAGTTTAATTAAAAATGGCGGAGCCCAATGAACAAGAAACGCAGATTTGTCGCCGCCATCGCCGCCGTTGCGGCGATTGTCGCCTCGGTATCGTCTACGCAGCCCACTGCCGCCGCCGACCGAATCGAACTGGCGCAGACTGGCGATCCCGTCCGCCTTGCCGTCACGGCGACCTGCGAGGGCGGCTTTGCCTTGTTCACGGTTGTCAACGAAGGCGAACTGTGGTCGCAAATGAGCAAGATTTCGGTCTATCGGACCGATGGGCGCACTCTTGTCAGCCAGCGTTCGATCCGCATGACGAAAGGCCAGCGAATGTCGTTCAAGGTCAAAGGATCGCCCGCGAGCCCGGTTGAACTCGGCATCTGGATCGAGCCATCGTGGTATCAGCGGGACTTTGCCTACGACGCGAAGATCGTTTGCTGACGGCGTGGCCGGCGCCGCATCGGCACGGGCTTTCTCTCTTTTCGATTTGTTAACGGTTTGCGGCTATCCCATAGGTTCGGCCTGTTTTTTGCCGACGGCGCTCCGGCGTCGACCGGCCTCACGCGGCCGGATTGCCGACCCAGAAGGGCGGATGAGAAGGGAGAAACCGATGAAACTGTGGCTCAAGATATTTATTGGAACCGCGGCACTGGCGACGTTTGCCGGAATTTTGGCGCACGCGCGCGCCGCAGAGGCCGCCGAACCGGCGCGGATCGAAACCGTCGCGCCTCAGGTCAGCGCCGTTCCGGCGATGTCCTTGAACATCGACGTGTTTGCCGAATGCCGCAACGGCGCCGCCGTTTTTCGCATCGTCAACCTTGGCGATACCTGGCCGAAAGCGGGCACCTTCGCCGTTCACCGCTTGTCCGACGGGGTCATCGTTACCCGCCGTTCCATGCGCCTCGGCAACGGCCAATCCGCTTCGTTCAGGCTGACGGATAAGATGGGCGCGACAAGCGGCGTCGGTATCATGGTTTTGCCGAGTTGGTACGAACGCCGTGCCGCCTACGATGCGAAGGTGGTCTGCCGTTAGGCGAAGACTTAGCGTCGCCGCCGCAGCAACAAAAAACGGCACCCCTTCGCGCGAAGGAGTGCCGCCTTCGTGTCACAATCGCAGCAGAAAGGAGAGGCCGGTACACCCGGCCTCCCTTTCCAAACCACGTCCCGGCCCCGCGAAATGCGTGGGCTCGGGGCAAGCCTCAACCCGGCTTATTTAGCCAGCCGGATCTCGACGCGGCGGTTCCTCGGTTCCTTGGTCCCGTCCGCCGTCTTAACGGCAGGTTCGTCCTCGCCGAAGGCCTGGGTGCGTACCTGATCCTTCTTCACGCCCTTGGCCGCGATCGCCTTGGCCACTGCCCCGGCGCGGCGCTTGGCCAAACCGCTGTTGTAGCCTTTGGTCCCGGAAAGATCGGTGTGCCCGGAAGCGACGATCGAGCCGGCCTTGCTGGCGCCCTTGGCGGCGACGGCGTCCGCGATCACCTTCATCGCGGCGGCGTCCAGTTTCGCGCTGTTATGCGCGAAGTAGACGATGAACGGTCCCGGAAGCGCGGCAGGCTTGGCCGGCGCCGGTGCGGGTTTGGCCTCGATATTGCGCATGGCGCCTTCGAAGCCGGAACGGCAAAGCGCGATATCTTCCGGTTGGAAATTTTCTTCCTGCTGTTCCATCCAGCAATCGAACATGGTTTGCGCGCGGGCGGCGTCGGCCGGTGCTTTTTTCGACGCCGTGGCCGCGAGGGCGCCCATCAAACGGGTTCGAGCGGCGTTTAGGTCGGCGATAGCGCTGGTCGGAATCTTGCGTTCCTTCATTTCTGTCGGGGCGACGGCCTTGCCTTCCGCCGCCATCTTCGCCTTCGCGACGTAGTAATCGGCGCTGTCGTAGTCACCTTGATCTTCTTCCCACTTCGCCAACACGAGGTATTCGCCGTGCAGTGCCTGCTGGAAAGCATCGCCCTTCGAGGGCATGGAGCGGATCGCGTTGATGTCTGGCCGCGCGGCGCAACCGGCAACGAACGCGAGCGCAACGATCGCGAATAACGTCTTGGTCATCTTCTTCATGGGTCTCTTCCTGTTTGCTTCGTGATTACCTGGGAAATGCCACGTCCGTTTTTTTATTGGCGTTTGGAACCAATCGTGGACCGTGGGTGCGCCTACATTCACGGGCGGTTCAGTTGGCGCCGCTGACGGCGACCTTGTCGCCCGTGATCATAAATACAACCGTCCCGTCCTTGGCCTTGTAGGTCCATTTTTCGACGGGGCCGACCTTCGATACTTCGGTCGGCTTGCCGAGAGCGCTCTCCAATTGCGCCTTGGTAGCGGCCTTTTCGGCTTTTTTGAGGATGTCCTGCTTCGACGGGTCGCCGCATCCGCTGAGCGTCAGGGCGAAACCAAGAAACAGAGCGAGAGAAAAATGCTTCAATGCCGGCAATTGCGCCTCCAGTCGGCTTGGCTTAGTCGGTCGCGGCGTGTTGCCACGACGGGGCAACATTGAGGGTCGATATCGCCGCATCGGGGCGGCGGCATCTGCCGGAATTCGGCCATTATTGCGATCCTGCACCCCCACCAGATACAATAGCCGCAAGAGTCGGGGCTGTCACCCTCCGAAGGGCAGTCAGCAAGTTGTAATCTTTCCTATTTTTTCGGTCTTATGATGCCTTCCAATGCCCTCCGCCTAGCGGTTTTCGACTGCGACGGCACTCTGGTCGACAGCCAGCATTCGATCGTGGCGGCGATGCAGGCGGCATGCGGGCGCCACGGCCTCGAGCCGCCGGCGCACGATGCCGTGAAGCGTCTCGTCGGCCTGCCGTTGCTCGATTGCATCCGGATTTTGCTGCCGGGGTCTGCCGAGGCGGTCGTTGGGCGGGTGCGGGAGGCCTATGCCGAGGTATTCCACGCGATGCGTATGGACGGCCAGGTAACCGATCCGCTTTTCCTGGGTGCGCGCGAGGCCATTGACGCGGTCGAGCGGGCCGGATGGTTGCTCGGTCTGGCGACCGGGAAGTCGCACCGCGGCCTGATCGCGACGTTGGAACGCCATGAACTCGTTGAACGTTTTGTGACGTTGCAGACGGCGGACCGGGCGGCGGGCAAGCCGAACCCGGAAATGCTGCTGAACGCCATGGCCGAAACGGGCGCGCCATCGGCCTCGACAGTGATGATCGGCGACACCACATACGACATGGAGATGGCCCGCAATGCTGGAACGCTGGCCATCGGTGTCGCGTGGGGCTACCACGAGGCCGATGAATTGCGAGACGCGGGCGCGCATGCGGTGATCGGCGCGTTTCCCGAGCTGCCTTCGGCGCTTCACGGTTTGATGGAGAAAGTGGCATGAGCCGAGCAATCAAGATCGTCATCGGTATCGGCGTTTTCCTGGTCGCCCTGGCGGTGGCCGGCGTCGCGGTTCTGAAGTCGATGGACTTCAATCAATACCGCGGTCTGATCGCGGAAAAGACGAAGGAAGCGACGGGTCGAAATCTGACGATTGCCGGGGACCTGAAATTACAGATTTCGCTGACTCCGGCGATTGCCGTCGACGGCGTGACCTTCGCGAATGCGCCGTGGGGATCGAAGCCCGAAATGATAACGGTCAAACACTTCGCCGCCGAGGTCCAGCTGATCCCGCTTTTGACCGGCGATGTCCGCATCAACCGGATCGTCGTTCGGGGCGTGGACGCGCTGATCGAAACCGATGCCAAAGGCAAGGGAAACTGGGAAATGGGCGCGCCGGGCGCCAAACCCGCATCGGGCGGCGGCCCACTTCCGGTTATCGAAAAAATCCACGTCGAAGACCTGACCCTGACCTACAAGGACGGTCAGACCAAGACCCAACAGGTCGTGAAACTGGCCAGCCTGGACCTCAAGGCCAAAGGCCTCGGCAGCCCCCTGGATTTCGCGGTCAAGGGCTCGCACAACGGCGCGCCGTTCGCCGCCAGCGGACAATTGGGGCCGATCGAGGCATTGGTGTCGGGCGGTAAGCCCTATCCGGTCAAGCTGACGGCGACGGCGTTCGATGCCAAGGTCGATGTCGACGGCGTCATCGCCGACCCGCGCGCCCTCAAGGGGCTCGACCTCAAGATTACGGCCAAGGCCGATGACCTTTCCAAGACCATCGCCGGGGCCAAGCCGATGGTGCCGGCCCTCAAGGATATGAAGATACCGCCGCTTGGACCGCTCGATGCCAAGGTTCGGGTTTCCGGAACGATGCCGAAGATCGCGCTCGGCGACATCAAGGTCAGCATCGGCAAGGCGGGGCAGGTTCTCGCCACGGTCGACGGCAAGATCGCCGACGCCATGGCCGCAAAGGGCTTCGATCTTGCGATCAAGGTCGAAGCCAAGGATGCCCAGGCGTTCGCCGCCGCGGCCGGCCATACGATGCAGAAGATGCCGCCGCTCGACGTTGCCGCCCGCGTTAAAGATTCGGGGCAGGGGTATGTCATCGATCCGCTGTCTGTGCGTGCCGGCGCGAGCGACGTGTCGGGCAATGCCAACATTGTATTGCAAGGCAAACGCCCGGACGCGGTCGTGCGCATATCGTCCAAGACCTTGGACCTCAAGGAACTGCTGCCGCCGGCAAAGGACGCGAAACCGGCGGCCAAGACGCCGCCCAAGGATGGGCGGGTGTTCTCGGCCGATCCCTTGCCGTTGGACGCACTCAAGGCGGCCGACGCCGAGGTTTCCGCCTCGTTCGGCCGGCTGATTCTGCCGAACGGCATGGCCGCCAACGACGTGCAGGTGCGCGTCGCCCTGAAGGACGGGCGGCTTCAGGTGGCGCCGGCATCGCTGGGAATCGGCGGCGGCAAGATCGATGCCGATGCGCGTCTCGACGGATCGCGGTCGCCCGCCGCGCTTTCGGTCAAACTCGACGGCAAGAACATCGACTGGGGCCAGCTCCTGAAACAGATGGACGTGACCGACGCCGTCGCCGACAGCAAGGCCGAGACCCACGTGCAGTTGCAGGGTAACGGCGCTTCCGTGCGGGCATTAATGGCCGGGTTGAACGGCGAAGTGCGAGTCGTCGTCGGCAAGGGCCGCCTGCACAATAAGGCCCTCGATAGGTTCGGCGGCGACATCGGCACGCAGGTTCTCGGCGCCGTCAATCCGTTCGTCAAGAAGGAGGAGTTCACGGAACTCAAGTGTGGCGTCGTGTTGTTCAAGGTGAAGGACGGCATGGCCGTGGCCGACAAGGGAATCGCCGCGGAGACCGGCAAGATGAACGTCACCGGCAGCGGCGACATCAACCTGAAGACCGAGGCGATTTCATTCTCGGTGAAGCCGCAGGCGAAGGAAGGGCTCGGCATCAACCTGAGCGACTCGGTCGCGTCGATCGTCAAGGTGACTGGCACGCTGGGCGATCCCAAGGTCGGGCTCGACCTGGTTCCCTTCTGGCGGCTGATCGCCGTGGACGACCGCGAGACGATCGTCCACGCGGGCCGGGAGGAGTTCCGTTTTTGTGCCGCCGCCGTCGGCCGCCGGTCGCGAATCCCAGGCGATCGACACCGCCTGCAGGCGGAGCAGCTCCGCAGCGAGGACGAGCGGCGCCCGCTGCTCGA
>CAZDFF010000088.1:0-12677 GCA_964504425.1 uncultured Hyphomicrobiales bacterium
GTTTTGCTGGCTCAGGTGTTACTGGCCACGCGGTGCTATCGGCTAATGCCAGGGATAACGGAAATCGCAGATTTATATTGGTGGAATGCGAAGACTATGCTGACAAAACGACAGCTAATCGTATCCGGAATGTAATTTCTGAAAATGCCAAAACCCAAGGAACGTTACTTCGAAAAGTGAACGATGGGTTCACCTATTGCACACTCGGCGAACCTGTAGCCTTAGATAAAGTTCTGAACGGCGACGTCTTGCCGTCGTTCGCCGCGTTGGGATCGGTTCTATTCCACATGGCGACCAACCGGGCTTTCGATCCCAAGCGCATGATCGAAACCGAAGGTTATCTCGGCGAGACCGAAAGCCAGCATGTCTGGCTTATCTATAAGAACGATCTCGATTGGCTGAAATCACCGGAGGCGGCGCTGACGCTTTCGCGCGCTAAGAAATTCGCGGAAGCGAGGCCGGGAAAGAACCATCTTGTTTTCGCTCCGTCCCGGTACGTTTCGCAAAAAATGCTGGCCGCGAACAATATTCCGGTCGAGTTTGTGCCGCTGCCGTTCGCGCTTTACCGCATCGAGCGGAATTGATTAGCGATGATCCGGCAACTCGATTATCAGGATCGGGTTCTTGTCACGCTGGACGCTTACTTGGAGATTCTCGGCGACGAGAAGATCAAGGCCGATAAGGTTGCGGCAATCGTCAAGGAACAGCCGGACCTGGAGTTGGTCGTCCCCGACTTCGCCGGCAGGGCCTGGGCCAAAATGGGCGAGGCCGGAAAATTGCCCCGCTCGCGCTCGTCCATCCCGTTTTCGCCGCGCGCCGACGGCATCGGCCGATCCGTGCCGAACATCGTGTTGAAAGTTCCGACCGGCGGCGGGAAAACGTTTTTGGCGGTGCAGGCGGTTTCGCGAATCTTGGGGCGGTACCTCAATCGCAACTGCGGGTTCGTCCTTTGGATCGTGCCCAACGAGGCGATCTATTCGCAAACATTGAAGCGACTTAACGACCGGCAGCACCCTTATCGCCAGGAACTGGATCGCGCGGCGGCGGGTCGTGTTCGTATCCTCGAAAAAAGCGATCCGCTGAACGCTCGGGACGTGGAAACCCATCTGTGCATCATGTTGCTGATGTTGCAATCGGCCAATCGCGAGACCAAAGACACGCTGAAGATGTTCCAAGACCGGGGCGACGTGCACGGCTTCTTTCCGCCGGAAGGCGAACAACAAGCCCATCGCGCGGTCATCGCGGCGACGCCGAATTTGGACGCGTACAATGATATCTTTCCGATGGTGAAGGACTCGCTCGGGAATGCCTTGCGGATCATCCGCCCCGTGGTCGTGATGGACGAAGGCCACCGCGCCGTTGCGGAATTGGCCTTCAACACACTTTATGGGTTCAACCCTTGTTTCGTTCTGGAGTTGACGGCGACGCCCAAGGACGTTGCCGCCAGAGGAGGCAAGAACCCACGGCCGGCGCAATTTTCCAATGTCCTCGTGGAAGTGACGGGCAAGGAATTGGACAGGGAAGGCATGATCAAGATGCCTCTCAATCTCGATGCGCGCCAAGGCACGGATTGGAAGGCGACGTTGAATGCGGCGCTCGGCAAGCTCAACGAACTGGATGCCCATGCTCGGACGTTGCGTTCGGAAACCGGGCGATATATCCGTCCCATCATGCTGATTCAGGTGGAGCGCACGGGAAAGGATCAGCGTACCGGCACTCACATTCACGCCGAGGACGTCAAGGATTGGTTGATTACCGCAGGATTCGACGAAGCGGAAATTGCGATCAAGACGGCGGAAAAGAACGATCTCAATCAACCGGAAAACCAAGACCTTCTTTCACCGACCAATCGGGTTAGAGCCATTATCACCAAGCAGGCGTTGCAGGAAGGGTGGGATTGCCCCTTCGCATACGTGCTTTGCTCGTTGGCGGCCAGTTCCGATCTGAATGCGATGACGCAACTTGTCGGCCGTATCCTGCGCCAACCCGATGGAACGAAAACCGAGATTGCCGCACTGGATGAATGCCACGTCGTCACCCACCACGCGGGAACCGCCGATGTGATCGCGGCCATCAAGACGGGATTGGAACAGGACGGGCTCGGCGATTTGGTTTTGGAAGTCGTTGCCGCCGAAACGGGCACGACGACGGCAAGCGCGGGAAAAATAAACCGGCGAAGCGACTTTGCATCGACCAAAATTTATTTGCCCAAAGTATTGCTTGTCGAAGGAGACGAGGCGCGGGATCTCGATTACGAGACCGATGTCCTGTCGGGAATCGACTGGCGTGGATTCGATCCTTGGGCAATCGCCGATGGGATTCCAGAAAATGCTCAAGCCGCCGAAGGCCAACTGAAGCGCATCAGTCTGGCCGATACAGGCGAGGAACGGATTATTGACGAGGCGGTTGCTTTAAGCGCGGAAAGCCTTGCATTCGATCCCGCGCATGCGGTGCGCATGATTTCCGATATTGTTCTAAACCCGTTCGTGGGTCGCGAGATCGTCGGGCGGCTGTTGGTTGCGCTCAAAACACGCGGGTTCAATGACGATAAGATCGGCAAACTCGGAAACCTTATCGTCGAGGAATTGAGAAAGGGACTCGACACGGAACGCAATGTCAGGGCCGAAGCGATATTTAAGAAGGATGTCGCGGCGGGCCGAATCCAGTTTCGTCTTCGGCTCGATGGCAATAACTGGCAAATGCCTTTGGTAATCGATTCTGTTTTACCCGAGCGTCCTCGCCAATTGCTCGGTAAGAACGGCGGGCCGTTGGAGCGAAGTCTTTTTAGTCCGCTTTACGAGCACGAGTTCAACAACGACGAACGCGACGTTGCCGTTTACCTCGACGGAGAGAAAGCACTGACGTGGTGGCACCGAAACGTCGCGCGCACCCAATACGGGCTACAAGGATGGAAGCGGGCGAAGGTTTATCCCGATTTTATATTCGCGGTGCGCCGGGAAGGCGCGGGGTCCCGGATCACCGTTCTCGAAACGAAGGGCGATCAACTCGACAATCTCGATACGGCCTACAAGCGTAATTTGCTGCAAATCATGTCCAACAATTTTTCGTGGGACAAGACCGTACCGGCCGGGACCCTGCAATTGGTTCAAAACGGCGGTGAAACAGTCGAGTGCACTCTAATTCTTATGAGCGAATGGCAGAAGAAGCTGCCGACATACCTGGCGTCCGGCGAAGGATCGTAATTCGTTCTTAGGGAAGCCTGACGCGCTGCGTCAAAACCTGACGATCCCTTCGCCAAACATCGGAATCCCACCGCGCTCGCCCGTCCTCGCCGGGCGGCGCGAGGGCGCGGCGCCGGGCATTCGGCGCGCGACGACTCCCTTTAAAAAAGAAACGCCTTAGCCGGTTTTCGATCCGGCGCCGATGTTGCAGGTGTTGAATCCGAACAGCCGGTAGGCCGGGCAGAAGCCGATCGCCGCCGTCAGCAGCGGCACGATGCCGATCCAGCCCCAGGGCGTCTGCGGGCCGACGAAGACGAGCGCGATCAAGGCCAGGCCGACGACGAGGCGCAGGATGCGGTCAACGGTTCCGATGTTTTTCACGGTATCCATCCTTGGCGAGGGTGAACGCGAATGTTGCATTCTCGCCCGCCGGCGGCCGGTCGGCATTGACCGGGGTCAAGCGCGGCACGCGACCGGGTCGCCGGTGGGCGCGCGGGGGTGACGGACGATGCCGCGTTCGAGAAAATCGAGAACAAAAAAACGGCGCGGCCGGTTTCCCGGTCGCGCCGCTTTCGTGACGTCTCCTAACGTTTCCGGCGCCGTTCGGGCGCCGCTTCTATCGTCGCGCGCCGTTCACTGCTTCGGCGGTTGCGCCGGCGACAGCGGCTTCGGTTCGCCGATGACCTCGATTTCGGCCATGTGCAGGTAGCCGGGCTTCTGCATCTGCACCCGCACGAAGCGCGCCGGGATGCCGCCGGTGGGGAGGTCGTACATCGGCTTCACGCCCTGGATCGGGAGCACGCGCTTCCGTTGCGAGGCCATGCCGTTCGGGTTCGGGAACGGCTGGTCCGACACCAGCACGACCGCGCCCGAAGCGGCGAGCCGCTCGGCGCAGCAATCCGCGCGATTGTAAACGCGGATGCCGACGACCTTGTAGACGGCGCCGAGATCGACTTCCCACCACGGCAGCTTGTCGCCGTCGGCGGTGTGGCTGACCGACTTGCCGGCCATGGCCGGGTTCTTGTTGCCGTCGACGGCCATTGCCGCCTTGCCGCCCCATCCGTCCGAGGACTGGGTCGCCTTCTTGCCCTTGGCGAGGTTGACGAGTTGCGGCTGGCCGGGCGGGGGGGCGGGCGCGCCGGCGACCGGCGGCGCGGCGATCGGCTTCGGGTCGCCCATGATCTCGACTTCCGCCAGGCTCAGGGCGCCCGGCTTCGGCAACTGCACGCGCACGAAACGCACCGGCATGCCGTTGGTGGGGAAGTCGTACACCGGGCGGACGTCGCCGATCGGGAACACGCGCTTGCGCTGCGAGGCCATGCCGTCGGGCCTGGGCAGCGGCTGGTCGGAAACGATCACCTGGGCGCCGAAGATGCGCTCGCGGCAGCACGGATCCGCGCGGTTGAAGATGCGGATCTGGGTGACCCTGTGGACGGCGCCGAGGTCGATTTCCCACCACGGCATCTTGTCGCCGTCGGCGGTGTGGGTGGTGGTCTTGGCGGCGTAGGCCGGGTTGCGGTTGCCGTCGATCGCCAGTTCGGGCTTGCCGTCGTAGCCGACCGACGACTGGAACACCTTCTTGCCCTTGGCCAGGTTGACGGCGGGTTGCTGCGGCTGCTGCGCGGCGGCCGGCGCGGCCCAGAGCAGCGCCGCCGCGGCCAGCAGGGCCGGCGCGGCGATAATCTTGCGGGAAGTCATGATGTTTCGTCCTTTATGGCAATGGTCGCGGGCGATGGGCAGGGCGCGCCGGCATCGGCACGCCGTCGTCGGATTCGAATCTCGGTTGAAAGGCCGCCTCCACGGCGGGGGATCGGGAACCGACGTCTCCCCTCGGACGTCCCGATCACCTTGCCGGAATCGCAACGGCCCGGCAAGCGACGGATGGCGCGGCGGCTTTCAAGGTCAGTGCGTTGCGCTTGCCTGGCGGCCGACGGCGGTGCGGGCGCGGGCCCCAGCCCGCCTTCGTCGCGGTTCAGTCCTTCCGCGCGCACATCGCGGCGAGCGCGCCGCGCAGCCCGTGCACCTGATCGAGCAGGTTCAGGATCACGCCGATCCCTTCGTCGTTGACGCCGAAGTCGCGCTTCAGTTCGCGAATGAGGCGGGCGCGCGCCAGGTCGGCCTCAGTGAAGGCGGGCTCGGTCTCGTTCTCTTGCGCCGTGGGCGCGTGCGGCTCTTGCGCCGTGGGCGCGTGCGGATCTTGCGCCGTGGGCGCGTGCGGCACGATCCATTCCTCGCGGATCCAAATCTCGAGCGTGTCGCCGTCGAGGTCGGCCTGCCGGAGAAACTCGGTTCTGGAAATGATCATGACGGCATCCCCTTGCGCGGGTCGTCGTCGGCCTTGGGCGTCCAACCGGCGAGGAAGGCTTCGAGGTCGGCGTCGGGTTCGCTCGGCAGCACGACCTTGAGGCGCACCAGTTGGTCGCCGTGGCCGTGCCCGTCGTGTCTTGCCGCGCCCTTGCCCTTGAGCCTGAGCACCGCGCCGTTGTTGGAATTCTTCGGGACGGTCAGCATTACCGCGCCCCGGGGCGTCGGCACGCGGATCTTTGCGCCCAGCACCGCTTCCTTGACGGTCACGGGAAGGTCGATCGCGATGTCGTCGCCCGCGCGTTGGAACAGGGGGTGCGGCTCGATCGAAATTTCCACGAGTGCGTCGCCCGCCGGGCCTTCGCCCATGGACTTGGCGCCCTTGCCCTTGAGGCGCAGCACCTGGCCGTCGCGCACGCCCGCGGGGATGGTCACGTCGATGGTACCGCCGTGCGGCAGCGAGAGGCGCGTCTTCGCGCCGTTGATTGCGTCCAGGAACGGGACCGTCAGGCGGAACTGCAAGTCCGCGCCGGGCGCGTGGCGTGCGGCCTCGGCGTGGCGGCGGAAGAACTCGGCCAGGACGTCGTCGCCGTCGGCGAAATCGGCGAACCCGGAGGCGTTGCCATAGGGACCGCCCGCGCCGCCGGCGTGGGCGAAATCCTTGTAGTACTGCCGGCTCGGCGTCTCGGCGCCGGAGGCGTCGATCTCGCCCGCGTCGAAGCGCTTGCGCTTTTCCGTGTCCGACAGCAGGCCGTAGGCGGTCGAAATTTCCTTGAACCGTTCCTCGGCCTTCTTGTCGCCGGGGTTCAGGTCCGGGTGCAGCTTCTTGGCGAGGGCGCGATAGGCCTTGCGGATGTCGTCCGCCGACGCGGTGCGGGCGACGCCCAGGGCTTCGTAGGGGTCCTTCACGGCGTCTCCTTTGCCGGTGTGGTTCGGCGGCCTGGCTAGTGGTCCGATTCCGACATTTGCATCCCGCTGGGGCAATTCCGAGAGCAAATGTCGGAATCGAAAAGACCACTAGCAACTATTTGATTCTAGTGGAGCTTTTGAATTTGACATTCGATATCACGGTCGCTGCAAGTGGGGATCGAATGTCAAATTCGCTCCACTAGAGCGCGTTCAGCGGCAGCTTGAGATAGCGCGTCCCGTTCGTATCGGGGGGCGGCAGGTCGCCCGCGCGCATGTTGATCTGGATCGAGGGCAGGATCAGGCGCGGCATCGAAAGCGTCCTGTCGCGGGCCTCGCGCATCTTCACGAAGGCGTCCTCGGCGGTGCCGTCCTTGACGTGGACGTTGGCGCGACGTTCCTCGGCGACCGTCGTTTCCCAGGCGTATTCGTCGCGGCCCGGCGCCTTGTAGTCGTGGCACATGAACAGCCGCGTTTCCGGCGGCAGGGCGAAGATCTTTTGGATCGAGCGGAAAAGGGTGCGCGCGTCGCCGCCCGGAAAGTCGCAGCGCGCGCTGCCGTAATCGGGCATGAAGAGGGTGTCGCCGACGAAGGCCGCGTCGCCGATCACGTAGGTCAGGCATGCGGGCGTGTGGCCGGGCGTGTGCATGGCGCGCGCCCGAAGCCCGCCGATGGCGAAGGTGTCGCCGTCGTTGAACAGTCGGTCGAACTGGCTGCCGTCGCGCTTGAAGGCGGGCTCGGCGTTGAACACCTTGCCGAAGGTTTCCTGCACCGTCTGGATGTGCGCGCCGATGGCGATCTTGCCGCCGAGGGCCTTCTTCAGGTACGGCGCCGCCGACAGGTGATCGGCGTGGGCGTGGGTTTCCAGGATCCACGCGACGGTCAGGCCGCGTGCCTTCGCGTCGGCGACGATCGCGTCGGCGGACATGGTCGACGTGCGGCCCGAGGCCGGGTCGAAATCCAGCACCGAATCGACGATCGCGCAGGCGTTCGAACCCGGGTCCTTCACCACGTAGCTGACGGTGTTGGTGGCCTCGTCGAAGAACGCCTTCACGTCGGGTTTCAATTCGGTTTTCGTCGCCATCGGGCGTTCTCCTCTCTTTTCTCGATTGAGCGGGAAGCGATCGCCATGTTTCCACATATGAAATATGTGGAAATTGATGCGTATCAAGGGGCGGGCGGATAAAGAAACGGGCGCGGCGTCGGAACCGCCTCCTAAAACCTGACGATCCCTTCGCCGAGCATCAGGATCTCGACGCGCTCGCCTTTCTTCGCGGGCGGCGCGAGGGCGGGGCGCAGCACCAGGCAGTCGGCGTGCGACAGCTTCGCCAGCATCGCCGAGTCCTGCTTGTCGAACGGCGTCGCCACGCGGGTGCCGTCGGGCGCGAAGGACAACGTCGCGCGCATGTATTCGGCGCGCTTGTCGTTTTCCGGCAGGTCGCGGCCCAACACGGCGGATTGCGCCGGGCGGTCCTTGGCGCGAATGGTCAGCATCTTTTCCATCGCCGGCTTCAGGAAGATCGCCGAGCAGACGCCGGTGGAAACGGGATTTCCCGGAAGCCCCAGCACCGGCACGTCGCCCAGCCGCCCGAAGATCAGCGGCTTGCCCGGGCGCATGGCGATTTTATAGAAGCTCAGTTCGAGTCCCTCGCTGCCGAGCACCTGTTTGATCAGGTCGTAATCGCCGACCGAGGCGCCGCCGGTGGTCACCAGCAGGTCGGCGCCGCGCACGCCCGCCAACAGAGCGGTCAGGCTTTCCACCGTGTCCCGCGCGATGCCGAGGTTCACCGGCTCGCCGCCGAGCGCCTTCACATAAGCGGCGATGGCGACGGAGTTGGAACTGACGATCTGATCCGGGCCCAACGGATCGCCGGGCATCACCACCTCGTCGCCGGTGGCGATGATGGCGACGCGCGGCCGGCGCCGGACCATCAGCCACGGCACGTTCATGGCGGCGGCCAGCCCGACGTCGCGCGCGGTCAGCACGCGGCCGGCTTCCAGCAGCACCTCGCCCTTCGAGAAATCCAGCCCGGCCGGGCGTACCCACTTGCCGGCCTTGACGGTTTCCTTGACCGTCACCGCGCCGTCCTTGGCGTCGCAGTCCTCTTGGATGGCGATGCAATCGGCGCCGTCGGGGATCGGCGCGCCGGTGAAGATACGCGCGGCCTGGCCCTTGGCGATCGGCCCGGCGAAGCCCCGGCCGGCGGAGGATTCGCCGATGACGTCGAGGGTGGCCGGCACGGCGGCGACGTCGGCGGCGCGCACCGCGTAGCCGTCCATGGCGGAAACGGCGGTGGGCGGGTGCGACAGGCGCGCGGCCACGTCCTCGGCCAGCACGCGCCCGAGCCCGTCGGTCAGCGCCACCTGCTCGGCGGCGACGGGGCGCACCCCCGCCAGAACCTTGGCCAACGCGTCGGCGACGGAGATCATCTCGGGGCCTATTGATCCGTGTAGGTGCCAGACTTGCCGCCGGCCTTGTGCACCAGGCGGATGTGGACGATGCGCATGGCGCGGTCGATCGCCTTCACCATGTCGTAGACCGTGAGGGCGGCGACGGCGACGGCGGTCAGCGCCTCCATCTCGACGCCGGTCTTGCCGGTCAGCTTGCAGGTGGCCTCGATGTCGACCGAGTTGCGCGACGGATCGCACGACAGTTCGACCGTGACCGAGGTGAGCGCGAGCGGATGGCAGAGCGGGATCAGCTCGGGCGTCTTCTTCGCGCCCATGATGCCGGCCAGTTGCGCGACCGTCAGCACGTCGCCCTTCTTGACGCCGCCGGCCATGATGCGGGCCAGGGTGTCGGGCTTCATGACGACCGAGCCGCGGGCGGTGGCGGTGCGCTCGGTGTCGGCCTTGTCCGAGACGTCGACCATGACCGCGTTGCCGTGTTCGTCGATGTGGGTCAGGTCGGCCATGGGGGTCTCAATCGTTCACGGCGCGGGGGCGTGCGGGTCGGGCCAACAGCGCCCGGGTCGCGGCGGCGACGTCCGGTTGGCGCATGAGCGATTCCCCGACCAGGAAACAGTTGGCCCCGGCGGCCGACATGCGGGCGAGGTCGGCGGGCGCGTTGAGGCCGCTTTCGGCCACCGCGATCTTGTCCTTCGGCACGCGCGGCAGCAGCCGTTCGGCGGTGGCAAGATCGACTTCCAAGGTTTTCAGGTTGCGGTTGTTGATGCCGAGCAGGCGGGCGGTGAGGGCGGAGGCGCGTTCCAGTTCGTCCTCGTCGTGGACCTCGACCAGCGTGTTCATGCCGAGCGCCTGGGCGGCGTCGACCAGGTCCTGCGCTTCCGGGTCGCTGACGGCGGCCATGATCAGCAGCACGCAATCGGCGCCGAGCGCGCGGGACTCGTATATCTGATAGGGCTCCAACATGAAGTCCTTGCGCAGCACCGGGAGGGCGACCGCGTCCTTGGCCTCGTTCAGGTAGGCGTCCTTGCCCATGAAGTAGGGCTCGTCGGTGAGCACGGAAAGGCAGGTCGCGCCGCCGTCGGCGTAGGCCTTGGCGAGGGTGGCGGGGTCGAAATCCTCGCGGATCAGGCCTTTCGATGGGGACGCGCGCTTGATCTCGGCGATCAGGGCGTAGTCGCCGGCGGCGATCTTTTTCGTGATGGCGTCGGTGAAGCCGCGCGGCGCGGGGGCGTGCTTGGCGATGTCCTCGATCTCGGACGGCGGGATCGCGTGCTTGCGGGCGGCGATCTCGGCCCGCTTGTCGGCGCAGATTTTCGCCAGGACGTCGCTCATCAGGATTTGCCGGCGTTGGTGATTTCGACCAGCCGGTCCATGGCGGCGCGGGCCTTGCCGGTGTCGATGGCGGCCGCGGCGATGCCGGCGCCTTCCTTCAGGTTTTTGGCCTTGCCGGCGACGATCAGCGCCGCGCCCGCGGCGCCGTTCATCAGTTCGTGGATGGCGCGCGCGTTGGTCTGCCGGTCGCCGCCCTTCAGGTCCTCGGGGTTCGCGCGGGGCAGGCCGGCGTCCTCGGGGGTCACCTCGAAGGTGCGGACCTTGCCGTTTTCCAGGGCCGCGACGTAGGAGGGCCCGGTGGTGGTGAGCTCGTCGAGGCCGTCCGATCCGTGCACGACCCAGGTCGCCTCGCACCCCAGGCGGCCCAGCACCTCGGCCATCGGCTCGATCCAGCGGCGCGAGAAGGCGCCGGTGAACTGGCGCGTGACGCCGGCCGGGTTGGACAGGGGACCGAGGATGTTGAACACGGTGCGCACGCCCATCTCGGCACGCGGCGGGCCGACGTGGCGCATGGCGCTGTGGTGGCGCGGCGCCATCATGAAGCCGATGCCGGCCTCGGCGATGGCGCGCTCGACCAGGGCCATGTCGCAATCGAGATTGACGCCGAGCGAGCTCAGCACGTCGGCGGCGCCGGATTTCGACGACAGGGCCCGGTTGCCGTGCTTGGCGACCGGCACGCCCGCGCCCGCCACCACGAACGCCGCGGCGGTGGAGACGTTATAGGTGCCGGCGCCGTCGCCGCCGGTGCCGACGACATCAATCGCGCCCTTGGGGGCGGTGATTTTCAGCGCCTTTTCGCGCATGACCCGGACCGCGCCGGAGATTTCCTCGACCGTCTCGCCGCGCACCCGGAGCGCCATCAGGAAGGCGCCGATCTGCGCCGGGGTCGCCTCGCCCGACATGATGACGTCGAAGGCGCCGGCAGCTTCCTCTTCGGTGAGCGACTTTCCGTCGGCGACCTTGGCGAGGACCGGCTTGAGCGAGCGGGGCTCGGTCATGCCGCCTTCCTCGGGCGGGCCAGCTCGATGAAGTTGCGCAGCAGCCGGTGGCCGTGCTCGGAGTGGATGCTTTCCGGGTGGAACTGGACCCCATGAATGGGCAGCGTCTTGTGCTGGAAACCCTGCACCACGCCGTCCTCGCTCCGCGCCGTGATTTCCAGGCACGCCGGCATGGTGGCCTCGTCGACGGTGAGGGAGTGATAGCGGGTCGCGGTGAACGGGCTCGGGATGCCGGCGAACACGCCCTTGCCGGTGTGGGTGATCTGGCTGACCTTGCCGTGCATCGGCTTCGGCGCGCGCACGACCTTGCCGCCGTAGGCCTGGCCGATCGCCTGGTGGCCGAGGCAGACCCCCAGGATCGGCAGCTTGCCCGCGTTCTTCTCGATCAGCTCCAGGCAGATGCCGGCCTTGTCCGGGTCGCACGGGCCCGGCGAGATGACGATGGCGTCCGCGCCCAGCGACAGCGCGTCGGTGGTCGTCAGCGCGTCGTTGCGCCTGACCTCGACCTCGGCGCCGAGCTCGCCCAGGTAGTGGCGCAGGTTGTAGGTGAAGCTGTCGTAGTTGTCGATTAGCAAAATCATTTCAACACGCTATGCCTATATTCTAAGGCGAAACATCAAGCCGAAAACAGGCCCTTCCGGCGGGCGCGGCCAGAATGCAGCCGCCCCGTGCGAGCGTCAAGGCCGAGGGGGGTATTTGCCGGGTTACGCCCTTGCTTTTCCAACTCGTCATGCCCGGGCCCGCCGGCTTTGCCGGCTACCTAATTTGTTTGCGCGCCTTAAGGCGCGACCCGGGCATCCACGTCTTTTTGTGAAGTCGTGGATCACCGGGTCGCGCCGTTGGCGCGCAAAACATAAATTGCCGGCAGCGCCGGCTGGCCCGGTGATGACGTTTAGGGGGCGTTCGCGGTTTCCGGGTCGACCAGATCAGGACGCGCCGCTATCAGGACTCCGGCCGTTTGACCGTCGGTCCGATCTTGGCGATGACCGCGCGGGCGTCGTAGGCGTTCTCGTTGCCGGCGGGCTTGGGGCCGCTGCCCAGCGCGATCTCGGCGTGGGCGTCGTAGGAGGTGATCGTCTCGCGGACGCCGGTGCGCGGATAGGCGGGCGGGAACGGCGAGAACGGGTCCGTCCCATAGTAATTGCGGGGGTGATAGGCGTAGTAGGGCGAAAACAGCGGCTGGCGGAAGCCGGTCCAGCCATAGGCCCACGGATCGGGGTCGTGGCGGACGACCGTGCGCGCGCGTTCCTCGACGTTGCGATTGACGACCACGAAATGGTCCTTGCCGTTGGCCAGCGTCACCTCGGCGGCGCGATAGAGCATGTAGTCCTCGACCGTGGCGCGCGGGGTCGTCTCGTTGCCGGAGAAACTGACGCGGAACCGGCCGTCCTCGAGCGGGCGGTCGGCGAAGCCCTCGCCCTTGAGCGCCGGGCGATAGGGCGTCGGCGCGGCGCAGGCGCCGAGCAGGACGAGAACGCAGGCGAAGGCGGCGAGGCGGTTCATGACTTCCATATGGGTGCGAGCGTATCGGTTCGACAACCTTGGA
>CAZDFF010000089.1:0-9509 GCA_964504425.1 uncultured Hyphomicrobiales bacterium
TTCAGGCTGCCGGTGCGTTGCAGCAGCGATACCGTGCCCGGGGTGGCATCCGCCGGGACCTGGACCATCTGCTTGCCGCGCAGCGCCCGTTCGGCTTCCAGCGTCGCGCTGGTTTCCTGCGGGCGGGTTTCGCCGGGCGCGGGCGGCCGCAGCGCGTAGTTGGGCGGCAGGCTCAGGGGCGCGCGCGAATAGACCGCGAATTCGTCCGGCGCGCGCTTTTCGAGTCCCAGGACCTTCTTGGTATCGTCGCACGCAGAAAGCGAAACGCCCGATGCGACGGCGAGAAGGACCCCCAGGAATGCTCTCGGTTTCATGGCCTAGGTCTTTTTGTTCTCGGGAGTCTTACTTTTAGGGCTTTTGGCGTCGTCGAACAAGGCATCCACGACGATCAAGGCGGCGCCCACGGAAATGGCCGTATCGGCCGCGTTGAAGGCCGGCCAATGATAGCCAAAGGCATGAAAATCAAGGAAATCCGCGACCGCGCCGTAGCGGATCCGGTCGATCACGTTGCCCAGCGCCCCGCCGATCACCAAGCCGATGGCGAGCGCGAGAAAGCGCTTCTCGACCCGGGCCAGCCAGTAAACCAGCCCCGCCGAAATGGCGAGCGCCAGCGCGACCAGGCCCCAGGCCGCCGCTTCGGCGTGGCTGCTGAGAAGGCCGAAGCTGACGCCCCGGTTCCAGCCCATCACCAGATTGAAGAACGGCGCCACCTCGATCAGCCGGGGCGGTTTCATCACCGTCTCGACGATCCACCACTTGCTCGCCTGGTCGACGACGAACACGCCGCCGGCGATCAGGAATCCGAACCGCAGGTGGGCGCGGCGGTCGTTCAAGCGGCGGCTCCGCCGTGGGCGCGATGGCGCGCGACGGCGTCGGCGCAGCGCCCGCAGACCCCCGGATAGGCGGGATCCTTGCTGACATCGGGCAACACCTTCCAGCACCGTTCGCATTTTTCGCCGGCCGCCGGGCTCGGCACGACGCCGACGTCGGCGACATCGGGGACCTTGAAGGATCCCTCGGGGGCTTGCCCCTCGATCAGTTCGATCCCCGATGTGATCGAGATCTCGGCGAGATCGATGCCCGAGATCGCGTCCAGGTGCTTGCGGGTCAGGTACACCTTGGGCGCGGCCTGGAGGCTCGATCCCAATCGCTTTTCGGCGCGCTCAATCTCCAGGGCGCCGGTGACGACGCGGCGCACGGCGCGGATCGCTTCCCACCGTTCGGCCAAGGCCTCGTTCCGCCACGCGGCGGGGATATCGGGGAAGGCGCGCAGATGCACGCTGTCGTCCGTGCCCGGACGGCGCGCGAGCCAGGCTTCCTCGGCGGTGAAGCAGATGAACGGCGCCAGCCACGCGGTCAGGCAATCGAACAAGGTATCCAGTACCGTGCGCGCGGCGCGTCTGTTCGGCGCGTCCGGCCGGTCGCAATAAAGCGCGTCCTTGCGGATGTCGAAATAGAACGCGGACAGGTCCACCGCGCAGAAGGTGTGCAGATCGGCAAAGAACGTGTGAAATTCGAAGCTGTCGCAGGCGGCTTTCAGCTTCGCGTCCATCTCCCACAGCCGGTGCAGGACCCAGCGTTCCAGTTCCGGCATGGCGGCGACGTCGATGCGCTCGGACGGATCGAAACCGTCCAGGCTGCCGAGAAGGTAGCGAAGCGTGTTGCGCAGGCGGCGATAGATGTCCGAATGGTGTTTCAGGATTTCGGGGCCGATGCGCAGGTCTTCGGTGTAGTCCGAGCCGATGACCCACAGCCGCAGCACGTCGGCGCCGTGCTTTTCCACGACCTCGCCGGGCGCGACCACGTTGCCGAGCGACTTCGACATCTTCTGGCCGTCCTCGGCCATGACGAAGCCGTGGGTCAAGACCGCGTCGTAGGGCGCGCGGCCGCGCGTGCCGCAGGATTCCAGCAACGACGAATGGAACCAGCCGCGATGTTGGTCGGATCCTTCGAGATAAAGCGACGCCGGCCATTTCAAATCCGGGCGCTGTTCCAGCACGAAGGCGTGGGTGGACCCGGAATCGAACCAGACGTCCAGGATGTCGGTGACCTGTTCGAAACCGTCGGCGTCGTGCTCGGGGGCCAGGAACCGCGCGGGCGGGGAAGCGAACCAAGCGTCTGCGCCTTCGGCCTCGACGGCGGCGACGACGCGATCGAGCACTTTCGGGTCGCGCAGCGGCTCGCCGGTTTTCTTGTTCAGGAACACGGTGATCGGCACGCCCCAGGCGCGCTGGCGCGACACGCACCAGTCGGGGCGGGTCTCGATCATGCCGCGCAGCCGGTTCCGTCCCGACGCCGGCACGAAGCGGGTGGCCTCGATGGCGGCGAGCGACTTGGCGCGGAGATCCGTCTTCTCCATGCTGATGAACCACTGCGCCGTGTTGCGGAAGATCAGCGGCGCCTTGGATCGCCAGGAATGCGGGTAGCTGTGCTTGACCTTGCCCTTGGCCAAGAGCGCGCCCGCGTTCTTCAATTCGCCGATCACCGCGCCGTTGGCGTCGCCATCCTTGCCTTCGGGGGTGAGCACCCGCTTGCCGGCGAAGACGGGCACGTGATCGAAATAGACGCCGTCGGGGCCGACCGTATCGGGCACGGCGATGCCGTGCTTCATGCCGAGTTCCCAGTCGTCGGCGCCGTGACCGGGCGCGATGTGGACGAAGCCGGTGCCGGTTTCCGTATCGACGAAATCCGCCGGGAACAGCGGCACGCCGAAGTCGTAGCCGCGGCCGTGGAACGGATGGTCGCACACCATGCCCGCCAGCTTCGCGCCCGTGCCTTCCCAGGCGATCTCGTGCTTCTCGATGCCGGTGCTTTCCATGAACGCCTGTTGGCGCGCGGCGGCGATCAGCAGCTTGTCGCCGACCTTGACCAGGCTGTCGGGCTTGGTCTCGACGACCTTGATCGCGCGGTATTCGATGTCTGCGCCATAGGCGATGGCGCGGTTGCCGGGAATGGTCCAGGGCGTCGTCGTCCAGATGACGACGGCGGCGTTCTGGAACGGCGCGGGACCGGCGACGACGGGGAAGCGCACGAAGATCGTCGGCGAGGCGTGATCGTGGTATTCGACTTCGGCCTCGGCCAGCGCGGTTTTTTCGACCACCGACCACATGACCGGCTTGGCGCCCTTATAAAGCGAGCCGTCCATGAGGAACTTGCCGATCTCGCGCACGATCTGCGCCTCGGCGGCGAAACTCATGGTCGAATACGAATTCGGCCAGTCGCCGATCACGCCCAGGCGCTTGAATTCCTCGCGCTGCACGCCGATCCAGTGTTCGGCGAACTCGCGGCACTCGCGGCGGAACCGGACGATCGGCACCTCGTCCTTGTTCTTGCCTTCGGCGCGATAGCGTTCCTCGATTTTCCATTCGATCGGCAGACCGTGACAGTCCCATCCGGGCACGTAGTTGGCGTCCTTGCCCAGCATCTGCTGGGTGCGATTGACGACGTCCTTGAGGATCTTGTTCAGCGCCGTGCCGATGTGCAGATGCCCGTTGGCGTAGGGCGGGCCGTCGTGAAGGACGAACTTCTCGCGTCCCTTCGACGCTTGGCGCTGGCGGCCGTAGAGATCGGTCGCGTCCCAGTGCGCCAGGATTTCCGGTTCCTTCTTCGCCAGACCCGCCTTCATCGGAAAGTCGGTCTTGGGCAGGAACACGGTCGCCTTGTAATCGACGCTCATCGGCCGCGTCCTCCGGTTTCGGCGAGCACGCGCCGGGCCTTGGCGCTGTCGTCGCCGATCTGCGCTTTCAGACGTTCGATGCCGTCGAATTTCATTTCCGGCCGCAGATAGTCGATCAGTTGCACGCGCATTCTCTTTCCGTAAAGGTCGCCCGAAAAATCGAACAGGAAGACTTCGAGGACGATGCCCTCGCCGTCGAACGTCGGGCGACGGCCGAGATTGGCGACGCCTTTATGCCATTCCATGTTGCCGTCGGCGGTCTCGAGGCCGGCCTTGACCGCGTAGACGCCGAGCGCCGGCGTCAGGTAGCGGCCGATTGCGATGTTGGCGGTGGGAAAGCCGATGGTGCGGCCGCGCGCCTGGCCGTGGCGCACGCGGCCCTCGATCTCGAACGGGCGGCCGAGGATGGCGGCGGCCGTCTTCGGGTCGCCGTCGGCCAGCGATTTTCGAATGCGGGTCGAGGACAGGACCTCGCCCGAAGCGTCGGCGACCGCGCTGACGGCGGTGAAGTCGAAGCCCAGCGTCTTGCCCATGCGCAGCAGCAGTTCGCAATTGCCGCCCCGGCCCTTGCCGAAGACGAAATCGTAGCCGGCGATCACGTGCCGGGCGCCGAGGCCCTCGGCCAGGATGTCGGTGACGAAGGCGTCGGCCGGCCGGGCGGCGAATTGGCGATCGAACCGGAGCACGATCAGATGGTCGACGCCGAGATCGGCGATGGCGCGGGCCTTGGCGCGGAACGGCGTGATGCGGAAGGGGTCGAGATCGGGCTGGAACACGTTCCTGGGATGCGGCTCGAACGTGAGCACCGCCCACGGCAGGTTTTGCGCGTGTGCGATCTGCCCGGCCTCGCCGATCACGGCGCGATGGCCGCGATGCACGCCGTCGAAATTGCCGATGGCGACGGCCGCGCCCCTGGCCTCGCGCGGCAGGGCGTCGAAATGTCTGAAAATCCGCATGGCGGCAAGAAAGTGTCAGTGGCCTTCCACCGGGTCAAGGGGAAAGACCCGGCGGATCGGCGCTTAAAGCCCGGGAATCAGGGCCTTGCCGGGACCATCACGGTGGCTTCGCCGTCGAGCACGACCTTGCCCTTGACGAAGCACTGGGTCTTCAGTTCGACGAATTTCTTTTCCGGCACCAGCTTGGTGATGGTGGCCATCGCCGTCACCGTGTCGCCCGACTTCACCGGCGCCTTGAAGCGCAGCGCCTGGTTGACGTAGATGCAGCCCGGTCCCGGCAGTTTGGTGCCGATCACGGTCGAAATGAAACTGGCGGTCAGGATGCCGTGCGCGATGCGGCCCTCGAACACGGTCGAACTGGCGAATTCGTGGTTCAGGTGCACCGGGTTGATGTCGCCGGAAATGCCCGCAAACATCACGATGTCGGCGTCCGTCACGGTCTTGCCGTAGACGTCGCTCATGCCTTCCTTCAGGTCCTCGAAATAGTACCCGTGCAGAAGGTCGTTGTGGTTGGCCGGCTTATCCATCACTTAATCCTTTCCCGGCGGCGCTAGGTGCGCCGCAAAATAGATATTGCAGCGCAATATAGGCCTATTTCGCGGGTGCGGCAACCATCCGTCGGTTGAGCCCGGAGAGCTTTGGGTTTGGCCGGTTCGCTTGGTATAAAACCCCATGCCGGTCCGATACTTTTTCCGGGGGTCGATTCGCGCGGTTCTTGCCTGGGCCCTGATGGCCCTGTCCGGGGCCGGGGCCGTTTCGGCCGCCGATCCGGCCCCGCCCGCCCTCGACCTGCCCATTGCATGCACCGTCGGGGCCGACTGTTGGGTGGTCAATTACGTCGATCTCGACCCCTCGGTCGAAACCCGCGATTACGCTTGCGGCAAGGCGACCTACGACGGCCACAAGGGGGTCGATTTCGCGATCCGCGACCTCGCCGCGATGGCCAAGGGCGTGCCGGTGCTGGCCGCCGCGCCGGGCACGGTCGAAGGCGTGCGCGACGGCATGGCCGACCTCGATGCCGGCCGGCCGGGCGGCCGCGAATCGATCGCCGGACGGGAGTGCGGCAACGGCGTCCTGGTCGACCACGGCGGCGGGTGGACGACGCAATATTGCCATCTGCGCCTGAACAGCGTTCGCGTCAAAAAGGGCGACCGGATCGAAAAAGGGCAGCCCCTCGGCATGGTCGGCCATTCGGGCTTGGCGGAATTTCCCCATGTGCACATTCAACTGGCGAAGGACGGCCGCATCGTCGATCCGTTCGTCGGCCTGTCGCGCGCCGCCGCCTGCGGCTTGGGCGCACATCCGCTGTGGGCGCCGGACTCGCTCGCCAAGATCGCCTACAAGCCGACCGCGGTCAGCAACGTCGGCTTCGCCCAGGCGGTGCCCAAGGCGGACGCCGCGCGGTCGGGGCTGCACGGCGACAAGGTCCTGTCGCGCCGGGCCCCGGTGCTGATCCTCTGGACCGATATTTTCTGGGTCAAGAAAGGCGATGTCTTGAGCCTGAAAATAATCGGCCCGGACGGCGAGGCGATCGTCGAACATGCCAGCACGCTCGATCGCATGCAGGCGCGCCGCTTTGCCTTCGCTGGCCGGAAGAAGAAGGGCCTGTTCTGGGACGTCGGTAAATACACCGGTGAGGTGAAGCTGACGCGGAAAGGCGAAAAGGGCCCCGAGGACTATTTCGCCGGCGCCGAGATCGAGATCCGCTGAGGGATTTTCAGCCGAGCTGGCGCCGGGAAACCAGCTTCGGCGTCGCGCGCAGCGTGCGCGGCTTTTTGGCTTGCCGTTCCGGCCGTCGCGGCGGCGGGGCGGTCCCGTCGATGTCGGGCCGGGCGAGAAGATCGGCGAGCTTGGGGGCGGCGCCCGCGGCGCGTCGTTTTTTCCGGCGCTGTTCGACGATCTCCAGCGTTCGCCGCACCAGCGGGCTTAGTTCCGGGTGCCGTCGCTTGCTGGCGCCGTGCCGGGCGGCGATGGCCCGCAGCGTCGGCGGGATGTCGCCGTGGGCCCGGCGTGCCTCGCACCAGCGGACGTAGGCCGCAACCGTCCAGGGATGGGCCGGCATCGGGCACAGGCCGCGCCCCCGGCACCATCCTTGAAAGTCTTGCCAAGCCTTGTCCTGGCGCGGGTTTTTCATGTAAGGACAGCCTCTCCCGACCATGGGTTCGCCAAGCGTACCCCTGCCGACGCGACGGAGGAAAGAACGACATGCGCGAATACAAGATCGCCGCGATTCCGGGCGACGGCATCGGCCCCGAGGTGATCGAGGCCGGACTCGAGGTTTTGCGCGTTCTCGAACGCCGCGACGGCGGTTTTCGCCTATCGGTCGAAACCCTGCCGTGGGGCTCGGACTATTACAAAAAGCACGGCGTCATGATGCCGGAAGACGGTCTCGAAACTCTGAAGCCCAAGGACGCGATTTATTTCGGCGCGGTCGGTGCGCCCGACCTGCCGGATCATCTGACGCTGTGGGGGCTGCGCCTCGCCATCTGCCAGGGCATGGATCAATATGCCAATGTCAGGCCGACGCGCATCCTGCCCGGCATCGACGGCCCGTTGCGCGATTGCAAGCCCGGCGATCTCGACTGGGTCATCGTGCGCGAGAATTCGGAAGGCGAATACGCCGGCGTCGGCGGGCGCGTCCATCGCGGCTTTCCGGAAGAAGTCGGCATGGACGTCGCGGTGTTCACCCGCACGGGGGTCGAACGCATCGTCCGCTTCGCCTTCGATCTGGCGCGCGCCCGCCCGCGCAAGAAGTTGACCGTGGTCACCAAGTCGAACGCGCAGCGGCACGGCATGGTGATGTGGGACGACATCTACAAAGAAGTCGCCCGCGACTATCCGGACGTAACCCACGACAAGATGCTGGTCGATGCCATGACCACGCGCATGGTGCTGAAGCCCGCCAGCATCGACGTGGTGGTGGCGACCAACCTGCACGCGGATATTCTCAGCGATCTTGCCGCCGCGCTCTCGGGAAGCATCGGCATCGCGCCGACCGCGAACCTGAACCCCGAACGCAAATTTCCCTCGATGTTCGAACCGATCCACGGCTCCGCGTTCGACATCACGGGCAAGGGGATCGCCAATCCGATCGGCGCGTTTTGGACCGCGTCCATGATGCTCGACCATCTGGGCGAAAAGGCGGCGTCCGCGCGCTTGATGGCGGCCATCGAACGAGTGACAAAGGAAGGCACCGCCTTCACCCCCGACCTCGGCGGCACGGCGACGACCAAGCAGGTCACCGAGGCCGTTTCCAGGGCCGTCGAAGGCGCCAACGACTGAATATATAGTGTGCCCGGCATGGGGCCATGCGGCCGGCGGGCCGCCCGTGACCCTGTCGCCGTTCCCGGCTAGGATCGCCCGATCATGGATTTTCTGCCCGTTTTCATGCGCGTGAAGGATCGCCCCGTCGCCGTCGTCGGCGGCGGGATCATGGCCGCGCGCAAGGCGGAACTGGCGCTGGCCGCCGGCGCGAAGGTGACCGTGTTCGCCAAGGATCTGTCGCCGTCGCTGGCCCGTCGCCGCGACGCGGGCGAACTTCGCCATGAGGCCCGCGAGCCCGCCGCCGCCGATTTCGCCGCCGTCGTTCTGGTGCTGGCGGGCGACGAAGACCAGGCGATCAACGAACGGGCGCATGCCTTGGCGATGGCCAAGGGCGTGCCGGTCAACGTGGTCGATCGGCCGGAGCTTTGCACCTTCATCCTGCCGGCGGTGGTCGATCGTTCGCCGCTGCTGGTCGCGGTGTCCAGCGGCGGCGCCGTGCCGCTGCTGACGCGGATGCTGAAGGCCCGGTTGGAAGCGTTGGTGCCCGGCGCCTACGGCCGGCTCGCGCGCTTCGCCGCGGCCTATCGCGATCGGGTCAAGCAGGGGATTCCCATCGCCGCCGCCCGGCGCCGTTTCTGGGAACGGATCGTCGCCGGCCCGGTCGCCGAACAATTGTTCGCCGGCCAGAACGAGGCCGCCCACGACCTGATGGAAAAAACGCTCGCCGAGGCCGAAAAGGGCGGCGTCGACGACCGGGGCGAGGTCTATCTGGTCGGCTGCGGCCCGGGCGACCCGGATCTCGTCACTTTCCGCGCGCTCCGGCTGATGCAGCAGGCCGACGTGGTGCTGTACGACCGGCTGGTGTCGGACCCGATCCTGAACCTGGTGCGCCGGGACGCCGAACGCGTGTTCGTCGGCAAGCAGCCGGGCGACCACGTCGTCCCGCAGGAAGAAATCAGCCGCCTGCTGGTACGTCTGGCCCAGGAAGGCAAGCGGGTGCTGCGCCTCAAGGGCGGCGATCCGTTCATCTTCGGGCGCGGCGGCGAGGAAATCGAAATGCTGGCCGAGCACGGCGTGCCGTTCCAGGTGGTGCCCGGGATCACGGCGGCGACCGGGTGCGCCACCTACGCCGGTATTCCGCTGACCCATCGCGATCATGCCCAGGCCTGCGTGTTCGTCACCGGCCACAGCAAGAACGGCGTGCTGGATATCGATTGGGAAACATTACTAAGGCCGCATCAGACGGTCGTCGTCTACATGGGCATGAACGCCATCGCGCTGCTGACGGACGGCATGCGGGCCAAAGGCGCCGATCCCAAGCTGCCCATCGCTGTGGTCGAGAACGGCACGCGCGAAAATCAGCGCGTGGTCGTCGGCACGCTCGTCGACATCGAAGCGAAGGCGAAGGCCGAACGCATCGGCGGGCCGGCGCTGCTGATCATCGGCACGGTGGTGTCGCTGCGCGGCAAGTTCGACTGGTTTGCGGCGGCCGATCGCGCCCGTGCCGACAGCGCCTATCGGCCGGACGCGGTGTTCGCCGTCGATCCGCTGCCGGGCATCGCCGCGGGCGGCGGCAAGACCGGCGACAACGACGACGACGCGGAATCCCGCGC